>DLUI01000073.1 GCA_002742695.1 Sulfuricurvum kujiense | reverse complement strand
CAGTGCAGGGCTGAAAGAGTCACACGTTCATGATGTTATCATTACTCAGGAAGCACCGAACTACCACGTATAAATATTCCTTATTAAACTAATGGACATTAAACCGTTAGGGAAACATGGGAAAATGCGGGCTATGTCGATACAATTGCACAAAACAACCTAAAGGATGAACATGCAACTTCAAACCGAAGCACTACACGCGGGATATGACAAAGATACCCAAAGTACGATGGCAGTTCCTATTTATCAAACGACGGCATACGAATTTCGTGACGTCGAGCATGCGGCAAACTTGTTTGCACTTAAAGAGCTAGGAAATATCTATACCCGTTTGAATAATCCGACGACGGATGTATTTGAAAAACGTTTTGCAACATTGGAAGGTGGCGCGGCAGGTTTGGCAACGTCAAGCGGGATGGCGGCTATCTTCTACGCCATTGCCAATGCAGCGGAATCGGGGGACAATATTATCTGTGCCCGTCAGCTTTACGGCGGAACCTTGACCCAAGCATCATACACATTGAAACGTTTCGGGATTCAAGCCCGTTATTTTGATGTTCAAAATCCGAGCGAGATTGAAGCGTTGGTGGACGATAAAACCAAAGCGATCTTTTTCGAAACATTGACCAATCCGAGTATCGATGTCGCCGACATTGCTGCGATAACGGCTATTGCCAAAAAGCACGGTATTCTTACCATTGTCGATAACACGGTAGCGACTCCGGTATTGTGCCGTCCTTTGGAGTCAGGGGTCGATGTCGTCGTTCACAGTGCGAGTAAATATACGACGGGGCAGGGGCTTGCCATCGGCGGGATCATGGTAGAGCGTGAGGGGCTGGTCGATTTTATCAAAGGAAACGCTCGTTATCCTCAATTTAATGAAGCGGATGAGAGTTATCACGGCTTGGTCTATGTCGATGTGCCGTTGCCACTTTTTTGTCTTCGTGCCCGCCTCTCGCTTTTGCGCGATTTGGGTGCGGTTGTATCCCCGTTTAACTCTTGGCTCTTTATCCAAGGGATCGAAACCCTTTCGCTTCGTATGAGAGAGCACTCACGCAACGCTCAAGCAGTTGCCGAATTTTTAGAGTCTCATCCGATGGTTAAAAAAGTGAACTATCCCGGATTAAAAAGCAACAGCAATTTCGCCAATGCACAACGTTATTTCCAAAACGGTATGTCGAGCGGATTGCTCAGCTTTGAGGTGGAGAGTTTCGAGAAAGCGAAACAGATTGTGGATGCGACAAAACTTTTCTCTCTAGTGGTTAATATCGGGGATTCTAAATCGATTATCACCCATCCGGCATCGACAACTCATCAACAACTCTCTAATGAAGAGTTAATAGCATGCGGAGTCCCGTCAGGGCTTATCCGTCTCAGTATCGGGCTTGAAGCATCGAGTGATTTGATCGATGATTTGTCTCAGGCATTCGGCGCGTAAAGGGTTCCATGTTAAATCTGCAAATCAAGAGCGAACATTTTACCAACCCTCTCTATTTAGAGAGCGGGCGTATCTTAGAACCGTATGACATCATCTATGAAACATACGGTGAACTCAATGAAGCGCGGGACAATGTGATCGTGATTTGCCATGCCCTCACGGGTTCTCATCATGCGGCGGGGACGTATGAGGGGGATAATAAGAGCGGATGGTGGGATGGACTTATAGGGCAGGGAAAAGCGGTCGATACCGACAAATTTTTCGTGATCTGTACGAATGTCATCGGGAGTTGTTTTGGCAGCACGGGACCTATGTCGATGCGCTATCCCTATCATGAACCGTACCGTTATAAATTCCCTGTCATTACGATCCTCGATATGGTGAAAGCTCAGCGTATTTTATTTGACCGTTTGGGTATTCATCAAGTCCATGCCATCATCGGCGGATCTATGGGGGGGATGCAAGCGTTAGCGTTTGGTGTCTTTTTCCCGAATTTCGCCAAAAAAATCATAGCGATGGCAACGACGGCAGCAACACAACCGTGGGCGATTGCGTTTAACAAAGTCGCACAAGAGGCGATTCTCAAAGATCCCGAATTTAAAAACGGCTATTATGATCCCGAAGTGATTCGCGAAAATGGTCTTAGCGGCATGGCGATCGGGCGTATGGCGGGACATATCAGTTTTTTATCCCATCAGTCTATGACAAAGAAGTTCGGTCGTGAATACAAGCGAACCGACGGCTTATATGAGTTATTCGGAAAATTTCAGGTTGAGTCCTATCTGGAGTATAACGGCTATAACTTTACGAAGTGGTTTGATCCCCTTTCGTATCTCTATATTACGAAAGCGATTAATATCTACGATCTCTCTAGGGGTTTTGATTCTCTTGAAGAGGCATTAGGAAAAATCAATGCGGAGCTCTATTTGGTCGGGTTTGAGAAAGATATCCTTTTCCTTCCAAGCGAGATGGAGAATATCCATACCGCAATGAAGGCACTAGGAAAAACAAACAGCGATTATCTCGAAATTGAAAGTGATTACGGACATGACGCTTTTTTAGTAGAAATTGATAAAATAGAGAATTATGTTCGGGAGGCCCTATGAAGAGCGATGAGAGTTTCGAGACGAAGATTACCAATGCCAAGGCGATTCTAGAGAAGCTGATGGATCCCGCAATGCCGATGAACGAGAGTGTCAAAGCGTATGAAGAGGGGATGAAAGAGTTAAAAACTGCCGAAACCATGCTTCAAAATGCAGAGTTGCAGATTCAAATTATTAAAAATCAGGAGCAATAATGCGCGTCGCCATACTCCAACTCCCCTCCATCGGAATGGGAAGCAATAAGCTTGAAAGTTATGCACGTGTTGCAAATCAAAAAGGGGTAAAACTTGTTTTGATGGGAGAATACCTCCTTAACCCGTTTTTCAAAGAGCTGATCCAAACCCCCATCAGTATGATTGCCGAACAAAGTGCCCATCAAATTGAAACCCTCAAATCTCTGGCTCTCAAATACGACCTTACTTTTGTTGCCCCTATCGTAACGGTGAAAAAGAAAGAGTGTACGAAAATGATAGCAAAGGTTAACGCCCGCAGTGTCACCTATTATCCTCAGCAATTTTTGATTAACTATCCTCATTGGAATGAAGAGAAATTTTTTAACAATCCGATTGAGTCTGTAAAACCTCCGATGGTTTTTGCATGCGGAGGGTTTAAATTTGCGGTAATGGGTGGGTTTGAGACCCACTTTGATCCTATGTGGAATGCCGTAAGCTCCAAAGTCGTGGACGTGGTTTTAGTACCGAGTGCATCAACGTTCGAATCGCATAATCGTTGGAGAGAGTTGATAAAAACCAGAGCGTTTACCCATAACTGTTATATTCTCCGTGCCAACCGTGTAGGGGAGTATTGTGATGAACAACATGCATGGAAATTTTACGGTGATTCGATGGTTGTCTCCCCCGATGGGGAGATTGAAGCAGACCTCGGTAATACAGAAGAGCTGTTAATCGTTGATCTTGATCGAAAAAGCCTCATAGAGTCACGCAAAGGTTGGGGGTTTAAAGAGGCGTTGCGAAAACGAAGCTAGATTGAAAAAGCTACTTTTTCTTTTTTTCGTTTCTACATTTGTACTACAAGCCTCTTTCCTAACGCTCCAAAGGGGGGTCTTAACACCCACTGAGGGTTCAATATCTTATCTTGAAGATATCCAAGGAAGTCTCAAACTTGAGGAGATAAAAGGGGAATACTTTACCCCTTATACTAAAGAACGGAGTGTAAATTTTGGATTTACACGATCCGTTTACTGGTTTAAAATCAATTTGCGTACTTCGTCTTCCACAGATACACATTGGTGGATGAAAATTGATTATCCCCTTTTAGAATCCATCGATATGTACCTTCTTCAACCTGATGGCCGAATTATCAAGCATCAGCGAATGGGAACCTCTCAACCGTTTAGTTCACGCGATATCGGTTCACATTATTTTATTTCCGAACTTCCTCTTAATAATATTAGTGATGCGACACTCTATATTCGTCTCAAAACTCAAAGTTCAATGCAGCTTCCCCTCTCTATTTTCTCTTCCGAGAGTTTGATGGAAGAGCTAGAGAAAAATAATATTTTTGTAGGGATCTACTACGGGATTTTTTTTATTGTTCTTCTTTATAACGCGGTGTTATTTATTTATACGATGGACAAAAACTATCTTCGATACATTTTATTTCTTGTCTCTTTTATTCTATGGCAGCTTTCATTTGACGGGTTGGGGATTAAATATATTTGGGGCGATAATTACTGGTTTATAGAACATGGATCGAGCGCGTTTATCCCCTTTACCGCTTTTTGCGCACTCTATTTCAGCCGATACTTTTTGAATACGCCGATGTATGCGCCGAAGGTTGATAAGGCCATTATTATAATGATGTTCCTGAGTATTTTTATGGCAATTGCCTCATTGTTTCTCCATTACGCTCAAGTGATCCCTTATAATGCTGCTTTGGCCTCTATATTACCTGTCGTTTTGTTGATAGCGGGTTTGAGAGTGATGCGTCATGAATATCGAGCAGCCCGTTTTTATGTAGCCGGATGGAGTTCGTTTTTAATTGCTACGATCATATTTGCATTTAATAAATTTGATCTTATCCCCAGTTTTTACGGCATTAATAATGTACAGCAAATCGGATCAGCCATTGAGATGATTTTCCTCTCTCTCGCATTAGCCGATCGGGTGTACCTCTTGCAGCGCGAATACATTGAAAAGTTGAATCATCTTAATGATACCCTTAGAGATAAGGTAGAGAGTGCATTGAATGAAGCACGTCTTAAAGACCGCCTGTTTGTTCAGCAATCCAGACTCGCGGCTATGGGGGAAATGATTGAGCAGATTGCACATCAATGGCGTCAGCCGCTTAATACGCTAGCATTGATTAATCAGGATATGTATGTGAAGCAGAAGCTTGGAAAATGCGATGCAAAAGCTTTTGAGGAGAGTCATGAACGGATAGACGAACATCTTCAATACCTCTCTAAAACGATTGATGATTTTCGTAATTTTTACAAAACCGATAAATCAAAGTCACTGGAAGATGTGGGTGAATTAGCAGTAGAAGCATTGAAGCTGAGTGATGTATTTCTAAAATACGCAAAAATTAAAACCTACCTCGATGTTTCAACGACACTCAAAGTGAATATTGCCAAAAATGAGATGATACAGGTTTTGATGAATTTGATAAAAAATGCCCATGACGCTATTATCGAGCAGAGAATGACCGATGGGAAGATCTCAATACGTATAGAAGAGTTTGAGAAAGGGATTAAGATTAGTGTTGAAGATAATGCCGGAGGGATTGCATCAAATGTTATAGAAAAAGTCTTTGATATCTATTTTACGACCAAAGATAATGAACATGGAAGCGGATTGGGGCTTCATATGTCCAAATACATAATTGAAGAGAGTTTCAGGGGAAAAATTTGGGTTGAAAATATTGCCGGCGGTGCTCGGTTCGTCATAATGCTTCCCTCGGCAGAGATTAATACCTTAGTATCAGAGTGAGAATAGTGGGACTATTTATCAAAACGATGGTAAGCTAAAGCTCAAATATCAAAGGAGCAGAAATGATGCACTATTTTCACCGTCAGGTGCAATTGTGGGGGGAAGAGACGCAACAACTCCTGCAAGCAAAGAAGATAGCCGTTATCGGAAGCGGAGGTCTTGGATCGTCTTTAGCGTTCGCTCTGGGTGCATCGGGAATCGGCGAGATCCATATGATTGATTTTGATACGGTGAGTTTGCATAATATCCATCGTCAAATCGCTTTTAAAATGGGAGATGAAGATAAATACAAAGCCGAACTGTGTGCCGCTTTGATTGAAGAGCGGTGCCCCTATGTTAGAGCGTATTCACACGTTTGTAATTTTGAGGAATTTACTGAAAAGAATATTGAGGTTGATCTGATTATCGATGCAACGGATAATTTGCCCTCTCGAGGCGCTATTAATACGTATGCCAAGTCCAAAGGGTTGCCATGGATTTATGGATCGGTAGAAGCGTTTAACGGACAGGTTTGCTTTTTCGAAGAGGCCTCTTTTAATGAACTCTTTAAAATTACCTCTAAGACCCCTGCAGGTATTGCGGCACCTATCGTGATGCACATTGCTTCGTTGCAAGCCAATCTGGCATTGCGCTATCTAGCAGGGTTAAATGTGAAAAAAGATAAGCTCTACTATCTCTTTTTTAACGAAGAGGGGGAGTTGGTAACGCAGAAATTTGCGCTACCTAAAAGTGAAGGTTAACGTGCCGAAATAGCTTTAGCCAGAGCACCGATCTGAGCTTCATTAAGTCCTTTGGCTTGTCCTTGCATTAACCCTTTCATCTCTTTGCCGTAGGTACCGGCTTGATACCCTTTAAGGGCATCTTTGATTTGCTGTTCACTAAACTCTGCAATAACAGCGGATTTCCCCAATGCCGGTTTTTCACCTTTAGCTCCATGGCAAGAAGCACATTTTTGTCCAAACAAGGCGGTACCATCAACGGATGTTGCTAGAGGGGCTGCAGTTTCTGATACGGGAGCCTTTTGCTCAGGAGTTGACGTATTTGCTTCGACGGTATAGGTGACTACGGTTTTTGGTTCAGTAGATGAGGGCGTTTGCTCTGAGGTTGATTCACTGCATCCGATTAAAAAAAGGGAACAGATAACGTAGAGAAAGGTTTTCATAAAAGAATACTCCTAAATTAGATTAGGACAGTGTATGATAAGTTAGTTTGATTTTATTTTAAAAGATAGAGAAAGAGGAAAAATTTCGCACCGGAGTGCGAAACTAGGAATAAGTCGAAACTTATTGAGCAGCAGTAACGTTTGCTTCAACAGCAGTAGCGTTTGCTTCTTCCATTGGTGCAGCAGCTTCTTCAGCAACTGGTGCAACTTCTTCAGTAGCAGCAGGTGCTTCTGTAGTAGCAGATTCGCTACATCCGATGAACATAGCAGCAAGTAACAAAGCAGAGATAACTTTCAACATGGTAAGGCTCCTTAAAAAAATATGGCGGAAGTATACCACTACTTCCCCTATACTTGTCAAGTATTTTGGAGGTTTTTTTTGAATGTTTTTTATAAAGCCCTAAAATAGGGCTTTGTGTGACATCAAAACTTTATCAAATAAGTATGAAATAAGGGTAGAACTGTGACAAATAAGAGAAAAAAAATGGATAATTTTCCATTTTTTGGCGCTTATTTACTATTGATTGTCTTTTTAGAGGCATTTAGAGAGACGCGATTAAACTACTACCGGCGTATTGCGCTAGTAGTAATAGTACGATTATCGTCCTGCTGGAAGAAGATTGGGAAGGGGTGGTGTTTGCTCATCTGACCACCCTCCCCCTAATGCTTTATAGAGAGAGAGGGTTGCGATAAGGGCATTTTGTTTGGCAATGAGGTGTTGCTGTGATGCTTGTATCCATTGTTGCTGTACGAGAAGCATATCGCTGTAGCTGATCGTTCCTACTTGATAGCGTAATTTACTCTGCTCTAACGCTTTGTATATCGCATTGGAGCGTGCGTGTTGATAACGGAGCTGTTCTTTCGCCTTAGCCGCTTGTCCGATAGCGTTATCGGTATCGTTGAAGGCACCGACTATACTTTTTTTATAAAGCGCCAGCGTTTGATTTCGATCGGCTTCAGCCGTTTTAATCTCACCGGCAATCCGTCCTGCAGAGAAAAGGGGGAGACTAATGGAGGGGGCAAGTTCCCAAATACGTGCCGGATTGGAGACGAAGTTGTTTAGTTCAAGACTTTGCACCCCTAACATCCCCGTTAGTTTGATACTGGGAAAATAGGCGGCGCGGGCAACTCCGATTCGGGCATTGGCGGCAATCAGATTTTGTTCTGCCGCCGCGATGTCCGGACGTTTGTTTAAGAGGCTGGAGGGGAGTGCAGAGGGTACGTCCGGAAGTGTTATTTTATCTAAGGACGTAGCACGAACCGATGAGGGATTGCGCCCTAATAAAAGGTTATAGGTTGACTCCTCTGCTATTTTTGAGGCTTCTAATTGAGAAAGGGTCGCTTTAGCACTTTGTATTTCGGATATCGACTGTAACAAAATCGTCTCGGCGATAACACCGTGTTTGTATTTTATCTCATTGAGTTTTACGATTTCATCACTCAGCTCAACGTTCTTTTGTGCCAAAATGATCTGTTCTTGTAAGGAGGAGAGTTTAAAGTACGATGCGGCAACGCTCGAAGCAGTGGATAGTTTGAGTGTTTGCGAGGCGTATTCACTGGAGAGGAGTGCCGCGCGTGCCGATTCATTGGCGCGGCGAACTTTTCCAAACAGATCGATTTCATAACTGGCTAACGAGAGTGATCCCGCATAGGTAGAGGTTACCCCCTCACGCAGTTGATAACCGCCGGTAGAGGCATTATCGACCCCTTTACGAGTCAAAGAGCCGTTCGCGTTGATTTGAGGGTAGAGATACGATTTGGCCTGATCGAATTGTCCTAACAGTGCATCAACGGAAGCACGGGAGGCTTGCAGGTCATAATTGGAAATTTGCGCCTCTTCAATGGCACGATTGAGAGCTTCATCGTTGAAGCTTTTCCACCACTTGTTATCTATACTCTTGTGAGTCGTTTGATTGCTCTCATTATGGAGAAACGTATCCGGCGTGGTAACATCAGGGCGAACATAATCGGGCCCGATGGCGCATCCCCCCATCAAGAGGGCAGAGAGAAGGGTGAGATGGAGGTGTAATTTATTCATGATCAGCTCCTTTAGGAGAGGCAAATTTTTCCTGAACGGTTGCAACCCAGTAATAGAGGAACGGGATAAAGTAACGCTCGATGAAGGTTGCCGCCAGCATTCCGCCAAACATCGCAACTCCGATAGAGAAGCGTCCCATCGCCCCTGCGCCCGAACTAAAGATGAGGGGGAGCATTCCTGCCAGAAAGGCGAATGAGGTCATCATCATCGGGCGGTAACGCAACCGTGCCGCCTCCATCGTCGCATCGTAGATGCTTTTCCCCATTTGGCGCTGCTCTTCGGCAAATTCGACCACTAAAATCGCATTTTTGGCGGAGAGGGCGATGAGGGTAAGCAATCCGATTTGGAAAAAGACGTTATTGTTTAAAAACGGAATAATCCATACGATCGCGTAGGCTCCCATTATTCCATACGGAACGGCAAGCATAATCGATATCGGCAACGCCCAGCGCTCATACAGTGCCGCTAAAATGAGATACACCATCACGAGGGCAAAGGCGATGATAAAGAGGGCTTTGGAACCGACCAGTTTCTCTTGGAGATACAATCCGTCCCAATCGTAGCTTGCGGTGGATGGCAAGACGGTATCTCCCGCCTTTTCGATCGTTTTAATAATATCCCCTGAACTGTATCCCGGTGCGGGTGAGCCCATAATCGTCGTACTCAAAACACCGTTAAAGTGTTCGATGGAGGAGGGGGCGCTCGACATCTTGATGGTTACAATGCTCGAAAGCGGTACAAGCTGCCCGCCGGAGGATCGAACCCAAGCTCGCCCGATATCTTCGGGAGTAGAGCGGAAAGGGGCATCCGATTGCATTTGAACCCAGTAGGTTTTGCCGTTTTTATCGAACTGATTGACGTACATCGTTCCGATGGTCGCTTGGAGAGTTTGATACACATCACTGATGGAAAGTCCCATCATTTTGGCTTTTTCACGGTCTACTTCGACGGTTAGGGTCGGATTGTTGATGTTCATCGTACTGAACGGATTTTTGATGCTCGGTTCATTTTTAAGTTCGCCGATGAAAGCATTGGTCGTTGCCGCGTGTTGATGGTAATCG
Organism: Sulfuricurvum kujiense; assembly: GCA_002742695.1. Lineage (GTDB taxonomy): Bacteria > Campylobacterota > Campylobacteria > Campylobacterales > Sulfurimonadaceae > Sulfuricurvum > Sulfuricurvum kujiense_A. Next base: position 15,099 of record DLUI01000073.1, on the reverse strand, counting down.
TTGCTTCCCGGCTGTAAAAGTCTCAGACTGAACATATCCGAAGGCCCCATCCCCCGAATCGGAGGGGGAGGCATGGCAAATACTTTTGCCTCTTTGATACTCCCGAGTTTCGGTCCTAAGGAGTTGAGAATACCAAATACTTTGAGCTCATTGGTCGTTCTCTCATCCCAAGAGGTAAGGCGGGTAAAGATGACGGCGGAGTTTGGTTCTTGAGAAAAGGTAAGGACGTTAAGTCCGGTAATAGCGGTAAATTTGTACACCCCTTCTTGTTTCTCCAAAATTTTTTCAACCTCTTTGACCACTTCAAGGGTACGGTTCGCGGTTGCACCTTCAGGGAGGTTGATACTGGTGATGAAATACCCCTGATCTTCCATAGGGAGGAATGCGCTGGGGAGCGTTTTGTGAAAAAAGGCGATAAAACCGTAGGTGGAGAGGTAGATCACCAAAAAGATCAAAGATCGGCGGATCATATAGGCTGAGCGGCGGACATACCCCTCGGTCATTTTGGCAAACATACGGTTAAACCAGCGGAAGAATGCGGCAGGCTCTTCGGTATGCTTTTTAAGGATCAACGCACCGATAGCAGGGGCAAAGGTGAGGGCCATAAAGCCCGAAAAGACAACCGAGATGGCGATAGTGGCGGCAAACTGCTTGTAAAGCTGCCCCGTCATCCCCCCCATAAAGGTAGCGGGGATGAAAACGGCACACATGACCAGAACGATTGCGACAACGGGACCCGATATTTGGGTCATTGCTTTGATGGCGGCTTCTCGCGGAGAGAGCTTTTCACTCTGCAATATCCTCTCCATATTCTCCACGACGACAATCGCATCATCGACGACAATCCCGATGGCAAGAACGAGACCGAAGAGTGTAAGGGTATTGATCGAGTAGCCGAGCAAGTACATTCCGATAAAAGCACCCGTCAGAGAGATCGGGATGGAGAGGATCGGAATCATCGCCGCACGGGTACTTTGCAAAAAGAGGTAAATAACCAAACTGACGAGGATAATCGCTTCTAAGAGGGTAGAAACAACCTCTTCGATGGAGATTTTGACGAAATCGGTGGTGTCGTAGGGGATATTGTACTCGATCCCTTTTGGAAATTTATGGGAGAGTTTCTCCATTTTAGCGGCAACGGCGGCAGAGGTATTGAGCGCATTGGCATTGGTATCGGCAAAAATACCGATCATTGCGGCCGGTTTACCGTTGACCCGTCCGAAAAATTCGTAGTTTTGGCTTCCCAGTTCGACACGGGCAACGTCGCGTAAACGGATCATAGAACCGTCAGGTTTGGAGCGGACGATAATGTTTTGGAACTCTTCGGCTGTTGAGAAACGCCCTTTGGAGGTGAGCTGCATCGTCCACATTTGGGCATCATTGGTAGGTGCTTGTCCTAAACGGCCGGGAGAGACCTGGAGATTTTGATCTCGGATCGCTGAGGCTATTTCGGTCGAGCTGACACCCAGTGAGGCCATTTTATCAGGATTGAGCCATATGCGCATTGCGTAATCGCGCTGACCGAAAATCTGTGCCCGTCCCGCACCGGGGATTTTTTTCACTTCATCGAGGAGGTTGGAGGATATGTAGTTACTGATCTGCGTTGCATCATAGCTCCCATCGGGAGAGGTGATCGCAACGATGAGAAGGATATCGGAGGTTTTTTTCTCGACCGTTACCCCTAGATCGCGGGTTGTTTGAGGAAGTTGTGCCAAAACGGAGTTGATTCGGTTTTGAACTTCCACGGCCGCCATATCTTGATTGACGCCGATATTAAACGTACAGGTAATACTTCCGCTTCCCGGCAGGGCGGCAGCTTTGGAAGACATATACATCAATCCATCGGCTCCCGCAATCTGTGATTCGAGAGGGGTGAGGATGTTGTTGGCAATCGTTTCGGCATCGGCACCCGGATATTTGGCGGTGACGACGACGGTCGGCGGTGTCAGGTTAGGGAGTTGCGAAATAGGGAGAGTTTTAATCGCCGCAAATCCCAGCAACATGATGATAATACCGATAACGGCGGAGAGAACCGGACGGTTGATAAAGAATTTACTAAACATTATTTTTTACTCTCAGGAATGACTTGAGAGCCGGGTCTAAGTTTAGGCAGTCCGTCTATCGCGATTTTATCCTCTGGCGTAATACCGCTTTCTATGATGATGTTTCCATCGATCCATTCGCTTGTCGTGACAGGGCGGGGAGAGACGGTATTGTTCGCTTCCACGATGTAAACAAATTTCCCTTTATCTCCCGTCATCACTGTTTTTTGAGGGACGTAGAGGGCATTCGTCCACTCCATCCCTTTCACTTTTACCCGTACAAACTGCCCCGGGAGGAGTTTGTGGTCGCTGTTTTCCAGTAGCGCGCGATACGTAATATTTCCGGTTGTTGAGTCGATAAACGGTGCGATGAAGTCGATGGAACCTTTACGCTCTAACGTTGAACCGTCGCTCAGGATAAGCTCAATCGTATATTTGCCCTCTTTCGGTGCGATCAGTTTTCCGGATGCTATTGCGTTTTGACGGGCAAGTTTTTCATTTTCGCTAAAGGTAAAGTTGACGTAAATCGGATCGCTTTGAAACATCGTCGTGAGAAGTCCGTTAGCTCCGGCGGTAACGTAGGTACCGACATCCACTTTTGAACGATCGACAAATCCGCTGAGGGGAGCTTTAATTGTCGTATAACTGAGGTTGAGTTTGGCTTGTTCTAATACGGCTTTGGCTCCTGCTAGGGCTGCAGCGGCGTTGCGCTCGTTTGCCGTCGCGGTGTCAAGGTCTTGGGCACTTGCGGCATTCGCGGAAGCGAGAGGTTTGATACGGTTGAGGACTGCTTTGGCATTGGTGTGGTTAGCGGCAGCTAAATCATACGCGGCTTGGGCACTGGCGAGAGAATTTTTCAAATCACTCGGATCAATGACGAATAAGGTATCCCCTTTTTGCACGGATGAGCCCTCGGTATAGGCACGTTTTTGGAGATATCCGCTTACTCGTGCGAAGATTTGTACGGTGTTATAGGCTTGGGTTTGTCCGGTTGCTTCTAAAATGGCAGGGAAGTTGCCGACTTTTGCCTGGGTTGTGGTAACAGGAATCGGTCCCTCAGGCGGTTTCTCCATCCCTTTAGCTTTGGGACGTTCGCATCCCGTGAACGCGAGGATAAGCGCACTGGAGAGGGCAATAGTGGTAAGGGGGTTCATTCGGATTCCTTTGAGGTGTAATTGAGTGTGAGGCACATCTGTTTTAAGACGCGTAGCGTAATAGCGAGTTCGTTCGGATCGATCCCTTGATGGATATGTCGGGTCGCTTCCGCCAAAACGCTCATCGTCGGTTTCTCCAGTGCGATCCCTTGCGCGGTAAGGGTGACATGGTTGCACCGTTTATCCGAACACGCGGTCGCTCTTTGGATGAGGGAACGTTTTTCCAAACCTGCGATGAGGCGGGTTACGGAGGTTTTATCCTTACCGACGAAATCGGCAATATTTTGTTGGGTAGAGGTTTTCTCTTTCCACAATACGACCATCACTTTAAATTGCTCAATCGTCATATCAATCCCGTTTAGAGCGAGTTGACGAGTGAGATAATTGCGCGCCGCCATCGCGGAGTGGTTCGTTACACACCCTAACGATTCTTCAATCGGGCATTCACATCGATTCATGAAAATCTCCTAAATAGTTGACTATGCAACTAATTGAGCGAATTGTATGTTAATTGAGTCTCGAAAGTCAAGGGAAATTTGTTAATAATGTTAATAGTTCAGGAGAATATATGCGCTATAATCCGCCGATTTTTATTAAGAGGGTTTGGCAATATGTCTCGAGCAGTTTTTCTTGTTATGGTTTTGATCGGTTCGTTGTGGGGTGCACTCATCGAAAAAAAAGTTCCTATCTTGTGTTATCACCGTTTCGGTGTCGAAGTGGCCGATTCGATGACGATCAAAAACTCTGCGTTTGCCGAACAGCTCGCGTGGCTTAAAACAAACGGTTATACTGTTATTCCTCTTGATACGGCGGCGCAGTATATGCAGGGTAAAATCAAATCGATCCCTGCCAAATCGGTGGTTATTACCGTCGATGACGGACACAAAAGCGTNNGCCAAGTACGCCATGACATGGGAACAGCTCCGCGAGCTTGAGGCGACAAAACTGTTCCGTGTCGAATCCCACACCTACTGGCATCCGAATTTCAAAAAAGAGAAGAAAACGCTCTCTACGGAGGAATATGCAAAATCAGTCGATAAACAGCTGAATGGATCGAAGAAAAAACTCGAAGAGCGTATGGGACACGAGATCAAATATCTCGCTTGGGTATTTGGGATTTATGATGATGCACTCCTCGTGGATGCGAAGAAATCGGGATACGCGGCGGCGTTTACGATCGATCGACAACACGCCTCATCGGGGGATAATACGATGGCATTGGGACGCTATATGGTGGTCAGTAAACACGATATCAAAGCGTTCGAGGGGATGGTGAACGGCACGGAAGATCGGATGCCCAAAGATAAAAAAGAGGTCGTGAAGTATTAATCTTCTAAATATTTGACAATTTTATCCGATATTCGTATAATTTGTAAGATATAAAATAAGGAGATCATCATGAAAACCAAAGAGATTGCGTCCTTGCTCGGCGTACCTCCCTCTACGTTGCATGATTGGAAAAAAAATCCTGAAAAGAAAAATCTTGCGGCGATCCTCACTGCAATGCCCAAAGAGATTGCATTGCAGTTTATAAAAGATGCGACGAAAAAACAAGCACCGAAAATGTTACTGGCTACGGTGAATTGTTCTATCGGAAATACCAAAAAACATCTCAAAGCGTCGGATTTAAAAAAGCTTCTTTTGGAACAAAAGCCTGAAACGCCGATTGAAAAATACGCGCTCGATGTCATCAAAACGGAAGCCACTTACGAAGAGATTATGTCGTTTGCAACGTACTACCGAATTCCGAAAAAAAGTCTCAGCAAGATTTTAAATAGTATAGAAGTTGAGCATTCCGTTCGTGGTGAGCTTGTCGAACCATGAACGCTTCATCCTTCGACAGGCTCAGGGCGAACGGCATAGAAGATTAGTTATAAATTGCTTTTTCCAAGATTACATTTAGAACATAATGTTTGCAAGTTTTCATATGTTGTTTGTCCGCCTTTGCTCCAAGGAAAGATATGATCTAAATGCAATTCTACTGATGGATCTTTTGCTGGGCTGGCACCGCATTGTTGACAAGTAAAGTTATCTCTTCGCATAACTTGAAAACGTAATCTAAGCGATGGATCACGACCAGTTGATATTTTCTTGGTAAAATTTTCTGCATTTGTAGGAGCATTTATTTCTTCATTATTTGCCCAAATTACAAAAGATTGAAGTGCATTTGTCCACGTAGTAAATCTTCGATTGTATGGGCTTTGAGAAAATTCAGATAATTTATTTGTTAAATCACGCCTACTAGGCTGGCGACCAAGATGTTCCCATAGATTTAAAAGATTATTATAAAGTCGTTCATCTGAAATATTAGATTCATTTGATAATTTTAAACCGGCAATTTCAAGTGCTTGATTCCAACTTCCAAACTTACGACTAACTGTTGTACAATCATATTTGCCATATTCAGCATATTGTCTAGAAGTAATATTTTTTTCATTTAGATTCTTGGCTACTAATTTTAAATCTGCAATAATTTCTTCCTCTGATATAGGTGTTTTTTTTGCTGATATAAATTCAAATTTTTTTTCCATTTTTTTCCTTGAAACAGATTAACTTGAATAAAAGTTTTTTCGTTTGATTTTTTCAATAAAATGCATGAATATATTTTATACTCATTGACTTATTATAATCTAAATACAGCCCCATCACGCTATAATATAAGAACAAATTCCATCACAAAGACCGTCCTTTGCATTTTGAACCGTACCCATTTGAAAAACTGACTCAACTTTTAGAGGGGATTATCCCAAATAGTGCCTATTCCCCGATCGCATTAACCATCGGGGAACCGCAGTTTGAGACTCCCGCTTTTATCCAAAAATCGATTTGTAAGCACTCTGAAGAGCTTCGCCGTTATCCGAAAACAGCGGGAGAAGCGTATCTCAATGACTCTATGAGAGGGTTTGTCGAACGCCGTTTCGGGGTGAAGCTGAAAGCGAATGAGTTGGTGAGTTCATTCGGGACGCGGGAAGTGCTCTTTAATTTCCCTCAGTACTATCTGTTCGATAAAAAAGAGGCTGTGATGGCGTACACCAACCCGTTTTATCAGATTTACGAGGGTGCGGCGATTGCCACACGAGCACGGGTCATCCATCTCAATCTCACCGAAGCAAATGGATTTAAGCCTGTTGTGAACGAATCAGAACTCGCTGAGTGTGATTTGGTCATTTTGAACTTCCCGAATAACCCGACGGCATCGGTACTCAGCCTCGAAGAGTTGGGCGAATGGGTGAAGCTTGCCCTCAAACACGATTTCTGCCTTATCAACGACGAGTGCTACAGCGAGATCTATACCGATCAGAAAGTTCCATCGCTTCTTGAAGCGTCGCTCTATGTCGGTAATACGTCGTTTAAAAATGTCCTCGTTATCAACTCGATCTCCAAACGCTCTTCCGCACCGGGACTCCGTAGCGGATTTATCGCGGGGGACGCTGAGATTTTAAAAGGGTACGCGCAGTATCGCACTTATGTCGGATGCGCTTCTCCGCTTCCTCTACAGGCGGCTTCGGCGATGGCGTGGTCGGATGAGTTTCATGTGGATCGCGCCCGCACGGTATATGCTGAAAATTTCAAAGCAGCGCAGGAAATTTTGGGTATTAAAACGTCTGATGCGACCTTTTACGTCTGGCTCAAAGTAGATAACGCCCTCGAATTTACCCAAAGACTCTACCGTGACTACAACGTGAAAGTATTGCCGGGAGAATTTTTGGCACGCGACGATTCGCACGGCGAAAATCCCGGCATCGGCTATATCCGTATCGCCCTCGTCGAAGAGACGGTACGCACCATACAAGCACTTAATCGCCTAAAGGAGGCATTGTCATGCAAGAATTAAAAGATAAAATTTTCCAAGCGCAAAGCGAGGGGGATATCGCCTCGTTGTACGTTCTTGAATCTCAAGCCCATGAGAGCTTTGATGAAGATACGTTGATGGCCTATTATGCCAATATCCTCGATCTTGCACTGGAGCGTCTCACCAATGCGTTGGAGAATCTTGAAAAACTTGATATGAACGAAGTGCAGGATTTTGCAACTTTGAGAGCCTTGTACGAATATGCGATTGAGCATTACAGTGCGGGAAGTGCTACCGATGCGAGTGCGCTGTTTGAAGTGCTCGGCGGGATCAGTAACGATGAGGAATTCAGCATCGCGATGAGCGTTCACCGTGCAGGGTGTGACGCGAAAATCCCGTTTGACGATTTCATTGATGAGTATGTCGATATGGTAGCGACGCAGAATGGCGGAAAATTTTATATCAGCACTTTTAAAAAGGAAATTTCACAATGAAAATCCACTTTATCGGGATCGGCGGAATCGGTATTTCAGGACTCGCAAAATATATGCGTTTTAGCGGCCATGACGTGAGCGGTTCGGATATGAAAGCGACCCATATTACCCAGCGTTTAATTGATCGCGGAATTACCGTCCATATCGGGCACGATGCGGCCAATATCCCTGAGGGGTGTGATCTCGTCATTCATTCGGCGATTATCCGTCCGACCAACTCTGAAATCGTAGAAGCTCACCGTAGAGGGATTGAAGTCCTTCATCGTCGTGATGCTCTGTTGCGAATATTGAGTGAGAAAAAAGTCTACGCGGTGTGCGGAGCGCACGGTAAAAGTACGACCACGGCAATTTTGGCGGCAATTATGGATGGAAGTGCGATCATCGGTGCAGAGTCCAAAGGATTCGGTTCCAATGTCCGCTATGACGGAAGTACGGATGTAATGCTCTTCGAAGCTGATGAGTCTGACGGCAGCTTTTTGAACTCGAATCCCTACTGCTCGATCGTCACTAATGCCGAGCCGGAACATATGGAGTATTACAACTACAATATCGACGAGTTTCACAACGCGTATCTCCGTTTTATCGAAATGGCTCCCGTACGTGTCATCAATGCGGAAGATCCGTTTATGGCAACACTCGAATGCGATGCATTGCGTCTCTATCCGAGTCAAGATATCACCAATATCACCTATACGCTCCTCGATGATGAACCCTACACCCGCTTTCACCTCAAAGGATTCGGAGAGTTTGAGGTATGGGGATTCGGCGAGCATATTGCCATGGATGCTTCATTGGCGATCATGGCGGCGGCACAGACGATGAGCATCGCCTCTATTCGTGTCCATCTCCTTAATTTTCGAGGAATCAAAAAACGGTTTGATGTGATTTTCAAAGGGTCAGACCGCGTTATCATCGATGATTATGCCCACCATCCGACCGAGATCAAAGCGACGATGCAGTCGCTCAAAACCTATGCGGAACTCAAAGGGTTCAAGCGTATCATCGCGATCTGGCAACCGCACAAATACTCCCGAACCATCGATAATCTCGATGCGTTTGCCCTGTGTTTCGAAGGGTGTGCCGAACTCGTTATTCTCCCTGTATGGGCGGCAAGCGAAGAGCCTCGTGAGATCGATTTTGAGGGGCGTTTTAGCCGCTATAATCTCACGATGAGCGACAAACTTCACCGCGCGGGTGATACTATCGAATCGATTATCGGTGATACCGTCGTTCAAACCTACGATCACGATCTCATCGTCGGATTCGGGGCAGGGGATTTGACCTATCAGCTTAGAGGGACAAAATAGGTTATGGCGTATCTTCTCTGGTTCGGAATCGTCGCTCTCGTATTTGCACTGTTGCACTATTTCACGGAGCTTAGCGGAAAGCAAAAAGGGATTATTTCTCTTGTTCTGGCATTGTGTGTCTCGGGAGCGATAGCGTACAACATTCAAAGCGATCGTGACCGCAGCAAGGTACGCGCCATCGAGTTGAAGTACCAACAAGGGGAGACGTTGGTGTGCCGAGGTATTGAGGTCAATGCTACCACCTTTGATTACAGTGTCGGGACCCAAAGTTTTGTCGGGAACCGTGGGACGAAACATTATCAGCAGATTATCAATGCCCGTGAGTGTCAATGAGTTCACTCTCTTCTAACCTCGCCGAGCTTTTCGGCAAGCTCGATCTCCTCCCTCATATCGCTTCGCTGGAGCATTTTTTCTCCCGAGAACAAAACATCGCTATCCCCGGAGATCAAGAACGCCACTACCGCTATATCCAAGCCCTCGATGCGTTGGAGTTCAAAGCCCCGCCGAAGAGTGTAGCTTTTGAGAGCATCATCAACCACCTGAAAAAACAAGGGGTTTTGCGGTTCGAAGAGATCCACGAACTTCTCAAAGTCGTCCGCTATTTTCGTCTGATGCGTAACCACGAGTTCGCGGGGATTATCGGTGAATGGATGGGGACGATCATCATCCCCGAGCCGTTTAACGAGATCGATGAGTATTTCGATCATGAGGGGAACTTTATCGAATCACGCGATGAGGAACTCCATCGTATCGCGCAGCGGATCAAAGCGATCAAAACTGAGATCAACGACTCCATCAAGCGTCTCTTTCACACCCAAAAACTCGCCCCCTACCTCGTTGATACCCAAATCCACTATATTAATGACGAAGAGACCCTTTTGGTGCGCGGCGGATTTAACCACGCCCTCAAAGGCTCGGTCGTTGGACGCACAGGTGCGGGATTTTTCTACGTTGCCCCCGATGCGGTGCTCCGCTCCAAAGAGCAGTTGCGCTATGTGTTGCAAGAGCGGGAAACCAAGCTCTATGAGTACGCGAAGCGTTTTAGTTCCAAACTCTCCAATCTTGTCCCTTTTATCGGGTTTATTGACCGTGAGTTTGATCGATATGACCACTATCAGGCGCGTGTTCTGTTTGCCCGTGCACGCGATTATGCGATCCTAAAACCCCAAAACAACGCCGATATCGTCCTCGAAGAGTTCTCCCATCCCGCCATCCATAAACCCAAACCGATCAGCGTTGATTTCCGCTCCAATCTCCTGATGATTACGGGGGTGAACGCGGGGGGTAAAACGATGCTCCTCAAATCGCTCCTCTCGGCGAGCCTGATGGCGAAATATCTTATCCCGATGAAGATCAACCCCCACAAATCGCGGATCGGGAGTTTCAAACGGATCGAAGCAGTCATCGACGATCCCCAAAGCGTCAGCAACGACATCTCCACCTTTGCGGGGCGGATGGTGCAGTTTAGCCATCTCTTCGAGCATAAAAGCGCCCTTGTCGGGGTCGATGAGATCGAGCTTGGAACCGATAGCGACGAGGCGGCGGCACTTTTTGCCATTGTCCTCGATGAGCTGATCAAACGGGGTCAGAAAATCATCGTCACCACCCACCACAAACGTCTCGCCGCATTGATGGCGGATCGGGATGATGTGGAGCTGATGGCGGCACTGTACGACGAAGAGCGACGTCTTCCCACCTATGAGTTTTTACAAGGGGTGATCGGCAAGAGTTACGCGTTCGAAACCGCCACCCGCTACGGGATCAACCCTGCCATCATCACCCGCGCCAAAGCGCTCTACGGTGAAAATCACGAGAAACTGAGTGTCCTCATCGAGCGGGGGAGTGAGTTGGAGCGTGAGCTGAAACGGAAAAATCGTGAAGTAGACGAACGACTCGAAACCCTCAAATCGCAAGAGCGTGATCTCAAAGAGGCGCGTGAGTATCTGAGAACCGAGTTGGAAGCCGAAAAAGCGAAACTCCGTACCGGTTACGATGAAGCAATCCGTGAAGCGAAAGATGCGGCAAAAGGGATGGATATGGCGGCGATCCACCGTCAGCTCAACAAGGCGCAAGCGAAATTACCAAAACCTGAACCGATCAAAATCGCCGAACCCGAGCCGATCAAATACGAAATAGGGCAGGCGGTCAAATACCGTACCCAGCGCGGAACAGTGGTGAGCGTCGGAGCCAAAGATGCGATGATCGAGGTGGAGGGGATGCGGTTACGGGTCAAACTCACCGATCTCAAACCGAGCGGGAATCTCCCGAAAAAGCCAAAAGTCACCGTCACCTCTCAGATTGAGCAAAAGAGCGGTCTCAAACTCGATCTTCACGGACTTCGTGGGGAAGAGGCGTGTGAGAGGATGGATAAGTTCCTATCCGATGCCCTCTTACAGGGGTTCGATGAGGTGATTATCTATCACGGTATCGGGACGGGGAAACTCGCCTACGCCGTCAAAGAGTTTCTCAAAGCTCATCCGAGTGTCAAAAGTTTTAGTGATGCACCACAGCATTTGGGGGGATTTGGGGCGAAAGTTGTGAGGTTGTAAACATTATGTGGCTTTTTGATTGCTAAATTTAAACGTCAGGAGTCTTTAATTTAATGAATTATTTAATCACCCCTCCTTCAACGCATTATGATGGTGGAATAGGAATTACAGGTTGTGATTTTCGCCATTCTGCTGAAACTTTGAAAAAGCATATATCACCGTCAGATGGGCTTCTTCCTCTTTGTTATCTTCATCGACATGCCATAGAACTTTTTTTAAAATCAGTCATATTTATCTTGCACAAAAAATACATAATCGAATTTGGGGATGGGTTTTCACTTAAAAGACCGGGAATCAAAGTCCGAGATAAATGGATTCCAATGGATAATACGCATAACTTATCAGACCTTTATACATATTTCGAGATTATTTTTGATAATTGTAAAGAACACCTGCCAGATTTTTATTGGGATTTTCCTGGCGATGTCAAAGCAAAGGTAGATTTAGTCAGTGGAACCGATCCATCAAGTACTTTTTATAGATACCCTAACTCTGGTTCAGACTACAAGGATATGAAGAAATCAAAAATTCAAAAAATAAGTCTTGATGGTGCTTTCAATAATTCTAAAAAACCTGCAAAATTGGTTTTAATGCTAGATGAAAATGACAATATTATAGAGACTTATAATATGGATGCTGATGCACTAAGTAAAACTCAGGATGCACTTGATTATTTGAGTGATTTTTTTTATGGTGTTCATGCTACATTTAGGGGTCTTCTGACTGATGGCTCCTAAAATTGAGAAAAAAATAAAAAATGGGACAGGCTACTTTTTTATTTTAAAGCTGGATTCTCGATCAAGTTAGGAATGACGATATGCTCGATCCGTTTTTTCAAGATCATCTATAACGAAAAAGCGACCACCACCGCCCCGAAAATTGAATCAGACATAGAGCTATTTTTTAGTTTAAATTAGTGGCTATTAAATAAGGTAAACTTATGTTATAGTAATGCAATTACAGAAAAAAGGGGTCACAATGAAACGTTTTCTCCTATCAGCGGTAATTGCCGCTGTTGCTTTTACGCTATCGGCATTTGCTGCCGATGTCGGTGTTTCGGTTACCGTCGGTCAGCCCGGTTTCTACGGCAGAATTGATATCGGTGATTATCCGCAACCAAGGTTGATTTATAGAGAAGCAATTATTATCGAACGGGGGGTACCGATGCATCGCCCGCCACTCTATCTGCGCGTCCCGCCGGGGCACGCCAGAAATTGGAAGAAGCACTGTCACGAATACCGCGCCTGCGGCGAGCGGGTCTTGTTTGTGCGCGATGACTGGTATGAACGCGAGTATGCTCCGCGTTATAGAGAAAAACACGGTAATCGTGGGCATGACAACCAAGATAAAGGCAGAGGTAATGATCATGGGAACAAAGGTCACGGCAATAAGTATTAAACTTTCTCCTTTTTCCTTTCCGTTCGCCCTGAGCGTGTCGAAGGGTTCTTCGTCATTCCCGACCTGATCGGGCGAAGTGCCCTTTGGGTAAATCCAGCTTCTCGTCATCCCGTATGACCGTAGGAAATTCTTTAGGGCTTGATACGGGATCTATCCCCATCACTCCACTTGCAAACTTCCTCATTTCAGAGTAAAATCTTTAAAAATATGTGATCTATCGTTTGTAAAATGCAGATAGATGCTATACACTCCCACTCAGGAGAGTGGGAGCGAGAAAATAAGTAAGGAATATAGATAAATGGCAATCATCCCAAAACATGAAGAACTTGAAAAGTTTTCAGATCAAGACCTCATTGAAAAATACAATGAAATAGCCCAAAGTACAGTTGTTGGAACAGCTTTTTATCGTGAAGAGTATGTAAGACGGCAGACAGCAAAACAGACTAACGAGATGATGGCTATTAATAAAAGTATGCAACGTATGACGATAGCCATTACTATACTCACAATAGTCAATGTTATTCTTGTTGCGTATACTATTATCATTCCAATTAAAAACTAAAAAAATTGGGTATGCCACTTTCATTTAAAAAATAAAAAATAGGGGCATGTGATAACTATAACTAAAAAAGCTGGATTCCCAATCAAGTCGGGAATGACGGGGAATGCACCCCCATACATGAATCTCCATTCTTCCTTATTTTAATTTCCCCCTTCTTGACAACCTCCCTCTAAATGATTATAATGATTCTAAAAAGTACAGGATATTGAACATGCAAGTGGTAAATTATACTGAAGCCCGCAATAACTTCAAATCTATGCTTGATCAAGTGTGCGACGATTTCGAGCCGATGATCATCACCCGTAAAAACGGTTCGGCGGCAGTACTTATCTCTATCGAGGAGTACAACAGCTTCAAAGAGACAGCCTATCTCCTCTCGACACCCGCAAACGCCACGCGGTTAGCTGAGTCGCTCAAACAATCAGGACGCGGAGAGATCGAAACGCATGAACTGAGCTTATGATGCTCGGCTGGACACCGAACGGATGGGAAGACTATCTGTTTTGGCAGGAAAATGACCGTAAAATTCTCAAACGGATCAACAAACTGATTCAAGATGTGTTGCGTAATCCGAACTCTCTGGAGGGGATCGGAAAACCCGAACGGCTAAAAGAGAACTTATCGGGTCTTATGTCACGGCGGATAGATGAAGAACATCGTCTAGTCTATGAGCCGAGAGAGAAAATAGTGATTATCCATCAGTGCAGATTTCATTACGGATGAGATTATTATCTTTTGACTTTTGAGGCAATGATTTTGGTTCGGTCACGATAAAATAACAAAATAAACTCAAAAACTAAAAGCAGGAGGATAATGTGTTCGGTTCACTCATTAATCCCATCGTACATGCTATAAAGTTTAAAAGAATAGTAAAAAGTGCCGAAGACGGTGATGCTACCCTTCAATATAAGTTGGGTGTTATGTACCACAACGGCTCTTACGTAACTCAAGATTATGAGAAAGCCCTTTTTTGGTATACCAAAGCGGCAGAGCAAGGGTATCCCCCCGCACAAGCCAATCTCGGCGAGATGTATGAATACGGGTATGGCGTTTCTCCTGATGATACCGAAGCCTCCCATTGGTATCACAAAGCAGCTCAGCAGGGGGATGCTATCGCCCAAAACGCTTTTGGATGGATGGTAGAGAACGGCAGAGGCACGGAACAAAATTTTGAAGAAGCTCTCAAATGGTATCGACGATCGGCAGAACAGGGCAATGCCGATGGACAATATAATTTAGGGCTGATGTATTATGAGGGCAAAGGGACACTTCAAGAGTATAAAGAAGCATTGAGGTGGTTTCAAAAAGCCGCCGAGCAAGAACACGCACCCGCGCAAACGAGTTTGGGTGATATGTATGCCCAGCGCCAAGGTGTGATTCAAAATGATATTCAAGCGATTGATTGGTATCACAAAGCGGCGTTACACGGATACGCCGATGCCGAAGTACGATTAGGTCAAATGTATGAAGAGAGAAAAGAGCTGAAAAAAGCGATCCATTGGTACTCTAAAGCGGCGCGTCAAGGAAACTCTGAGGGGCAAACCAATCTTGGGCTGATGTTCGTTTTCGGAAACGGGGTTGTTAAAAACAGCGCTATCGCGTATGCGTTGTTGGATATGGCGGTTGAGAACGGAAGCGAAACGGCAAAAGAGATACGTGACACGGTTGCTAAAGAACTCTCTTTGACCTATAAAGAAGAAGTAAAGTATTTGCAAAAAGAACCGGAAAAAATGTGGATACTGATAGATAATGCAATAAAATAAAAATTTAGACAAAAAGATTAGAGATGACCCAAACCGA
>DLUI01000129.1 GCA_002742695.1 Sulfuricurvum kujiense | reverse complement strand
GTGCGGAATCTTCACTTTAGAGTTTAACAATGCTCCGATAAGTATCATCAGGGCGAGTACCCCCATCCATCCGATAAATCCCGATCCCAGCCATACAAGCCAGAGTAAAATTGCTCCCAGCGGCGTCGGAACACCCGTAAAATGTTTCGCGACCTCTCCCGCATCGGTATTGATATTAAACTGGATCAGACGGCGTAAACCGCTGATGACGTAATAGATCGAAGCGATTGAGGTAATAATGAGGGGGATACCTTCTAAGTGGGTATAGACTCCTTGGAAGATAAAGAAGGTCGGGACGAGGACAAAGCTGAGAAAATCGGCAAAGGAGTCGAGCTGAACCCCAAATTCGTTGGAAAGATTGAATTTACGGGCTATTTTTCCATCAATAATATCAAAGGCTCCCCCCATCCAAGCCAAGATGACCGCGATCACAAAGTGATTTTGAGTGATAAAATAGGTTGCAAGCAATCCGCAGGTAATATTTGCCATTGTTACCAAATTGGCGAGGTTAAAATGGCTGGTTGAGCGCCAGAGAAATTGCATAAAAGTCCTATTAGTGTATTATTTGGTTTGAAATTATACCCAAAGCGGGGAAATAATAGTCTAATTGAAAAAGGTTATCATTATTAAGCATATTGTAAGTTGATAATCTCTATCATTCTGTAATGACAAAAAAAAGGAAGATGATGAAAACGATGATGTTATTGAGTTTGGCAGCTGTTACAGCATTAAACGCCGGAAGTATGGATGAAGCATTTAAAGGGGGAAAGGCAAGCGGTCAAATCCGTGCTGCGTATGTCGATCAAGATAATGCTGTAGATACCGATACGTATGGAACGTCACTCGGTGGGATTTTAAAATTTGAAACGGCTGCAAGCAATGGTATTACACTGGGTGTAGCGGGGTACGCAAGCCAAAAAATTCACTCGCTAACAGGTTCTTTTGATGAGGGGAAAGCAAACGGAGATTTGTTTGCTGAAAACACTAAGTCGTATGCGTATGTCGGGGAAGCCTATGTCGACTACAGTGCAAACGATTTGACGCTCCGTATCGGACGTCAACTTATTGATACGCCTCTCGCCGATACCGATGATATTCGTATGCACCCGAACTCTTTTGAAGCGGCCGTCGTATCTTATGGCGGTATCGAGGGAACAACGTTCGTAGGCGGGTATGTTACACGCTGGGCGGGATACGATTCAGGTGGTGATATCTCAAAATTTAAAAAACTTGCAGGAGACAACAGTGAGGGTGCGGCGGTTGTAGGTATTATGAATGAAAGTATCGAGAATCTTGGAGTGCAAGGGTGGTATTACGGTATTGATGAGTTGGCAGATGCATTTTATACGGATGCAACCTACGCCATCCCTTTCAGTGAGACGATGGGGTTGGAGTTGATAGGGCAATTCGCTACGTTTAGTGAAGAACGCAACAGCGGTCTTGATGGCAACGTATACGGTATCGGAGCACGTTTTAATATCGGAATGGCGAGCGTAGGTGCGGCATACAATAAAGCATCCAATAATGAGGGTGATTTTGTCAGTAACGGCTTTGGCGGCGGACCGTATATTACTTCAATGGAAGAGATGACGATTGACGGTTTTGAGGATGTCAAAGCGTATCAATTGAGTGCAGACTTAGATCTGACAAATGCCGGTTTGGAAGGGGTGAGTCTTTGTGCCTTATATGGCGATTTTAAAAGTGTACCTGCAAATATGAGAGTTAAAGAGTTTGATGTAATTGCAACCTATGAAATGAGCGAAGCGTTCAATGCCGAAATGAGCTATGCCATGGTTGCTGACAAAAACAACAATACTTCAGAAGATGGACTTTATGATGGCGGATACGATCGTTTCCTTGTCCGCTTGAATTATAATTTTTAAGGATCAGACGTGAAAGAAGAAACCATGACACTTTTAAGTGCCTGCACCAAAGGGGGCATTGCCAAAGTGGTCAAGATCAACGCTAAGGGAGCCCTTAAACAGCGGTTGATATCGTTTGGATTGATGAAAGGTGCTGAAGTTAAAATGCTTGAGTGCGGTCTCACCAAAAGTACGTATGAGATAAAAATCGGCAATGTGAATATCGCATTACGCCGCGAAGAAGCTGAATTAATTGAGGTGTCCGATGTCCACTAAAAAAATTACCGTAGCGCTTGTCGGTCAACCTAATGTCGGCAAAAGTATGCTGATCAATTCCATCGGAAATGCGCGGCTTCATGTCGGAAATTTCACAGGGGTGACGGTTGAAAAAACAGTGGTCACTTTTGAGCATGGCGGATATGAGTTCAGTGTCGTCGATCTCCCCGGAACCTATGCTTTTACCGACTATTCGATCGAAGAGCGGGTAACACACGATTATCTATGCAATGAGAACTATGATCTTATTATCAATGTTCTGGATTCGACCAATATGGAGAAAAATCTTCAGTTGACCGCAGAACTCATGACCATGAATAAGAAAATGGTGATTGCCCTCAATATGTCGGATGAAGCGGATAAAGAGGGGATAGAGATCAATGAGGGGTATCTTACTCAACTGCTAGGTATTCCAAGTATCCGTGTTTCGGCAGCGGCTAAAACGGGTCTTGAAGCGTTGATGCAAAGCGTTATTTCGGCACATGAAGCATCCTATCAGGAGCAAAAACTGATTTTTAGCGAAGCGGTGGAAGAGGAGATTTCTCTTATCACCGATTATTTAAATCGTCGTAAATTCAAGGCATCCATTAGTAACCGAAATATTGCAATCCATCTTCTTCAAAAAGAGAAAAAGACTTATCGGGTATTGCATGACAATCCGATTTGGACAGAGTTGCAGCCGATGCTGATCGAAGCAGATAGACATGTATTGCTCCATCACGATACGGACGATATGAAAGAGGCATTTGCGGAAGAGTATCTTTCTTTCAATCGGGGAATTATTGCTGAAGCGGTGAAGGTCAAACCTAAAGCACCGTTGAAAAAAACAACGACGGAAAAGATCGATTCGGTCTTGATTCACCCGATTTTCGGGATCCCTATTTTTCTCTTTTTTATGTGGGGACTGTTTCAGCTTACCTTTGAGATCGGCTCCATCCCGATGGATTGGATCGATGCGTTTTTCGGATGGTTCGGCGAGGTAGTCGGTTCCACTATTGCCAATGAGGAGATCCGTTCTCTGATCGTCGATGGGGTAATTGCGGGGGTAGGGGCTGTTGTCCTGTTTGTCCCTAATATCGTCATCCTTTTTGTCGGGATTGCCTTGCTCGAATCGACAGGGTATATGTCTCGGGTCGCGTTTTTGCTGGATGGTTTTTTCCATAAATTCGGCCTTCACGGGCAGTCCTTTATCCCCCTCGTGAGTGGATTTGGATGCTCGATTCCGGCATACATGTCGGCACGGATTTTGAAAAATGACCGTGACCGCCTCCTCACTCTGTTTGTCATCGGGTTTATGAGCTGCGGTGCACGCCTTCCGGTGTATGTCCTCTTTACGGGAGCGTTTTTCGGCACGGATATGGCAGGAAACGTTTTGTTCGGGATCTATATCCTCGGAGCTATGATCGGGCTTGTCGCGGCAAAAGTTCTCAAAATGACAGCGTTTAAAGGGGTTGATGAGCCGTTTGTTATGGAGATGCCGAAATACCGTCTCCCATCACTGAAACTGATTTGGCATACGGTTGTAACGAAAACCATGATGTATCTCAAAAAAGCGGGGACATTTATCGCCGCCGCATCGTTGCTGGTATGGTTTTTGAGTACCTACCCGAAAGACGGCTCACTGGATGTACTGTATGGGGCAAAAATCGAAGTAGCTGCATCAGAAGATGAGGTAAAAGTACTCGAGAATCAACTCGCCGAAGCGCAGTTGGAACAGAGCTTTTTAGGGCGTATCGGACATACGATCGAACCGCTGTTTACTCCTCTTGGATTTGATTGGAAAATGGCGGTGGCATTGCAGACGGGATTGGCGGCGAAAGAGGTTGTTGTTTCAACAATGGGTGTTTTGTATTCGCTCGGAAGCGATGCGACGGAGGAAGATAACTCTTTGATGAGTGCAATTAGTTCACACATCCCTCTGGCGTCGGCAGTGGCGTTTATCGTCGTGATTATGACCTATTTGCCGTGTTTGGCGGCATCGGTCGTCTTTACCCGTGAAGCGGGGGGAATTAAATACTTCGGGTATCTGTTTCTCTTCACCACGATTGTTGCTTACTCGCTGGCGTATGTTGCGTATCATCTGGTGTTGTGGCTGAGTTA
>DLUI01000102.1 GCA_002742695.1 Sulfuricurvum kujiense | reverse complement strand
CTTCTTGCCCTTTTTATCGTTCCGGTACTCTATCGGATGATGTATCCCCTTGATGCATTTTTACGGAGGTTGTACGAGCGAAAACATCTCGAGTAGAGCTGTTTTATTCCGGCGTCACGTCTTCTTTGTCCGGTTTTATCTTAAGGGTAATCACAAAACAAGCACCCTTCTCTTCGTTGTGCCATGTCAGGGTTCCGAAAAGATGTTTTTCGATAATACTTCGAGAGATGTATAACCCTAATCCCGTACCGTTGAACTCTTGTTTGGTTGTAAAATAGGGCTGACCGATTTTATGGATAATGGATTCCGGTATTCCCCCCGCATTGTCGCAGATGGAGATTATAATGACCTCATCTGTCTCTGTAACGGTTATGGTGATGGCAGCGTCTGCAACTTTGTTGGTTAAAAGTATATCTTTTGCATTCCCTAAAAGATTGAGAAAAACCTGTATCAAGGAGCTTGTGTTAATCAATAAAGAGCTTTTAGAAGTATCGTGAATGGTTAGTGTAATATTATTGTTTTCGCAACTTGAACCGATGATGTTAAGGGTATTATGTATAACCTCATCTATCGTTATTTCTACTTTAGATTGGTTCGGTTTGAAAAAATTTCTAAAGTTGTCAATCGTCGTAGAGAGTTGCTGCACTTGTTTGTTAAGTGCCTCTGAGAGTTTTACAAGATAATCGGTGGTTATCTCCTCATTGAATCCAATAGCCATAAGCAGGTTGTTAATCTCCATCCCCATTATGGCTAGAGGTTGCCGCCATTGGTGAGCGATCATGGCAATCATATCCCCCATAGCCGCTTGTTTTGATTGAGCTAGCATCATTTCATCTTTCTCTTTGATCTCTTTTTCCATTTTTTTGCGTTCGGTGATATCGCGAAGTATGCCGATGGCACTCCATCGACCGTTTTTAAGGATGGTTGAAAGCGAGAGTTCTATGGGAAATTCGGTTCCGTCTTTTTTCAAAGCCGCCAGCTCAACTATCTTACCGATAGCCGCACCTTCTCCTGTTTTTTTGAAATGGTCGAATCCTATGTGGTGGGCAGCTAGAAACCGTTTCGGTGCAAGCAGATCATGTAACGGCCATCCCATGATTTCGTTCTCTGAATAGCCGAATATTTTTTCGGCGGATTTATTCCAGTAGGTAATTTTCCCCTCATCATCCATCATTAGGATAGCATCTTGTGCGGAAGCGGTGATACTGTGAAATTTTTCCTCACTCTCGCGCAGTGATTGTTCTGCAATTTTACGTTCGGTAATGTCACGTGCGATACCCAATATATAGGATTTGTCATGTTGAACAAGGGTCACGTTGACTTCCACGGGGAATATCGAGCCGTCTTTACGGCGATGTATACGTTCGGTTTGTACACTTCCTGTTTGAAGAAGCTGATGGTTTATCTCTTCCATTGAATCAGCGTTTAGCATCGGATCAATGTCAAACACACGCATAGAGAGCATCTCCTCTCTGGTATAGCCCAATGTTTTACATTCAGTTTCATTGATATCCAGAAAACGCATACTCAAAGGTTCTATTATTTCGATAGCGTCACTGGAGTGATCCAACAGCAACCGAAAGAGTTTTAGTTTTTCCTCGTCTTCCTTGCGGTCGGTGACATCCAGTCCTATGGAAAGGAGACCAACCGTATTGCCTTCTGCATTTTTTAATGTCTTGTCATACCATTCAATCAGTTTTTGACTGCCGTCTTTTGTAAGAATCGTATTTAGATTACCAATGGTTTGGATATCGTCGATGGCAGTCATAAATATTTTTTTTGTTTTTTCCCTATGAGATTCCGGAAGGAAAATATCGAACCAGTCTTTTCCTTCCACCTCCTTCAAAGAGTACCCTGATACGCTCTCCATGAAGGTATTGAAGCGGATAATCTTACCCTCCGGACTCAGTATCACAATGATGAGTGGTGCAGTTTCTACCAGTCGGTTGGAAAAATCTCGTTCTTGTTTTAACATAGTTTCAATCAGTATACGTTCGGTTATATCGCGGTCTATCCCTCGGTAGCCTGCAAAATCCCCTTTTTTGTCGAAAAATGGGACTCCGTTCGTCTCCAAAATTTTCAGAGTGCCGTCTTTGCAGATATTGGTATTTCTAAGGGCAATTATCGGTAAACGATTTTCAATGCATTTTATGAATTCGCTGCCGACGTGCTGAACCTCTTCCGAGGGGATGAAGTTAAACGGCGATTTACCCACGACTTCCGCAGGAGAGTACCCTAACAGCATTTCGACTTGCGGGCTGACATAGGTATATTTTCCATGCGCGTCAACTTCCCATATCCAGTCGCTTGTCGATTCAACAAGAAGACGAAATTTTTCTTCGTTTTCACGTAGCTTTGTTTCGATGTGCTGATACTCAGAAAGTTCTCTTTCCAGAGTTGCTATACGCTCTAACGCGTTTTTCAAATCCACATCATTCATGAACGTATCTCCAAGATTTGTGATTAAAAAGCTAAAATAGAAAATGATAGATTATACAGGGAAATGGCGGTAAAAGGGAAAGCCATTGAGAATTTATGTTAAAATTAGGATAAAGACTCTATCACTCAAGGTTCATTATGCTATTTAATCCTACTCCGTTGGAAAAATTGACCACACTTATTACCGATTTAATTGAAAAACAATCTGCTCTCCAAGCGGAAATCGAAACGCTTCGCTCTGAGAGTGCTTCGATTCGCGGTAATGAGCAAAACAAAGATGCTGAGATTCAACGTCTGCAGGGGGCACTTGCTTCGAAAGATGAAGAGATTAAAATGTACAGTGATGAACTCTCCGCCAAAGATGCCGAGATTGAGACGATTGTTTCCAAAATCGAAAGCTTGCTTGGATGAAAATGAAAGTATCCCTCACTCTCAATGCCAAACGCTACGACATTGATGTAGAGGAAGATTTTGCCCGATTTTTAATCCTGCAGATGAAACAGGACTTTAACTTCGAGGGGAATAATGATCTCAAACTTCTCCTTCAAGCCTATGTCCGTAAAAACTTCGCTCTTTATGAGCAAGAGAAGCAAGCCCTCAAACTGATCGAGCAGATTCAAACTCTCTAATTCCCTTTCACAATCACTTCACAATAACTTTTTATACTGCTCTCATAAAAAGGAGTTTAAGATGAAAAAGTTACTCTCAATCTTGTTAATCACAGCACTCAGTGCTACCGTTGCTTTAGCGGATGCTAAGGCGGGTCAAAAAGTCTATCTTAAAACGCTCAAAGCGAAGTTCAATATGAACGGTACCAAATTTGCCGCTGAACATACGGTAGCGGAATGGGAAGAGCTTTTTGCGGAGGATGCAAAAGGGTTTGTACAAGAGTACGGGGAACGCTTTCCCGCTTCGGTTTCGCTACTTAGTAATCCGAGTATGAAAGAGAAGCTTCAAGATATCGGTGATTTTGCAAAAGAATACGGTTCTGATAGCGGCAATGTCCCAAGTTGTGGTTGAAAATAAAATAGGATAAAAGGATTTATTATGAAAATGTTACTTGCTTTATTAGGTTTAAGTGTTATGTTGAGTGCTGCTGAGGGCGGTGCTTTGTATCAAAAATGTGCGGCGTGTCACGGTCTTAAAGGTGAAAAAGCGGCACTTGGAAAATCGGAAGTGATCGCAGGATGGAACTCTGCTAAAACACTCGAGGCGCTAAAAGGGTATAAAGCGGGAACCCGTAATACCAAAGGGATGGGTGCCTTGATGAAAGGGCAAACCGCCGCGTTAAGCGACGCCGATATGAAAGTTCTTGCGGATCATATCGCAGGACTTAAATAAAAGATAGCGGGGGTTATTCCCACGCTACACAAATCTTCGTCCCCACTTTTTCTTTCGACTCTATCGTGATTTTCAGATGATACTCGCGCGCGATCATGGCGACAATATTCAGACCGATTCCAAACCCTCCCACACTCTTATCGGCACGCATATAGCGCTCAAACACCCGATTGATCATACCATCGGGTATCCCGATGCCGTTATCTTCGATACATAACGTCTCATCTGTAAGGGTGATGGTAATCTCCCCCTCCATTTTATTGTATTTAATGGCATTGGAGAGGAGATTGTCGATGAGACGGGTCGCTTTGGTGTGATCGATCGTAAGTGTGATATTAGGATGGATAGTAAGGGAGAGGGCAATCTTTTTTTGCTCAATGCGGTGGCGGAAATACTCAAGCCGTTCATGGATAAGATTACTCAGATTAAGCTCTTTATTCTCTACCGCTAAATCGTGATTGAGGATGAGGTAGGTGAGATCATCATAGAGTGTCGAGATGGTACGGGAAGCGATTTCAATCCGTCGAAGTTTTTTTTCAACCGAAGGGGGGAGGGGTGTTTCTTGCAAGGCTTCGATATTGGTGAGGATTGCGCTAACGGGGGTGTTAAGCTCATGAGTAGTGTCTTTGATAAAATCATCGAGCAGAGCAATCGCTTCGTTCATCGGACGCAAAAACATTCGTGAGAGGCTAAACCCGATGAGTCCGAGGATGAAGAAGAGGGCGGATCCGAATATCAGCGAGTTGATGAGGGCTTGGTGGCGCCATAGCTCATCATCTTGGGTTTCGAACACCAGATAGTATTCCCCTAAACCATAAGGGGAGAGGGCGACTATGAGATGAATATAGCCGTTATGAAGGGCGATATTTTCGCTGAAATCGTGATGTTTTTGATCCAGATTCCCGACGAGAAGATCTTTATCGTATCCGTATAGGGCCGTTTTATAGGCGAGATCGGTGGGAAATGTAACAAGGTCATGACCACTTTCCAGCCATGTTTTCAAGCGGGGGACATAGTTCTCGCTTTGAAGCTGCATCGCAAGGCGGTGAGAAGAGAGCATTTGGGCTTTCAGTGATTCGTAATAGAGGGTTGCCATTAGTGCCAAGATGAGAATGCTCATCACAGCATAGAGGGCTAAAAAACTTCGTAGTGTTCGGTATTTAGCGAAACTGATACCCGAGGCGCTTGTGGCTGACAATGGAATCCTTTCCGAGGAGTTTGCGGAGCGTTTTGATGTAGGTACGCAAACTTCCATCACTAGGTATTTCATCATAATCCCACAGATGCTCCAAAATCATTTCATGAGAGAGGAGCTGACCACGGTGTTGGATAAAGAGTTTGAGGAGCTTATGCTCTTTGAGTTGAAGATGTTGCGTTTCTCCGTTTAGGAGGAGTA
The DNA here is from genome assembly GCA_002742695.1 of Sulfuricurvum kujiense. Classification (GTDB taxonomy): domain Bacteria; phylum Campylobacterota; class Campylobacteria; order Campylobacterales; family Sulfurimonadaceae; genus Sulfuricurvum; species Sulfuricurvum kujiense_A. Next base: position 19,926 of record DLUI01000102.1, on the reverse strand, counting down.
CCTGATTGTCACTATCGTAGGTCACCCCCTCTGCGAGTGTCAAAACATCGGTCGGATTATGGAAGAAATTTCGTTTTAGAATGGTTTGAATCCGCAGAAGCAGCTCTTTGAGGGCGAAGGGTTTGCGGATGTAATCATCTCCGCCACTTTCAAACCCCTCCTCGACATCACTCATAGCATTACGTGAGGTGATAAAAATAGCGGGGGTGACATTTCCCCCTTTTCGGCTTGCTTTGAGTAACGAAAATCCGTTCCCGTTCGGAACGTTTACATCGAGGAGGAGTAGGTCGAACTTTTGCTCGTAGAGGATATCTTCCGCTGCTGAGGCATCATAGACACACGTAACGCTATAGCCGCACCCCTCAAGGTATTCGCTGACACTCTCCGAGAGGTTCGGATCATCTTCGAGTAAAAGGAGGGAAGCTTTTGTCATGTGAGAAGGATTCCAACAGCGATAAAGAGAAGAAACGCTAAAAAAGCCGAGATTAATGCATACGGGAGTTGTGTCCGAACATGTTCCCCAACATCGCATCCGCTTGCCATAGAGGAGATGATCGTGGTGTCGGAGATGGGGGAGCAGTGATCACCGAAAACGCCTCCTGAGATGACGGCACCCATAGCGAGGGCTACCGGAGCATCAAGACCTACTGCGAGAGGAATGGCGATGGGGAGCATAATGCTAAATGTCCCCCAACTCGTTCCCGTGGCAAAGGCGATAATGGCGGCTAAGATAAAAATGGCTCCCGCCAGATATTTTGATGGGAGATAATCACCGATAAACGAGGCGAGATAGTGACCAACCTCCATGTCTGAACTCACCCCGCCGATTGCAAAAGCAAAGAGTAAGATCAAAGCTATCGGTGTGAGTGCTTTGGCTCCAATGAAGGTTGCATCGAAAAATTCTCTATTGCTCATAGTAGCTGTGAATCGATAATAGATCCACATTAGTGCTAGCGTGAGAGCGAGGGCATAAAAAATAGAACTTGATCCGGAGCCTTTGAGGATATTTCCGCCTCCGGTTAAGAGCATAAAGCCGACTACTCCCCCGACCATCCAGAGAATGGGCCATAAAAATAGACCAATATTTCTATTGTTTTCTTTGTATATAGTTGTCTCTTCGCCCAGTAGAGCATGACGCATAGGCCCTATATCAATTTCGTACCAGATGACGGCAAACGTAACGACCAGAGCGATATAGGCATAGAAGTTGTAAGCGATGGCACTGAGTAGCCATGCTCCCTCTTCCCCTGCGATGAGACCTGCTCCAATCTGCCCTCCGATAAGACCGAGTAACAATGCCCCCCATCCGTTGATTGTGATGATAGAGCAGACCGGTGCAGAGGTAGAATCACAGACAAAGGCAAGTTTCGCACGACTGATGCCATAGCGGTCACACAAAGGTTTTCCAACCGCGCCGGCTACTAAAGAGGTAATAGAGGATTCAATAAAGATAACAATACCGACAATAAAACTGGGGAGAAGCGCACCACGCTTGCTCCTTACAAGTGAACGTTTCACGCTAAGCTCATGGACAAGAGCGCCCACACCTCCACTTCGCTCGATGAGGGTCATGACGGAGCCTACCATAATGGCAAATGCGAGGGTTTTGAGTACCCACCCTTCACTCAGCAGGGCACTAAAGCGTTCCAGTATGAGAGTAAGAGTATTAAGAGGGTGAAAATCGGCAATGATGAACTCACCGATAATGACCGCCATGGCTAACGCGATAAAAACGGAACGGCTAAAGAGGGCGAGGAGAATAGCTATGAGGGGCGGGAGTAACCCTAAAATTCCATATTCGATAGAAGATCCTTATAAAATCATTTGAAGGCGCATAATACCGGCACAATCAAATTGTTCTTTATAATATTCGCTCCGTTTTTCATCGATAACATTAAAACCCAGCTTTTTGTAAATAAGTTCATTCTCCACCAACCCTATTTCGACAGAGGTTTGAACTTTACGATACCCTTTGAGCCGTGCAGTGAGCATACTTTTTCCGATCAGCTCTTTGTAGACGTCGATACTTTTAAATTCAGGTTTGACCAGCATAAAATCCAATACAAACGTTTTGTTATCCACATCAGCTTCACAGAGCAGATAGGCGGCAATACGTTCATGGTAGGTTTCATCAAATCCGATCTCTTCGAGTGCTTTGGAAAAAATTTCATGGGTTGCTATACGGGGTTCATAGCCGCAAATGGTTCCGGCAATCGTTCCATCTGAGAGGGCAATAAAAAAATTAGAGAAATGGCAATAGCTTTTGGTAGTTGTGAGGGCTAAGCGTTTTAGATTATTTAACAGAGCTTCATTCTCAGAGGTGTTGAAAACCAAATCGAACAAACCGATCTTCTTTCCTCCTCGTGAACTCTCCAGCAATGCTTGGGCAATAATGTCAATATCCGCCTCCGTTGCTTTACGAACCGTTATTGCCATTATTGCCTCACTCTTGCTATTTTCAATATGCTATACTACCTAACTTTAAAATAAACTAAGAGAAATGAGATGTTGAAAATAACTTTGCCCCTTTTCCTTTCATCCACACTCTCTATCGCGTTTGCTTCACAGCAATTAGTGGTGGTACTTTCGCCGGAACTCAATGCGACAAAAGGATCGATGCAGCGGTATGAGCGGCACGATCAATGGGTAAAAATCGGTGATAAAGTCCCCGTTACGTTGGGTCGAAGCGGTTTAGGATATAGTGCATTTAAAGAGCCTCTGAAAAATGAGGGAGATGGACGTTCACCCGCAGGAGTATTCCCGATAACCTCAACGTTCGGTTACGATCAGAATACGACGTTCAAGCTTCCCTACTGGCATGCAGATGAAAATCTCTATTGTGTGGATGATATCAATGATTCACGTTACAATAAAATACTCCGAATTTATGAAAAAAGCTCTCTCCCTCTCAGCTATGAGATAATGCGACGTCCTGATGGAGTCTATCGCTACGGAGCGGTGATAGGGTACAACGATTCGGGAGTAAAGGGGCGTGGTTCGTGTATCTTTATCCATCTCAACCAAAGTGATAAACGTCCTACATCGGGATGTACGGCTATGGATGAAGCACCACTGATAGAATTTCTAAACTGGTTAGACCCCGTAAAAAAGCCTCAGATTTTACAGATAATGAAGAGTGAATGTGGAAAATACCGGGAAGAATTTCCCGGTATCGACTGTGAGTAGATTTTTTTAATTATTAACAACGTCTACTTTAGGTGTTTTAGCGGTAGAAGCCGGAAGCATCGGATAGATAACCGTCGGTTTTTTACCTTCTAACGCTTTTAGGAACGTTTCGATCTCTTCCGTCTCTTTGTCATTCAAATCAACACCGAGTTGGATACGCCCCATCTCTTTGATCGCTTCGCTAAGGGTTGCCATTTGGCCATTGTGGAAATAGGGAGCCGTTTCGGTGACGTTACGGAGTGTCGGTACACGTACCATACCGTTTTTATCCCCTTTAAAATCACCCACATTCATATATTTATACGGAGCAACGGCACCGAATGCCTGCATCGTTCCACCGAGTGCGATATCATTATGACACGTAGCACACCCTTTATCGATAAAGGTTTTAAGCCCTTTTTGCTCTGCGGAGGTAAGCGCTTTTTTGTTTCCGTTCAAGAATGCATCGTAGCGTGATGGGGTAACGAGAGTACGCTCGAATACGGCAATCGTATCGGCCACTTTTTCAAAGGTTACTTTGACATCTTTGCCGTATGCTTTTTTGAAGGCGTTGACGTAAGCAGGGATAGAGTTAACAACACCCTCTACGAACTCTTTCGGAGCTGCCATTTCAGGTCCTGCTTGGATCGGTCCTTGGGCTTGGTTTTCGAGGTGAGGAGAACGTCCATCCCAAAATTGTTGGCTGTAGAATACGGCGTTGTAGACCGTAGGAGAGCTTAAATGGTGCGGATTAGAGGTCCATTTATGTCCGATAGCTGAAGCCATCCCATCGGTTCCACCGGTAGCGAGGTTATGACAGGTATTACAGCTAATCAAACCGCTTTTAGAGAGGCGTGGTTCAAAATAGAGCATTTTCCCCAGTTCTACTTTAGCCGCAGTGGTCGGATTTTTAGGGTTGGAGATGAGCTTTTCGAGTGCTTTTGCGTTAGATGGAATCGGTTTTAAACCGGCTGTTTTCGCCTCATCTGCAAGTGAAGCCCCCATAACGCTTGAAGCGAGGAGTGCGGAGATCATTAATGCTTTCATTGTGAATCCTTGTTGTTTATGGATTAGAACGGAAATTGTAGCACAAGTTAGCTAAAGGAAAATTTTTATCATTTAGTTAACTCAAGCTCTTGCATAACGGTGAAACGTCTGGAGTGTTCCAACCGTCGGCACGCCGATTCAAATGCCCCCGATTCCCCTACGACGATACAATGTTTTTTCGCCCGAGTCAGAGCGGTATAGAGGAGTTTGGTATTGAGCATTATATGGTGTGAAAAACTCATAATCATTACAACCCGCTCGTACTCCATCCCTTGCACTTTATGGACGCTCAGTGCATAAGAGAGGCTGAGGTAATCACTGATTTGATCATATTTATAATGGACAATAAGCTCTTCATTCGGATAATAGACATAACAGAGCTCATCCTCTTCATCAAGGCGAAAAATGAGTCCGCACATTCCATTGAAAATTCGCCGCTCACTCGGATCACACGACTCTTTAAACTCTTCGGGGGTGGTTGATGGGAGATTCTCATTTTTAGTGTGAACCACTTTATCCATTAGACGAAACTCCCCTTTAAATGTTTTGACCAATTTTTTGGGGTTGGGATTAAAATACTCTTGTAAAAGAATATTGAGATTATCGACACCTAAAGCATTGGCACGCATCGGGGAGATCACCTGAAAAGCACTGAGGTATTCACGGATCTCTTTAGCATGAAGCTTTTTACGAGATTCGGGGAGATATTCGAGTGTCACGGAAGCAACAGCGGCGAGGGTATTGTGCGCATGGGTTTTAAGTACCTCTTCAAACTCATTCGCACTAAGGACGTTTTTCAGAGCGTGTCGATTGGGAATCTCCACCGCATGAAAAGTAAAATCCTCATAGCTTTCTTGATACTGAGGAATGATCCCTCGACGAATATCGTTAGCGATCAAGGCGATAGCCTGATCGGGACTTTGACGATAAATCTGGGTCAGCATAATCGTCGGGGCGAGATTTAGGGCAATCGCATCACTCAGCGGGCTTCCTGCACCTATAGGGGGGAGCTGGGCGTCATCTCCGACGATAATAACGGTGGCATCGCGCTCGACTTTTGCCATCAATCTGGCAAAGAGGAGAGAATTGATCATAGAGGCTTCATCGATCAAGATCACCTTATACGGCATAGTGTCGTACGATTCAAACCGTACCAGTAAACTTTGGATCGTGGCACTTTGATAGCCGCTACGTTCGCGTATTCGCTGAGACGCAATCCCGCTCAGAGCACACGTCATAATAAGGCTCGGTTCATGACGAGTGGCTAAAAGATCGAGGAGGGCTTTGGCGGTCGTGCTTTTTCCCGTACCGGCATACCCTACGAGAAAAATAAGACCGCATCCTTTGTTAATCAACTCCAGCGCCGCATACTGCTGCTCTCCCAACTTCAGCGAATGGGTTTCACAAAAAGCTTCCAAATTATCAGTGAGAGGTTCATGGGACCTTTTTCCCCGACGTTTGAATTCGCTAATCAGCAGGGTCTCGGCTTCATAAATACGGGTAGGGGAGAGTTTGGTGCTGGGGAGGAGGGTAATACTCCCTTCCCTTAGACGATCTTCAAGAGCCTCGTCATATCGATCATCCGCTCCCAGAGCCAAGAGTTGATCGAGTTTTGCAAACAGAGCGCGACGCTCAATACAGCTGTTCCCCTCGGAATCGCAATATTCGCTCAAGGTGTACTCCATCGCCGCTTGGATACGACGATCATCATCACGTCGGATTCCCATGTTTAAAGCGATTTCATCGGCCTTTTTAAATCCGATCCCGTTGATCCGCATCAAGCCGTAAGGATTGTGTTTGATCGCTTCGATCGGATCTTTGAGCTCTCTTAAAGCCCCTGCAATAAGGCGTAGCAAAGCGGGGGTAACCCCTAGCGGAGCTAAAAACTCTCCGAGTTGTCGCATGGAACGAAACTGTTTCCATCCGTTGGAGAGTTTGAGGAGCCGTTTTTCGTTCATCCCCTTTACTTCCAGTAATCGCTCGATATCATTATCCAGAATATTAATGAGTTCTTCCGTTCCATATTTTTCAATGAGTTCGGCGGTCAGTTTTTTGGTAAATCCTTTAACGACGCGGTTGAGAAAAAAGAAGAGTTCGTTTTGGTTGACGATGAGGCTCTGGGCTTTAAAGGTTCGTCCGTGTTGACGATGCTCTTCCCATGAGCCTTTAAGGGTGACCGCGGCGTCTTTGAGGTGATCGACGTCGCTTTCATAGTAGTGGGCGCTAATTTTGTCCCCGCTTTTAAGAGCGGCGATAAAGAAACCGTTGTTTTGGTAGATAATTCGATCGATTTGACCGATGAGGGTTTGCATTAGGCTTTTACGCGGAGGTTCCGTTCTTCCTCTTGTGCTTTATAAAGCTCCGCACACCCTTTGGCGAGTTCGCGGATTTTGAGGATGTAGTTGGCACGTTCTGTTACCGAGATCGCTTTGCGCGCATCGAGGGTATTAAATGTATGAGACGCCATCATACACAGATCATACGCAGGGAGGGGAAGCTCTGCATCAAGACACCGTTTGCACTCGGCCGCTTTGGCTTCAAATTCGGCGAAGAGCATGGCCGTATCGGCAATTTCAAAGTTGTATTTGCTAAATTCGATTTCACCCTCTTTATGGATATCACGGTAGAGAGTCTTGCCGAATTTATTCTCACTCCATACGATATCAAATACCGTATCGACCCCTTGCAGATACATCGCTAGACGCTCTGTCCCGTAGGTGATCTCAACGGCAACGGGATCACACGCTACCCCGCCTACTTGCTGAAAATAGGTGAATTGGGTCACTTCCATACCATTGAGCCATACTTCCCATCCCAGCCCCCAAGCACCGAGTGTCGGTGATTCCCAGTTGTCCTCAACGAAACGGATATCGTGGTCTTTAAGGTTAAGTCCGAGATACTCTAAACTTTTAAGATAGAGCTCTTGGATATTTTCAGGCGAAGGTTTGATGAGAACTTGAAATTGATAGTAACTTCCCAATCGGTTCGGATTTTCACCGTATCGCCCGTCTGTCGGGCGGCGGCTAGGGGCGACGTAGGCTACCGACCACGGCTGTGAGTCGAGTGAACGTAAAAAGGTGGCTGGGTGAAACGTTCCCGCACCTGCCGCAATATCATAGGGCTGAACAATCGCACACCCTTGATCATTCCAAAATTGTTGAAGTTTTAAAAGCATATCCCCGAACGTAATCATAACAATCCCATTAAATAAATTGCGTCATTATACCAAAAACCCATACTCAAAGGGTTTTTTAAAGCAATTCTCCCTATTATGAGAACAAGAATTAGAGGGATATAATGAAGCAGTATTTATTTTTGTTGTTTTTCTGCTTTGCAGCCCTTTACGCACAGCAGCCGATTGAAAAGGTTTCAGTGCAGTTGCAGTGGGCGGATCAGTTTCAATTTGCGGGATATTATGTCGCCAAAGAGAAAGGGTTTTATCGGGATGCCGGATTAGAGGTTACTCTCCAAAAATTTGATCCTAAAAAACTCTCGGTCGATGAAGTGATGGCAGGGCGGAGTACGTACGGAATAGGGCGATCTTCCTTGCTGAATGATCGGATGGCGGGGAAAAATGTTGTTGCTTTGTCTGCAATATTTCAAAGTTCCCCTTTTGTTCTCCTATCCCAAAAATCGGCAGATATCAAAACACCACAGGATTTGATCGGGAAGCGGGTGATGATGACCTCAGATTTCCAAGATACGATTTCGGTTCGTGCGATGCTGAATTCGCAAGGGATTCGACTGGATCAAATAAAAGTTCTAGAACATAGCTATAACCCAATCGATATTGCCAACGGAAAAACCGATGTTATGGCATGCTACATCTCAAATGAGCCGTTTGTTCTCAAAGAAAAAGGGATCGAGACCAACGCCATCAGCCCTGAAGCGTACGGTTTTGATTTTTACAGCGATATTCTCTTTACTTCGGAGACGGAAGTGCGAAATAACCCTAAGAGGGTACGTGCTTTTGTCGATGCAACTCTAAAAGGATGGGAATACGCCTTTGCCAATATTCCCGAAACGGCACAGCTTATACGAAAACACTATAACGGACAAAATAAATCGTTGAACTCTCTTATCTATGAGGGAGAGGTTCTTAAAACATTGGCTTATCGGGGGGATCAGCCGCTGGGATCGATAACGGTTGATAAATTTCGTCGTATTTCAGATATTTACAAAGTGATGGGAATTGAGCAAAATGAAAAACGGCTAGACGGACTTGTCTATGATGATGCCGCTCGTCAATCGGTGATGATGAGTGTGGATGAGCGCTCTTTTTTACATATGAACACGATCCGTTATACCTCTACAGTGACGTGGGCTCCTTTTAATTTTCTCTCTGAGCGTAACCCTCCGGAGCTTGAGGGGATAGCGGTCGATTTCTGGAAACTGATTGTTGAGCGAACAGGGATGCAGACGTCATTTATCCCCTCACCCACGCTATCTGGCATACTAGAAGCGATTAAAACGAAAACCGCTGATGTTACCTTAGGGACATCTATTTCTAAAGATAAAGAGCCCTATGCCATTTTTTCGAAACCGTATGCCACATTTGCGAATGTAATCGTTACGGGGAAAACAATAGATTTTATCCCGGGGCTCAAGGCCCTGGATGGCAAAAAGATTGCGATTGCCCAAGGACATAGTGTCGCAGAATCAATCGCTGCAAAATATCCGAATATCACGATTGTAGGGGTTGAAGACACTCGTGAAGGGCTTAAACTGCTTAGCTCGGGACGTGTTGATGCCGTGATCGATATCCTTCCGGTGGTTGCCTATCTTATCAATGCCGATAACCAGCTCAATCTTAAAATTTCGGGAACCACCGAGTTTAATTTTGACGTTCGGATGATGATACGAAATGATTATCCTGAACTTAAAACCATTATAGATAAAGCGATTGATTCGATTACAGTTGCGGAGCGGCAAAGAATTTTGAATCGCTACATTGCGATAACGTATGAGGATGGTGTGGATTACACGTGGGGCTATATTGTCGCTCTGATAGCATTTTTTATTATCTCAATTTTTATCTATCGACAGTTTGAAATGGGGAAATACCATCAACAACTTTTAAAAATGGCGACTACTGATCCTTTGACAGGTTTGGCGAACCGTATCCGTCTCGATGAAAAGTTACTTGAATATCATCAGTTTTATGAACGTATCGGGCGGACGTTTTCGGTCATCATTCTTGATTTGGATTATTTTAAACGGGTGAATGATACGTATGGTCATTTGGCAGGAGATAAAACATTGGTTGCACTTGCCCAATTGCTCCGTGACAACATTCGCTCCATTGATACACTCGGACGGTGGGGAGGGGAAGAGTTTATGATACTTTGTCCTGAAACCGATCTGGAAGGGGGAAAACAGTTGGCAGAAAAAATTCAATTGATCATTGAAAACTACAATTTCCCCCATATTCATACACTGACATGCAGTTTCGGAATCAGTGAAAGCCGTGAAGGGGATCGGATTGAAGATGTGGTAGGGCGTGCGGACAGTGCCTTGTACCGTGCGAAAGAAGAGGGGAGAAATCGGATCTGTGTGGCTTAAGAGAGCTTACAGATAATATCGCCTATCTTGCGATCGAGCGAAGCGGCAACGACCGAACATTTTACTTTGAGTAAAAAACAGATAGTGTGCCGTTGTTGTGGAGTCATGCACTCATAATTCCCCATCCCTTTAGCGATAATCAGATCTGCACTGTCAAAAAGTTCTTGAGCTTCATGGGATGCGAAATTGTAGACAAATCCGGGAGTCGGAACACCGCTGTCTATTACAGTACATATCTTCTCTATTCCCGCTTCCTGTGCTTCTTTCATCGTAACATCGTTTATAATCGGATTTCCCCGTACCATATAGGTAATCGATAGTTGAGGATAGAGTTTTTGGAGGAATTGGATACTCAGCGCATCAAAGATGTGTTCTCCCGCATTGTCTCCGATATAAAGGAGTGTTCTAGCGTGTGTGAGAGAAGCGCGCAGTGTTTCGGTATCATCGTGGGAAAACGGCGTATTAAAGACCGACATAATCGCGTCATGCAGATCAAAACTCACTTCGGCGGCGAGATCGATCACATTTCCCACTACGGCGGTTTTGAGAATGGCGATGAGCGGGTCATCACTGTTTCGGATCGTTTCCTCTAAAAAGCTAAGATAGCTTTTTGCCTGCGCTGAGGCGTGCTGTTTTTGTTCTTCGTATAAATCATCGGTTTGGGCGAGAATAGCCATTTGCTCATATAGCGGTGCCGCGATGACGGGAGGTGAAAGGGTGAAATCGGCCTCTTTAAGAGCCGTTTCAACGTAGCTGATTATTTTTTCAGTCAGTGTTTCATCGGCGTAAATTGCTTCGCAAACACGTTTACTTTGAGCCGCAATGCAGCTAATACATTCCGGTTGTATCGTCATTGAGCGGCGTGATCGTCAATGACTTTTCCCCACATCAATTTATACTTACGGCGCATAAACTCTACTTCCTGCTGAGAGAGTTTGAGCTGTTCGGTGAGGGTGGCAATGGTATTGCGATCCTCTTCGTAGAGTTCTTGAAGAGAGGAGAGGGCATCTTTGAGAAATTCATTCTCATTTTTGATCGATTCGATCGTCTCCTCTTTGGCGACGAGGACTTTTTCATGAAGGTTGATTATGGTGCCGATGGTTTTTTCAACAAAACTAGCACCCAAGGTAATATCTGCATGAGAGGCACTAAGTTCCTGCATCGTTGCAGGGACAAGCCCCTCCATCCCTTGACCCGGGTCGATGATTACCTCTCCGTCTTCGATAAGGGTAGTGAGTTTGCCGCGTACTATTAAGGCTTCAACATCACTACGCTCCATATTTGTCATTTGCGCGTAGTCATCGATACTCATCCACCCTTGCATACTTCACCGCCTTCAAATTTTAAATACTATAGCAAAATGCGTACCTGATTATAAAATGGTTTCGATTTCCAAGGAATCCATTTCCACTTTTTTCGCTTTGGCGATACGATCTTCTTGGAGTTTCATCCGTAACTCTTCATTCTCTAGCGCTAATATCTGCATAGCGAGATAGGCCGAATTGATCGCACCCGCTTTTCCGATGGCAACTGTTGCTACCGGCATTCCGGCAGGCATTTGGACAGTAGAGAGAAGTGCATCGATTCCGCTGAGCGCTGATGCACTCATTGGTACACCGATGATAGGTTTGATGGTTTTGGAGGCTAAAACACCCGCCAAATGTGCTGCCATACCGGCTGCTGCAATAAAAACCTGCGCCCCTTTGGCTTCCGCTTTGACAATGTAGTCTTTGGTACGTTCAGGACTTCGGTGCGCCGATGAGATGATGAGTTCATACTGTACACCGAACTCTTCGAGGGTTTGCGAACATGACTGCATAACGTCAAAGTCGCTTTTACTTCCCATAATAATTGATACGAACTTCATTGAATTGACTCCTTAGATTTTAAAATTAACATTTGGTGATGGTTCCCATATCTTCAGAAGCTGGGATACGGAAAAAAGTGAACGGAGGCAATGATGCGGGGAGTTTAAAGCGGTTGAGATTTCCGCTGTGTACTTGATCCCATACTTTTCCATTTTCTGCGAGCAGTTGTTTAAATGAGATCGTCCATTGAGAATCTTTCATTTCAATTGTACCGATTTCATTATCAACCGCTTCAATAGTTGCATTGGATGGAGCAACAATTTCCATAACGTCATTAGGGAATGTTTTATATTTGCATTCGAAAAAATCGCCTGATTCATCGACGATACCGCTTACCTGATGGGTTCCCATCATCATCGAGTAATCGAGATTTTGGGTGTCGTGTTTTTCAAAAGGGCGGTTGATCAGATAGGCATCGGTAAAGCCGCGATTTTGCATCGTATTTAACTCTTTTTGATAACGTTCAGGATCACTTTCCCCCGCGTAATAATCATCGATGGCACGGCGGTATACTTTTGCGGTAATAGCGGCATAATAAGGGGCTTTGGTGCGCCCTTCGATTTTAAGTGAGTCGATACATCCTGCGTCCAGTATCTCTTGAATATGACTTGCTAGATTAAGATCTTTCGAATTCATAATGTAGGTGCCGATTCCCTCATCTTCGACCAACTTGAAAAGAGTACCTGTTTCGGGGTTGGCGGCATACATCTCATAGGGAAAACGGCAATCGTTGGCACAACTGCCACGGTTCGGAACCCGGCCGCTTTGAAGCGTTGAGATGAGACATCTTCCGCTGTAGGCAAAACACATGGAGCCGTGGACAAACACTTCGATCTCCAAATCGGGGAGTTCTTCTTTGATTTGCTTTAAATCTTTCAGTGAAATTTCCCGTGCGGCGATAATACGGCGCGCTCCCATGTCGTAATAGACCTGTGCATCGAGGACGTTCATAACATTGGCTTGCGTCGAGAGATGCAGTGGAATATGGGGGGCAATTTGGTGAGCGAGTTTAAGGACACCCGGTGTTGCCACGATAAAAGCGTCCGGCTCTAATGAAGCCATGGTGGCGATATGCTCTTTGAGAAGTTTTAACTGGGAGTTAAAGGGGAAACCGTTGATGGTGACATAGACTTTACGTCCCCGCGCGTGGGCGTAGTCAATCCCCTCTTTGAAGCTTTCCAAATCGAACTCTTTGCCGGAGCGTATGCGGAGCGAAAAATGGCTCACTCCCCCATATACAGCATCGGCACCGAAGTCAATGGCAATTTTTAGTTTTTCTAAATTCCCTGCAGGGGAAAGAAGCTCCACTTTTTTCAATACGACTCTCTTTACAACATAAGTGGGCGAATTGTATCGTTTTCTTTATTTATTTTTTCCCAAATGAAGCTAATAATGCCTCAATATCATCGCTGTTGACAACATCTTCAGTCGTGCTGTCTCCAGGGAGGTGGACGGCAGAGCTAACCCGTTTGCTATCGTCGATTTTTCCGGCAAAGAGATGATTCATATAGGTTGAGAGGGCACGCATTACGTTGATAACCCGCTCGATTTTTTGACGGTGAATATCTTGATATTGCATAATGTCCATTACGTTCATAATGGTGTCGCCGCCGTTTTGAAGCATTTCAAGAATCCCTTCGAGATTCTTCATAGCCTTTTCATTTTCACCTAATTGGGTCTTAAAAGTATCCACATGTGGAAATTTTGCACTCAACGTAGTAAAAAGGGTAATATTTCCCCCTATGATCGCTTTCAGAGCTTTGATATCTTTTTCACCTTGGCCTAATTCATTGCTGATACCTTCGATGAGGTCAAATATCTCCGTTGCTTTTTGTTCGCTCTCTTTGGTGACATCGTCCAGTTGATGTACCATTTTATTATCATCCGTCGGTGGAGGCGGCGGCCAGCTGTGCATTGCGGAAACACGGTATTTATCAGGATCCATCTCATTGTAAGGCTCGTCGCTGAGTGTTTCATCCGCAGATACAGGAGCTTCGGCTAAATTTTCTTTTTCCTCTTCTTCGTATCCTACGTCCAAATCTATATCACCATTCATTAGCGCATCTAACTCTTCTTGCGTCATGATCTCTATCCTCAACGATTTAAAATTGCACTATAATAACATTAAAACCATTATTTTTACTTAGGGTGCATTCATGAGAGTCGATCTTCACAACCATACAATTTTATGCAATCATGCTACCGGAACGGTCGCGGAGTATGTGGAAGCCGCTATTGTGTGCGGCACACAGTTTTTTGGATTTTCAGATCATGCTCCGATGCATTATGATCCAAAATATCGGATGGGTTTCGATCAAATGGAACTGTACGAGTCTTGGGTAAAAGAGGCTGCGGAATGTTATGCAGATAAAATCACTGTTTTATTGGGGTATGAAATCGATTATCTTCCGGGATATATGGATGAGTCTGTTTTGAGTCGGCCGTGTGATTATTTGATAGGGAGCGTCCATTTTATTGATGATTGGGGGTTTGATAATCCCGAATTTATCGGTCGTTACGAGGGGGTAGATATTGATGATGTCTATCGGCGTTATTTTGGGCTGATTGAAGCGATGGCATTGAGTGGAGCGTTTGATATTGTAGGTCATTTAGATTTGCTCAAAGTTTTCAAATTTTTACCGACAAAAGATATTCGATTGCTGGCAGAGGGGGCGTTAAGGGCGATTAAAAAAGCTAATATGTCTATTGAGATTAATGTTTCAGGGTATCGAAAACCGGTTGCAGAAGCGTATCCTTCCCCCCTTTTGCTTGAATCGATAGCTGAATTGGAAATTCCGATAACGTTCGGTTCAGATGCCCATTGCGTTGATCAGGTTGGGCTTTACAGTGCTCAGGCTGAAGCATTGGCACGCTCGGTCGGTTACGATAAATGTGCCCTCTATCGAGGACGGGATCGGGAAATGATTAAATTTTAATCAAGGAAAATATTTTAGATAACGTTAACTTTTGCTATACTGCGATACTTTAATTATTTTCAGGAGATTTGCATGGGTAAATTCGTAAATAGCGTCGACGAGTTTTTCAGTTTTTGTAAAGAGAACGATGTTCAATTCGTTGACTTTCGTTTCACCGATATGAAGGGGACATGGCATCACGTTAGTTACCGTATGAGTGCGGTAAACGCGGGTCAATTTGAAGGCGGTCTTCCGTTTGATGGTTCATCTATCGATGCTTGGCAGCCAATTAATCGTTCAGATATGTTGCTTAAACCAGACGCTGAATCTGCGTTTATGGACCCGTTCACAGCTGATCCGACCGTTATCGTATTTTGTGACGTTTATGATATCTACAAAGGACAAGCATACGAAAAATGTCCTCGTGCAATCGCTAAAAAAGCGCTTGAGCACCTTGCAAACGCAGGTGTAGGTGATGTTGCGTATTTCGGACCTGAAAATGAATTCTTCGTATTCGACGATGTCAAAATCCGTGACGAAGTAAACTGTTCA
The DNA here is from genome assembly GCA_002742695.1 of Sulfuricurvum kujiense. Lineage (GTDB taxonomy): Bacteria > Campylobacterota > Campylobacteria > Campylobacterales > Sulfurimonadaceae > Sulfuricurvum > Sulfuricurvum kujiense_A. The sequence continues at coordinate 4,817 of DLUI01000102.1, read as the reverse complement.
TACTATGAAGTAGACACTGAAGAGGGTGCATGGAATGATGCAAAAGATTTCAAAGACGGTTTCAACACAGGTCACCGCCCACGTACAAAAGGTGGTTACTTTCCGGTAGCACCTATCGATACTATGGTTGATCTTCGTGCTGAGATGATGTTGGCACTAGAGCAAGTAGGTCTTGAAGTTGTTCTCGGTCACCACGAAGTTGCACAAGGTCAAGGTGAAATCGGTATCGTTTTCGGAACTCTTGTAGAAGCGGCAGACAACGTTCAAAAACTTAAATATGTTATCAAAATGGTAGCGCACCTTAACGGTAAAACCGTTACGTTTATGCCTAAACCACTTTACGGAGACAACGGTAACGGTATGCACGTTCACCAATCAATTTGGAAAGACGGTAAAAACACATTCTACAAAGAGGGCGGTTACAGCAACTTGTCTGAAACAGCATTGCATTATGTAGGTGGTATTTTTGCACACGCTCGAGCCGTTGCAGCGTTTACAAACCCATCAACCAACTCATACAAACGTCTTATCCCTGGTTTCGAAGCGCCGTCAATTTTGACGTACTCTAGCCAAAACCGTTCAGCATCGTGCCGTGTTCCATACGGTGCGGGTGAAAAAGCGACACGTATCGAAATGCGTTTCCCGGATTCTACTTCATGCCCATACCTTGCGTTTACGGCTATGTTGCTTGCAGGACTTGACGGTATCAAAAACAAAATGGTTCCGATTGGACCGATGGACGAAGATTTATTCGAACTTACTCTTAATGAAATCCGTGAAAAAGGTATTCCACAAATGCCTCATACATTACGCGGTGCATTGGAAGCTTTGATCCGTGATAACGACTTCTTACAACCGGTTATGACTCCAGAATTCTTGGATACATATCAAAACTACAAATTCGAAACACAAGTATGGCCTGACGAAGCTCGTCCTACTGCATTCGAATTTAAATCTACATATTCATGTTAGTTTAAACGCCAATCGGAACGCGTCCCGATTGGCTACGCTAACGCTGAGTTTACCTCGGCGGTAAGCCCACGCACGCTTGCGTGCTTTTCTTTTATCTCTTCTTCTACTCAACTATTTTCTGATTATTTTATAAAATCCCTGTGATCCAAACCAAAGAGCCGCTCCGTTGGCAGTAGTGCCGAGAGGAATGAGCGTTCTTGGATCGCAGTATGATCTTTTGGTACTTTTCTGACTAAACAGAAAAGTANNAAATTTTTGATGAATAGAGCAGCCAAGTTATCACGCTGAACGAGATACGCATCGCGATCCGCCCATGCATTACGAGGATTGAGGATAACTGGATCGATAGAGCCGAGTGTTTTCGGGATATGGAAACCAAAGGTATTAGTGGTATCAAACTCACTTTGGTTGATACTTCCGTCTAAAATAGCATTGATGCAAGCACGGGTATCTTTGATACTCATCCGTTTTCCGACACCGTATCCGCCCCCGGTCCATCCGGTATTAACAAGATAAACGTTAACCCCGTGTTGATCGATCTTTTTACCTAAAAGTTTCGCATAAACAGTCGGATGAAGCGGTAAGAACGCTTCACCGAAACATGAGCTGAATGTTGCAACAGGTTCAGTGATGCCACGCTCGGTTCCGGCAACTTTGGCGGTATAACCACTGAGGAAGTAGTACATCGCTTGCTCTTTGGTGAGGCGGCTAACTGGAGGCAATACACCGAACGCATCGGCAGAGAGGAAAATAATATTTTTTGGATGAGCCGCCATAAGGGATGGCTGATGGTTGTCGATATGCTCAATCGGATAAGAGACACGGGTATTTTCCGTTTTAGAACCGTCGGTATAATCGACGATACCGTCTTCGTCATAAACGACGTTCTCTAACAGTGCGTTGCGGCGGATGGCATTGTGAATCTCAGGTTCGCTTGAGGGATCGAGATTGATCACTTTCGCATAGCATCCCCCTTCGAAGTTGAAAACACCCTCTTCGTCCCATCCATGTTCGTCATCACCGATAAGGGCACGTTTTGGATCGGTTGAGAGGGTAGTCTTGCCGGTTCCGCTAAGTCCGAAAAACAAGCAGGTATCACCTGCGGCTCCGACGTTGGCTGAACAGTGCATAGAGAGTTTCCCCTCGAGCGGCAACCAGTAGTTCATCATGGAGAAAATCCCTTTTTTCATCTCTCCGCCATACCATGTGCCGCCTATAATACAGAGATTGGCTTCGACATCAAAGAGGACAAATACTTCGGAATTGAGCCCATGATGTGCCCATTTTTCATTCACCGCTTTACAAGCGTTGAGTACGGTGAAAGAGGGTTTGAACGCTTCGAGTTCCGATTCGTTCGGGCGAATAAACATATTTTTGACGAAATGGGCTTGCCATGCGATTTCAGAGACAAAACGGACAGCGCGTTTACTGGATGCGCTTGATCCGCAGAAGACGTCGGTAACGTAGAGATCTTTTCCGGAGAGTTGTTCACGGGCAACAACGAGGAGCTCATCAAAAACCGCTTTATCGATTTTTTTGTTGACATCGCCCCATGCGATGTATTTGTTTGAAGGATCTTGATTGACAAAATATTTATCTTTCGGGCTTCGACCGGTAAAAATACCCGTATCGACCATTGTCGCACCGTTACTTGCAAGTTTACACTCACCGTTTTTAAGTTCGTGCTCGATCAGCTCATCAAAGCTAAGGTTATGGAAAAGCTTTCCACTGTTTTTTATGCCTAACGTCTCAATCTCTGCGGAAATCATGGGTTGTTTTACCTTTTAGGACTCATCTGCGTACTGTACCCAGATGAAGATTTGAAGCTTTCACTCCATTTATGGTGCGAATTATACGCCTCCAATTTATAAACGAGAATTAAAGTGGTGATTTATTTGAACTGAGCTGCTAATTCCGTTAATATTTTAGGTGCCAGCGCTTCGGTTCCATTGTATTTTTGGAGTTTTACACCGACATTGTTCATACTCTTAGCCGTATTTTTACACGCCATTTTCACAACGAGATAATCGCAGTCTTCAATCGTATCCGCCATCGTATCGTGTGCTTTGATGTGTTCGACATCTCCCGCGTCATGATCGCATGTATGGTGTTCGTCGTGGTCATGATGATCTTCACCTGCAGCTTTGGGATTGGTACGCAGTCCCTCTAACGTAAAACTTTTAAACATTCCTCCGGTGAGGTTAAATACGGCGAAATAAGGGGTATGTCCGGCATTCCCCGCCATTTTCAGACTCTCATCCATTACAGGTACGGCAATCTTCATTTCTTCTCCTTGAATTTGTCAAAATTATGCCACATTCTTATAGTTTATGAGTTTAATCAAACTATAAGATAATCCCATTCATAATGACAGTAGGGTTACAAGCGTAATCACTATTAAAAACTTCAAGGAGTAAACCATGAAACGTTCAGGTTTTACTATGATCGAGTTGATCTTCGTTATCGTTATTTTGGGTATTTTGGCAGCGGTTGCTATTCCGCGTCTTGCGGCAACGCGTGATGATGCGACTATTTCTCGTATGTCATCGGATGTAGCTACGGCTGTAACGGATTTCGGTGCACGTTTTACGGCTCAGGGAACATGGGCAGGAAATCTTAGAGATATTACTAATGTAGCAACATTTGAAGGTGGTGCACATGCGATGGCAGATGGTGATGTAATCCATTTTGTTGATGATAACAATAACAGCTGTATTACATTTACTATCAATGGAACGTTGATAGATGGTAATCTTACAGTTGGTGCGGGTGCTGATGCAGCATTACCTGTATGTGCAGGTGTTAATACGGCAGTTGCAGATTTGATCGCAGGAAGTCCACATCTTTTTGGCGGATCTCAAGTATTGCGCTAGTAGTTTATGTATTGCCTTCGGGCAATACACTTGTTTAAATTGATTTGATTTATGGGATTGGTAATCAATCGTAGAACTCAGGACAATTAGGATTAAAAAATGAAACGTTTTGCATTTACGATGATAGAATTGGTTTTTGTCATTGTCGTATTGGGTATTTTGGCCGCAATCGCTATTCCGCGTCTCGCTGCTACCCGCGATGATGCGGAGATCGCCAAAGGGCGCAGTGATGTCTCAGCGATCCGTGCAGCTATTGTCAGTGAACGTCAGGGGCGCCTTTTGCAAGGAGATACGGATTTTATAGCTACGTTAGATGATGCTGATCAAAATACAGAAGGGGAAACATTATTTGATAACAATAATCTCTTAATGTATGGGATCACTTCAGCAGATCGTAACGGGCATTGGATGAAAAGCGGTGCTAACGCTTATGATTTCCAAATAATGGGTACCGATGTAACCTTTGACTATAATGCGACGACAGGACGTTTTGATTGTGCGAACGATGCAGATGATACGGAATGTGCCTTACTAACAAATTAATCACCTCTGAGTAAATCGGTTATAATGCCGTATTCGCGGATGTGAGGATTATATGTTTTTTTACCAAATTTCCCTTTTGGGTTCCCCCCTTGAATCCTTAACCTATCATCACAGCGGTTCACTGCCGATCGGCAGTAAAGTAGCACTCACTCTCAGTAATCGGTCGGCGGAGGGAGTTGTTATTTCCGAAGTTGAAAAACCTCTTTTTAGTACGCAACCTATTGTTGAAATTTTTGATCTGTTTTATTCTGACACCCAAATTCAGAGTGCGCAGTTTATGGCAGAATATTATGGGTGTTCATTGGGTGAAGCGCTGAATCTTTTTGTGCCGTATCCCATTCACCATGAGCCCGTCGAAGTGGCTCACCACGAACGTCCACCTGTCAATATTACCCTCTCCGAATCACAATTAAAAGCCCTCGATTTTAT
>DLUI01000003.1 GCA_002742695.1 Sulfuricurvum kujiense | reverse complement strand
CCGACGACATGCTGATGGCGATTGACTAAAATTTGATTTTGATAATGCAATGCCATAAAATTATTTTCAATGGCTTTACGCAAACGATTGATCATATGCGCTCTCTCTTCAATCATTTTTTGCAATACAGGATCAAAAAAACGGAATGTATTTCGACCATTTGCTTTTGCATTATGCATAGCACTGTCTGCATATTTCATCAAGTCATCAATGGAATGCTCTGTATCAATGAACATTGCTATTCCGATACTTGCCGATGTTCTAAAGTCATAATCATCAATATAAAAAGGTTTTTCCAACTCGGTAAGAATTTTTTCTGCTACGACTTGAGCATCCGCAGTTGCTTGAATTTTATCCTCTTTAGAGGTATTGATTAAAACAACAAACTCATCGCCCCCAAAACGTGCTACCGTATCGCATTGACGAACAATGTTAAAAATACGTTTGGCCGCTTCTACCAACACAAGATCACCCATACTATGACCTTTAGTATTGTTGATCGTTTTGAAATGATCCAAATCAATGAATAAAATAGCCGCATAGTGTTTGCTTCTATTGGCTTGATGAATCATATTGCTTAAATGGACGGTAAAGAGGAGACGATTCGGTAAGGTAGTCAGGGTATCATAATGGGTAAGATTTTTTAACTCAGATTCTAATTTTTTTTGACTGGTAATATCGATTCCCACTTGTACCTTAGCCAGTTGACCATTTTTCCAACGAATGATACGATCCGTGTAGAGATAATGGTGCTTGTTGATCGTATTTTGATTTTCCCATTCAAAAGAAGTTCCAATCGGAAGTGAAAGTGGATCTACAGACTGTTGTTGCAACGGACAAAAATCACAAGGCCCATTTTGACCAAGCTGTAGCACTCTATAGCATGCTTTTCCCTCGACATCACCGAATGTATTTTTACACCGATCATTTGCATACACTATTTCATAGGTAGTCAAATCAATGACATACACCAATGCTTCAGTGTTATTAATGATGGCTTCCATAGGATCAAACATTTCAATAGCAGGTGTATTACTCATACTTTACCGCTCTGCAGGTAATCGATCGAGAAGTGTAAATAGTTCTTTGCTAGCTGCCTCTGCCGCTTTAAAATCATTTATGATTTTTGTTGACTCACTGCATAACCCTGTTTTGAGACATTTTACCGCATCGATAATATGGTGATGGACTTGGGAATGAGGTTGCGCTATCGCTTTAAAACTTGGTGTATGAGAAAAACGCTCTTTACCGATTCCACTATCGTACCATTTTCCGAGTCGACACTCATGATGGTCGGAAAAATGGGCAGAAGCATTTTCATGAAGCATAGTGATATAGGCATTGGTTTTAAAGAGAAGATGATCGAGTTTGACTAAACCGATAAACGTATTGTCCAACATATGATCGATAGAGCTTGCCATGATCTCCCCATCTTCTGCAAACGTTTTAAGAGTCTCTTCGAAATTTGATGTGAGTCTTTCCGATTCATGGGCAACGGAAGTCATGGTTTCAGAAGATTCTTGAATATTAGAGGACTCTTGTTTGAGGGTATTAATGGTGATTTCAACCTCTTTGGTCGCTTTTTGAGTGCGCTCGGCGAGTTTGCGTACTTCATCGGCAACAACGGCAAACCCGCGTCCGTGTTCTCCAGCACGTGCCGCTTCGATTGCGGCATTGAGTGCCAACAGATTGGTTTGATCGGCAATATCGTTAATAAGCATCATCAATGAGGAGACATCATTAATGCCTCCTGTGAGCCGTTGAACCCCTTCGGTAGATTCGTTGATTGAAATAATAAGTTTTTGTAGATTTTCAGAAATGGCTGAAATGCTTTCTCGTGAACCGAGGGATGAATTTTTGGAATGATCTTGCATCTGATGCAATTGATCGATACTGCCGGAAAAATCTTTTTGAATAATCGGGATATTGTTGGTACAACCGGACAATAATAGATCAATCAGCTCCTCTTTGAGTGAGGACTCTTTTGCTTGTTTCTCTTCACTTAAGGAGCGTTCTTTTAAAATAGAGTTTTCTTCTTCACTCTTTTGCAGAGTCATTTTTAATTGCTGATTTTCTAGTGTTAATAGTTCTATTTGTTTCGTTAATAGCTCTATTTTTGCCTTACCAAACATTCTTCTCCTTTGTAAATAAAAAGCAACATTATACAATATTTGTATCAAAAACAAATTACTAAAGTAATAAAATATAATATTTATGGTTGTTTTATTATAATTAATTATAAGGTAATAGCTAGTGAATAATAAGAAGAATTAATGTTTTTTTGCCCATCTTGGAAAAAAACGGGACGGAGAAAGGATAGGATTGAGGGGAATATGATCCACAAGATATTCTTTGAGCTTTTTAGCTAAATAGGGTGCGAGGACGAAGCCGTATCCGCCAGAACCGTTAATCATTGTCAGGTTCGGATAATAGATATATTCGTTTGGATCAACCCATTGTCCATGGCGAATATGGGGATATTTCTCTAATGTTGCAGCAGCATCGACCAAATTTCCCAGCATCGGAAGATAGTCATTTGAACCGGAGCGTAAACCTGTATAGTCTTTTACGACATTAATCGAATTGAGTAGCAGTGTTTTGGAGGCTTTTTCAAGGAGTATGGCTCTCCCCTGCTCTATCTCATACGGCTCACCGGAAAATGGTGAGTAATGGACATCATGGGTCGCTCCGATGGCAACTATCCCCTCTTGGTTTGTCGGAGAGATCGAGACATGGTGATGGAGTATGCATGGAATGTGTGTGGAGGTCTCTATATCGATTCGATGCCCCCAAATGCCCCGTAAACCGACATAGTCAATGGGGAGAAGTTTCGGATAGGCACCGATGGAGAGGACGAGATGTTTGGCTCTCAGTTCATCGACCTGCCACACATGGTCGTTGTGAATTAGCTTTTCAACCTTGATCGGATAAAAATCGATCCCCTCTGCCATAGCAGTGCAGACACCTTGTGCATCGACGACGGCACCTATGTCAAAATAAATAGAAGATGAGCTTAACGCTTCATCGCTCAGGAAGGTTTGTATCTTATGGGGAATATTCGAGTGTTTTAGATGAGTCTCATACTTGAAGGATTCAACTTTTTCACCCTCTTTCGGGTTATTGGCAATATGAAGAAGCGGTTTTACAAGGGTAAATTTGGGAAAATGGGCTGTGTAAAATTTGAGAGCTTCGGAATGCGCTTCACCCATAATCTCTTTGAGTTCACCCACTTTTGAGATTTTTGGGGAGATAAATGCCCCTGCCGCACCGCTACCGCCCGAAGCGATACCGTCCTGATCGATCAGAGCGACTTTTAAACCTGATTGCGCGAGAGTATAAGCACTACAACAGCCGTTTATCCCTGCACCGATGATGAGGACATCATAAAGTGATATTTTTGATGTCGGCAATCGAATAAATCTCGGCGTAGATCATTCCGACCAATGCTTTGCGGTTGGCGCGGACGCTCAAGTCTTCGGCATTAACCATAACATTGTCGAAGAAGTTGTCCAATGGTGCTTTGAGGGCGAACAACGCATCCAAACGCTCTTCGAGGGTTTCGTAGTTTGCAGAGATCGCAGAGGTTGCGGCAGAGTGTAGATGGCGCTCAGAGTCGTTTTCAAAGAGGGATTCGTTGACGCAGAAGCTTTTGTCCATTGCTTCGTCTTTGAGGATGTTGCTGACCCGTTTAAAGGTGGAGAACGCTTCGATAAACGACTCGGAGGATGCGATAGATGAGACGGCAAGAATTTTACGGTCGATTTCGAGGACGTCAAGCTCTACGTGAGCATCTTTGGCAACGATCGATTGGATGATCGATGGATTAACACCGACATAGGCACCAGCGAGACGTTCGATGATAAAGGTCTCAATGTTCTTTTTGTACTCTTTTCCTTGCGGATAGAGATTTGAGAGTTGATCGATCAAGGTTGAGAAGTTAAGGGGGATTTGGTGTGCTACGGCGATTTTGATAATCCCGTTTACGGCACGGCGAAGGGCGAACGGATCGCGTGAACCCGTAGGGATCTCACCGATACTGAACATACCGATGAGGGTATCGATTTTCATCGACATAGCAACGATGGCGCTGAGCATCGTACTCGGCAATGCACTCTCTTCACCGCTAGGGAGATACTGCTCTTTAATTGCTGTGGCTACTTCGGCGGATTCTCCGAGAGCTAGGGCGTAGTAGTATCCCATAAGTCCCTGAAGCTCGGTAAATTCATACACCATTTCAGACATTAAGTCGGCTTTTGCCAACTCCATTGCACGATCCAAATCAGATGGATTAATATTATCATATATGAGATTTGCGATGGTCGAAGCAACCACTTTTTCACGTTTGATTTTCTCGGCCAATGTCCCCAAACCGTTCATAAAGACAACTTTTTCTAACCCTGCCGTACTCAAACCTTTTTTGAGATCGTTACGGTAAAAGAAAAGTGCATCGGAGAGACGCGGACGGAGAACACGCTGATTTCCCTCGATAACATGGCTGAAATCATCGGTAAGGGCATTGGAAACCACGACAAAAGCATTGATCAGTTTCCCCTCTTTGAAGACAGGGAAATAGCGTTGATGCTCTTTCATTGAGGTGATGATAACCTCAGGCGGGAGTTCGAGGAAACTCTCGTCAAAACTTCCCAAAAGCGGTGTCGGGTGTTCCGTGATGGCGACGACTTCGTCGAGCAAATCCTCGTCAATTTCGATTTTGATGCCGTTCTCACGTTCGAGTGCAGCGAAATTTGCCAAGATGGATTCGCGGCGGCTCTGCGGGTACAGATCAACCGAACCCTCTTTCAGTAAATCGAAATAGTGATGGATAGAATTTACTTTTTTCGCTTCGAAATGGCTGATACGGTGGACATACGTCTCAGAAGAAGAGCGGACACCGAAGAGTTCCATATCGACCAACGCTTCACCAAGTGTGACATTTACCCAGCGGATCGGACGGATAAAGCTCTCATGACTTGATCCCCAGCGCATCGATTTACCGAAGTTAAGGCTTTTGATCCATTGATCAATCATTTCACCCAATATCTCTGTGCTTGAACGACCCGGAATATTTTTACTGAAATAAAGAACCTCTTTACCACCCTTTTCGGAGCGCATAATTTCCTCAAACGCTACACCGCATTTTTTGGCAAAACCCAAAGCCGCAGGGGTAGGAACTCCGTCCTTGATCGCAATCTCCACAGGTGCTCCGAAGAACTCTTCCTCGCGGTCGTCTTGAGAGGTTTTAAATTCTCTGTGCCACAGTACCAAACGGCGCGGCGTGTAATAAAATTCAAATTCACCCAGTAGGGCATTTTTTTCTAATACCGCTACCCATTTTTTTTCAATCTCAGAGAGTTCTTTGAGCAAAGGGACAGCAGGGAGTTCTTCTACACCGATTTCAATCAAAAGAGGTTTTAACATAATCACGTATCCATCAATCATTATTTAAAGGCTGATTTTACCGCTTAGATGGTTAAAAAATGCTGTTGGATGATGGTTGCTTTGGAAAAAATTAATTAAGAGATAAAGTATCCGATTTAGGTCTAGTTAAAAGTTTTGATGTGTACAATGTCTCCATTCATCTTAAATTTCATAAGGAACCAACATGCCAACCATCAATCGTTACGTCGATATCAGTACTGTAGATCGCGAAGCTAAAAAAGATTATATTGATCGTCATTCTCCGTTTATCCACTGTGCGTCAAGTGCTAAAAAAGGGGAGAAATTCGCTGTTACCGTAAAAATGGGGAATGAATATTCTCATCCGGATGATTTCGATCATTTCATCGCGAACATCGCACTTTACAACGGTGAGACGTTGCTTGCTCGTGCTGATTTCGTCCCCGGTACACTCGGAAATGAAAAAAATCATGCGGAAGTGACTTTTAACATCGTTCCAATGGGTAAAAAATTGACCCTTGTTGCTCACGGCTACTGCACCAAACACGGTGTGTGGGAATCAACTCCAGTCGAAGTTGAAGTAGAAGAAGCTTCACAATGCTGCGGCGGCGGACACTGTTCGTAACCGTTTCGTAAATAAATAATTAAAGTCCTTTTTGGGCTTTAACTCTTCACCTATTTTCTCTCCGTAACATAAGAATAACAACTCTTTTAAGGTATCATTGTAAAATTATTTTTAAAGATAGAATGCAAAAATGGGCTATGACATTTTAAACCGCATCAATGTGCTTGTTAAAAAAACGTATTACACGTATGAACGATTTCAAGTGAATGCAACCTTTGCTCTTCTCTACCATGAGAAGCCCTTGAGTGTTGTAGAACTCTCATCTTATGTCCGAATTTCTGATCAGTTAATGCAGTTGGATGAAAATCACTATTTTATTATCTTTTCATTCACGGAGCAGGACAATGCGTTCAAAGCCTCTCAAAATCTCGTTCATAATCTCGATATTCATTTCAAAAATAGTACCAGCTGTGTAGCATTGGATACGTTTGATCCCTCTAAAACATATCAAAATGTTTTAAACCGATTAAAGCAAATTATGACCGAAACACGAAAAAATCCTTATGTCCGAATCGAGACGGAAGATATACTCTATCGTTAGAAAAACCCCTCATACTTTTTCTTTATCTCCTTTTAACCCCTTCTTATTTATACTCTCTTAAATTCAAAGAAGTGAAATCCGTGGACTCTTTTCAAAATCTCGCACTGCTAGAAAATCTTTACCGCTTAAAATCGCTGGGTTATACCTATGTCGATCCGATTACCCCCAATATCCAAACCTCTTTATACTCATTGCCCGATACTCTCGGTGTATTGGGGGAAAGTATATCTCAATGTTATTTGTGTGATCTTAGCAAATCCCGCTCTCAAAGCATGGTGGGCTACGGTGATGCACGTGCAGAGTTGATGTTCATTGATGGATACGTTTCAGCCGCTGAGGATGAAGAAGGCGAATATTATGTCGGAAGATCGGGTGTGATGCTGCGTGATATGATCGAGAAAGTGCTTCACAAAAATGTAGAAAATATTTATTTTACCCATGCAGTCAAATGCAAACCTTTTGGTTTTCAAAATCCTTCTCCCAGCGAGTGTAGCAGTTGTGCACCGTTTTTATCCAAACAAATCGAGTTGATACGACCTCGTATCATAGTGACATTGGGGCCTGATGCGTATCATCTTCTGAGTGGGGACAACGGCGATTTTGAGCGTGTGCGCGGAGAAATTATCACGTTCGGAGACTCTTTGCTGGTACCTATGTATCACCCCTTGTATTTGGTTCGAAACCCTTCACTCAAAAAAGAGGCTATGCGTGATCTGCAAACCATTAAGGCACAGCTGTCATGAAGGGTATCCGAGTCGTTTTTATTCTCTTTTTGCTGTTCTTCGTTGCAGAGGCTAGGACACTCATCATACAAAAGTATTCGGATGTCGTAGATTCGCCGCAAACACTGATTGAGTCAGATGAACCAATAAAAATTGCTATTCTCTCTTCCCCTAAAGTGATCGGTAAATATTCACAAACCCTGTATAACGTTTCAATGGCGACCCTTTTGAGCTTGAAAAATAGCAATTTCGTAATCAAACGGTATGATATGATGGATGAGTCATCCGCTTCGCTCAATGAGGGATTGGAAAAGGTGCGTCACGATGATATCGATGCCATACTCGCCCCGCTTACCATCATCGGAGCTAAAAATTTGATTGCTTTGGATACCCGATTGCCTATCTTCATTCCCACTGTGCATAAACGCGATCTACCATCGGCAGGAGAGAATTTTACCTTCGGCGGGATCGATTATGTGGCTCAGATTGAGGCACTGCTGCCGTATATGTCTGATTCGATCGCTATTTTTTATGACAGCTCCACGGTAGGGACGCAGTTAAAAGTAACAACCGAAGAGGTTTTTTTAGCCCATAAAAGTGAAAAGAAAAAAGTAGCTTCGTATGCGGTTGATACCAAAGGGGATACTATTATTTCCCATCTTGCCAAACCCTCTAAATTTAACAAATCGAGCGTTATCCTCCACATTCCGGTGGTTAAAAGTGCTGTTTTGACTGCGCATATGACCTTTACGGGTGTACAAGAGCGCAATATCCTCTCAACCCAAATCAATATCGACCCAGCCCTTCTGACGCTGACCCAATATGCCGATCGTAAAAATATCATCCTTGCCAATTCCCTCGTTGAATTTCCCGCTAGAATATACGAATCGAATGCGCTGATGAACAATGATATTACGTTTGATTGGATTCAATATACGACGAGTGTGGGGATCGATTATCTTGTCTCAATATTGGATAATTCTCCTAGAGATTATACGATGCGTCTGATCAATAATCAGGTGATCTATCCTGTCGAATTAGTCCGTGCAAAAGAGTATGGTTTTGAACCCCTCACCTCACGCTAACGCGATCTCTCTCGATAGAGTCGGGATATTTAGCCACTTATCCCCTCATCAGCGTAAACAAATAGAGGATATCGGCATCCTTCGCCGCTACAATGAAAGCGAGATTGTATTTTATGAAGGGGAGAAGAGCGACTATTTTCATTTTCTCATAGAGGGTGAAGTCTCTATTTACAAATCAACCGCTTCTAGCGAGACGATGCTGATTCATCGTTTTCAAGCCCCATCCTTGATTGCCGAAGTCGCAACTCTCAAACAAGTCCCCTATCCCGCATCGTGTGAAGTTTTACAACCCGCAATGATTTTAAAAATTGCGCGTGATCCTTTTTTGAATCTTTTACAAAACGATCCCTCTTTGAGCATTGCCCTCATCTCTTCGTTAACTCAAAAAATATCGGCATTGGAGCGTTCGCTTCAACGCCACAGTGCCCCCAACGCTATGGCCAAAGTTGCACGCCTTATTCGTGAAGATTCACAAGCGTTTAAACGTCTCAAAGGGATTGAAATTGCACACTTAATAGGTATTACCCCCGAGACCCTCTCTCGTATGATCAAAAAATTGAAATCCGAGGGTGTTATTTCCGTTTCAAAAAATGAGGGGTTAACCCTTTTACTCCCTAATGAACTCGCTATTTACTGCGGATAATTATTTTCCTTTAAGAGAATCAGTGATAGAGTTAAGGTATCTAGAGATGAGGAGTTTTAAATGGGTAAAAGAGGGATTTCGCTCCTAAAAGGGATCGAAGCACAGACTGTTTATGAATTGCTAAACAAAGCCTATTGTGATGAGTGGCTTGCCTATTATCAATATTTTATTGAAGCAAAAGTGGTCAAAGGTCTGATGAAAGATGCCGCTATCGTTGAACTCACTCAACACGCTGCGGATGAGCTTCGTCATGCGACGATGGTAGCGGATCGGATTATCCAGCTCGGTGGAATTCCTGCCCTCCACCCTGCCGAGTGGCTGACAAATAGTAATTGCGGATACGAGGCTCCGACTGAGCCGGATGTCCGCAAAGTATTGGAACAGGCGATAAAAGGGGAACAGTGCGCTATCGGTGTCTATTCAAATATCCTTGATATAACCCGTGAAAAAGATATTATCACCTATGATCTCGTCTCTCAGATTTTAGCCGACGAGGTTGAGCATGAAGAAGATCTTCAAGCACTGTTTGATGATATTGAAGAGTTTATCGAGCAATTCAAGAAATAATGATGAAATATCGTATTTTCATTACTCTATTGCTTTTTACTCTCTCCCTTGAGGGGGCTAATATACTCGATTTGGTCGGGTTGCTCGACCGAAACGATAATGTGGCATTTCATGAGCGTGTTAAAACCCTCCAAGATGCGAATAGTGCACGTGAAGATAATAATAAAACTATATTGATGTATGCGTGCTGGGTGGGTAATGCTGATGCGGTCAAACATCTCATTTCTAAAGGTGCGGATGTCAATGCACAAGATTCCGGCGGTGCTACCGCTTTGCATCTTGCCGCTTGGAAAGGTTATACTCCGATTGCACTCTACTTGCTTGAAAACGGTGCTTCCGGTCAAAGCGTGAGCAAAGACGGTATGACCCCTTTGGACATCGCCATGATGCAGGGAAATCAGGAAATTGCAGATGCCATTTCTAAATCGGCTCCGAAACTCAAACCGCTATTATAATGCGGCAAGAAATTCCTTCTCAGACGAGGGAATTTTCATCATTTTCCCCGTAAAATCAATATAAACCAATACAATTTTCATCGAAAAAAGCTTCTCTTCACCTCTAAATACTTCCTGTAGAAATGTGAATGAAGCATTCTTCATCTCGATTAATGTCGTTTCTACCTCTAAAATATCCCCGAATTTGGCACTTTTGAGATAATCGGCATCGATGTGCTTGGCAACGAAATGTCCCCCCTCTAAAATCGGAGAACGCCCCGCATCAAAAAAGAGTTGACTTCGCGCCCGTTCGCAAAAATTTAGATAATTTGAGTGGTAGACGACACCGCCGACATCAGTGTCCTCGTAATAAATCCTAATTGTCATTAAAGTCCCTATTTAACGGTGTTTTATCATGTTATATCTGTATTTCATAGAGAGATACGAATATAAAATATATCTACTCTCTATGCCGTCATCATAACACTTTATAAAACGCTATGCAAATCTATTTTATTTTTTAATAGGCTTACATCCATAATGTCCATGTTTACGTAATGAATGTTTTCGGTAAAGAATGACAGGAATAGCTATAGATATCCCGAGTAAAAAGATGATATATAGTATTGAAAAAGTCGTATTCATAAATCCCTTCACATAAAGTAATTCTGCAACCCCAAGCCCAAACCCATAGACTAAACCAAATCCTGCAAAAAATATAGGCGCATAGTCCATAGTGATGGCTTCGGCATCTTTACCATCTGCCCAAGGTTGATTATAAACAACCAAGATACCGGCTTTAATAGCCTTGATATCATAAATCACGTTCCAAAATCCCAATACAGAAGCCAAAATAAATGCTGTCTGTAATACGTCAACCATGTTTACTGCCATATGGGTATGACATAACCAAGCCAAAGAAGATGTTGCACTTCCAAACACAAATCCATGATGGGGTCTAAACCTTCCCAACCGATATTTGGTGTTAAACTCCCACACGTTAAGTACGTTAGTACCGATTCCCGGAACGATATACGCAAAAAGCACCGGTATCAACCATGCGATTAACGTCAGAGTGATATTGCCATCATAGGTATGCCACCAGAGCCAAAAAGAGAGCGGTGTTAATACAATTGGTCCGATGTATTGATAGTAAGTAAAGAATTTTTTATTCATCATTTAAGTCCGAATTTCATATGATGTTTTTTATAAACCTCTTTTCGGAATAGGAGTGCGTAACGGAGAAAATTTGTAGCGCGCCACAAAGATTTTAGATTGGTTTTTACATCGGAAAATCGGTACAGTAATGAGGGGATGCTGTTAAATTGTTCTCGTGCCTCATGACAAGCCCTTGTCAATTCATCAGACGTCATTCGAGTAGGGATATAGGCTGCCTGATTAAACCGATATTCGGGATGAAGCCACCATTTTCCATCATACAAGAGTCGATTTTCGCGTTCAAGCTGCTCGTATAAAGGGGTATTGGGATACGGCATTAAAATATTAAATGCCGCAAATGTAAACTTGTTTTTTCGGGCAAATTCCATCGTCGCCAGTACTGAATCATAGGTGTCATTATCATATCCGAGAGTAAATGCGGCCCAAGTCTGCATGGCATGATCGCGCAGTATTTCTATTTCACGTTCGTAATTTGAAAATCCGCGAATATTCGAAACTTTCTTTGCATCTTTTAAACTCTCCGGCGTAATCGATTCAAAACCCATAACATTACCGATACATCCGCTATCGGCCATCAATTTCATAATCTCCCTGTCTTGAGTAATATCCAAGCTTGCCTGACTGATCCAGTTTATCTTCATCGGTATAAGCTCTTGGCAAAGCTCTTTGAGCGCGTGTTTATGGGAAGCAATATTGTCATCTACAAAGAAAATAAATTTTCGGTCTTGCTCTGCAATCTCTTCTAATACTTCATCGATACAACGTATATAATGTTTTTTATCAAAATAACGGCTGACTGCGCAAAAATTGCATTCATAACGACAACCGCGTGAGAATTGCATCAACGACATGGGGAGATAACCTTTGCCTTTGTACAGATCCCGTCTGGGTTTCACTCCTCCGATTTGACCGATGCCGGGAGGAGCTTTATATACCTTTTGTAGTTTATTGTGTTTAACATCATCAAGAACATGAGCCCATAAGGTTTCTGCATCACCAATAAAAATACTGTCGGCATACTGCCCTACCTCTTCGGGAACCAAAGAAACATGCATCCCCCCCATAATGACAGGAACACCGCGTTCGCGATACTCTGAGGCGATCTCATAGGCGCGCCGTGCTGTATAGGTCTCGACGGTGATAGCAACCAAATCAGTCGGTTCATCATAGGGGATTGATTCCATGCGGTCATCATGCAAAACCACCTCATGTTCATCAGGAGTGAGTCCGGCAAGTACACCGAGCATCAATGGCTCCATACGTCCCTCATCGACATAAAGACTATGTTCAAGGCGTCCGATGGTTGGTTTTATCAAGGTTATTTTCATGCTATTTTCCCAGATGCCGATGATGTTTTTTTAGCACCTCTTTACGCGATACAATGTTAGCTAATGCGACCATAGCAAATCTGAAGAGGTTAAATTTTGTATCGCTGAGTAAAAGCCGATATGCTATGGAATTCCATGAATAAAACTGTTTTTTAGCCTCGAAACATTTTTCGGAAAACTCATCATGGCTCATCGCTTTGGGTGAAAAAATAGCGTCACCGTAACGATACGATGAATCTTGCCACCACAGTTCATGGATGAGCCGCCCTTCACTCTTGAGCCGATCATAAAGTGCTGATCCGGGAGTCGGGGTCAACGGATTGAAATTGGCGATTTCCAGTTTTGCTTCGAGTGCAAACGCCAAACTTTTTTCGATGAGCTCGGGAGTGTCTTGATCATAACCGAATACAAAAGTACCATAAACGGCCATCCCCCTTCTATGAAATTTTTTGACAATTTCAAGGTAATCACCACTCACCTTGTTCCAACTTTTCCCCATCTGCTTTAGATTCTCCTCACTGAGCGATTCAAAGCCGATGAGAACAAAAATACATCCCGATTCCGCCAAACGGTCCAGCAGTGCATCATCCCGTGCCGCATCGATACTGATTTGACATGACCATCTGAGATTAAGGGGTGTGATGGCATCAAGGAGTGCGTAAAGCTCTTTTTTCGAGCTGAAAAGATTATCATCCACAAAGAAAAGGAGCTTTTTTCTATCCAAAGTGGCAATTTCTTCTACAATGTTTTGAACCGGTCGAACCCGCACGCTGTTTTTATAAAAAGCATCAATCGAACAAAATTCGCAGGTAAACCTGCATCCACGACTGTATTGCACCAACTCTACAGGAATATATTTTTTACCCTTGAAGATAGTGCGATTGATTCGATAATCATCCAAAGAGTGTCCATTGCCTCCACTATAGCGCTGTTGAAGATTTCCCTCTTTAAAATCATTCAGTAACTTTTCCCAGCACTCTTCTGCATCACCTATTACAATGGCATCCGCATGTTCAAGGACCTCGTCACTCATTAGTGTCGGATGGTATCCTCCCATTATGACAGGCACTCCCCTGCTTCGATACCCTTTGGCTATTTCGTATGCCCTGCGTGCGGTAAACGTTTCGACACTTAGTGCCACTAAATCAGGAGTGTCGTCTTCAGGAATACTTTCAATACGATCGTCAAAAAAGCGAATTTCAATATCGCTAGGGGTACGTGCAGCCAAGATCGCGATAGAGAGTGGTGGCAATGCATCGTTTGAGCGATAATCGCCCATGTTTGGACGTATAAGCGTTATGCGTTTTAGTTTCATAAAAGTGCCACTTCAGGTTGTATTATTTGCTCAGAGGTATTCGTGTATTGATCATCTCCATTGAGCGTTACTACCTCGATCTGCGTTCGGTAGATTTCAGGCTTAAGAGTGTGCTTTAGAATCGGTAATAGTACATGGTGTGAGGATATCCCCATCACACAACTTGTCGCCCCTTTTGCACGGGCTATATAAGCAGCTTCTTTGAGCACGTTGATGGCCAAAACCGTGTCATCGGTATCGCAAGCGAAAAAAGCAATATAAAGATGTTCCAATGCTTTTCCAACCTGAGGCAATTCCACCCGTTTCGTCATTCGAGCATACCCATTGTAAAGTATTCGTAAATGCTTCAGCGGTGCTTTATATCCTTTTACAACACTCTGTTTAAACGCCCGTTGATCCCAAAGAGCGAAACAGCAACGTAGCACTCCCTTTTTATCTCTCAATAGCCAAAAATCACGGATACCCAATCCTGGAAGTCCGGCAGTATTTTGCAGCCATTCCTCACTCAAATACGGGGATAACTGGTAGGATGAGGCTCTCTTATTGTAATAAGAGACAATATCTGAAATATCTTCTGAGCTGGCCTGAACCAGTTTTCCTCTATTTTTTCCTTGATGAACCGAAAAAATCATTGTTGTCATCTCACCTACAGGCGAATAACAGGGCATCCCGCTCATATTTGCTTCGAGTAATCTACGCGCTGTAGTGTTTTCACTGGCAATGCTTGTAAAATAAAATGGCACCGTCGCACGTAAAGGGACGATTTTCTTTATGGCTTCATATCCATGCTTGATATAGTGGATTTTATGCCTAAATTCAGAGGCAACACGTAATCCTCCAAGATATCCGATCCTTTCAGCTTTGCCGTCAATATGAACCGGCAGATATGAACACGAATACATACCGATAATATTCTCTTCAACAATGGCATCATGGGCGATAAGAGCATACGTTTCCCCCATCAATGATGCACCATCAAAATAAGACGGTTCACGCTCCGTGGAAATATTGACCCACGATTTCATAGGGTTCTCATGCAGGAGACGTTTTAGAGTCGCATCGTCTTTAGGCGCAGCGAGACGATAAAGTGTATTCTTGTTGCAGTACTCTGCCATTATCGCTCTACCCTCAGCAATTCACCCTTCCAGTTTTCATCCCCTAGTGGATAACCATTTCGGTTGCTGACATCCTTGCGATGCATAAAGTTAATCGGTAAATAGTTGCGTAGCATGAATCCATCGCTTCGATTTGCTTTACCGAAAACCCGCTTGAAAATACTCGAAAAACTGTAAAATTTACGACGTGCATCGACACATTGGCGGGTCACTTCTTCAGGCAGCATATTGCGAGGAAAGAACGGTAAATCGTTATAGCGGTAATTATCATCAAGCCACCATTGTTTAAACCTCAATCGCCCCTGTATTTCAAGCTGAGTATAGAGTGGAGTACTGGGAAAGGGTGTCAAATGATTAAAGGCCGCTATATAAAACTGATGCTCTTGTGCAAAATCTACCGCCTCATCAAATGAATCCATCGTATCGTGGTCATAGCCAAAGACAAATGTGGCGTAAATGCGGATGTTATGCCGACGAAGATTTTCAAGGGCTTTAGAATACCCCCCATGCATCGTGTTGAAGCTTTTGTTCATCAATTT
Organism: Sulfuricurvum kujiense; assembly: GCA_002742695.1. Taxonomy (GTDB): domain Bacteria; phylum Campylobacterota; class Campylobacteria; order Campylobacterales; family Sulfurimonadaceae; genus Sulfuricurvum; species Sulfuricurvum kujiense_A. The sequence continues at coordinate 11,300 of DLUI01000003.1, read as the reverse complement.
GAGGTTTTTTTCATCCAGACTTTCAAATCCAATCAGAACCCCTTTACAACCACTTTCATTCAGTAGTGACAAAAGTTCATCATCAAATGCTCCATCGATACTCATCTGGGTAATCCATCGGATTTTAAGCGGTACCAGTGCGCGTAAAAGTTCTTTTGCCTCTTTGATATTGCCGATAAAATTATCATCCACGAAGAAGAAAATATTTTTCTCTTTTTTAAGCGATTCTATCTCTGTGATGATATCCTCAATCGGTCGTGTGCGGTGGGTGCTCTCAAAATAAGATTGAATAGCACAAAATTCACATGAAAACCGGCAACCTCTCCCCGTCTCCACTAAGCCTATTGGGAGATAACGTTTCCCTTTAAATATAGAACGGTCTAGTCGTATATCCGCTAACGAGGGGCGTTCATCGCTTTTGTAGCGTTGTTTCAATCTTCCATTTTTCAGATCCGAAATAACCTCTTTCCAAATCGTTTCCGCTTCTCCGATAAGGACTGTATCGGCGTACTGTTCTACTTCATCAGGAAGCAGCGTTGCATGAAATCCTCCCATTATGACCGGTATATTTCGTTTACGATATTCACTTGCTATTTGATAAGCCCGCTTGGCTGTGTAGGTTTCAACGGAAATAGCCACAGCGTCAGTAGAGTTATCAAAAGGAATTTTATCCATACGATCATCATAAAAACTAATCTCGACATCATCAGGAGTTAATCCGGCAATAGCAGCTGCAGGTAGAGGTTCCATCTGCCAAGAACGAATATATCGTTCATTTTTAATATGCCCTATTGCCGGATGAATGATCGTAATATGCATAGCTCTCAACGCTTCATCGTTTTAATCTCAGTCCCAAATCCGGCTAGCGGGTTGGGCATCATAGATTGAATATGCCAATCGCAGTTATAGAACTTATCAAGATTGTTGGCATAAAATCGATACCCAAGATTTGAGGTAATGGCGAGGGGTTGAAAGTTCTTCGCTTGCCATAAACGTTTAGCGATATTTGAATACGTATATGTTTTTTTCCATGCCCGTTCATGCCCAAGAAGAAGTTCTTCCACGCTCATTTGCTTTGGTTCGAATACGACATGCTGACCGTCATATAATTCCCAATCACGAGTCAAAATTCGCCCTTCATCATTGAGTCTTTGATACAACGGAGTCCCCGGAAAAGGGGTAAGCACAGCATAACGAGGCAAATCGATACCGGTTTCGAGGACAAACTCAACTGTTTCATCAAAAACATCGATCGAATCATTATCAAGACCAAAAACAAAACACCCCTGTATAGAGATACCCAGCCCATGCAGTTTTTTGATGAGATCATAATAATTGACCGATGCGTTAAATTGCTTATGCGTCTCTTTTAAGCTCGTTTCTGAAACCGTCTCAAGACCCAAAAGCAACCCTTTGCATCCGCTTCGTGCCATCAGTTCCAATAGATGATCATCATGCGCAATCAGCACCGTAGATAATCCGAACCATTGTATATTCAACGGTATCAACTGTGTAAAAAGCTCTGTTGCGTACGCCTTATCGGAAATTAGATTCAAATCCACAAAAATAATCTTCTTTTGCCCCAGCTGTTTAATATCTTCGATTACCCAGTCTACAGGGTGCTGATACTGTTTGCTTCCCCATGCACTAGGTGCTACACAAAAATCACAATGATGGGCGCAAGAACGTGTTGCTTCAAAAACAGCTTGGGTTAAAAATGAGTGTTTATTAAAAAGTTCACGCTTAGGAAACGGAGAGCCATCCAGGGTAAACGTACTGTCTTGATCATATCTATGTTTTGGTTGTTTCTCTTTAAAATCTCGTAACAATTGCGGCCAGCTCTGTTCGGCATAACCGACGCAAATAGCATCGGCATGTTCAGCCGCTTCTTCGGGAACCAAGGTGACATGTGGACCACCCAATACCACGAATATCCCTTGTTGTCTGAATTGTGCGGCCAGTTCATAACTCCGTTTTGCCGTACCGGTAATCACCGTCATTCCGACGATGTCAGCTTCAAGATTTTCGGGAATAACCTGAATACTCTCATCAATCAGTTGAATCTTGGCATTAAGCTCTTCAGGTACCAATGCGGCCAACGTCGTCAACGTTAAGGGCTGATAGCGTAGAGATTTTTTAAAAATACCCCCTCTATGTCGATAGAGTGGTCCTTTGGGAGAGATCAGTACTATTTTCATTTTATATTCCCTCTAATAATCCGAAGCCACTCATCATCGCTGTTTAATGAGGGTATTTTTATATCCCCGACTCGGCTACCGGTATTGGTTTTATACTCGATATACAAGAGCATTGCATCTTTTATGATAAGAGGCTCTAATGATCCCAATTGACCTATTTTTCGCGCATACGCATACTGTGGATTCTCCATCAGTTTTGTTTCCACCTCTATTGTTTTATCAGGGGTATTTGCTAAATCACTCAGAAGAATATAATGAGGATCGATCCTCTTATCTGGTATTAGCATTGAAAAGCCACCAACGCTTTGTAATGCATTTCGAACAAAACCCTCGTTCAACTTTTCACCAACCATATCAGAAACAATCCCTTTTCTTCCCACAAAACGCAATATAGGCAGAGCGTTTTCATATCCTTCACACTGGAGCATATCCCCCGTCCGGTAACGATAGAGTCCACCGGAAGTGGTTAGAATAATTTCGTAGATTTTATCGGTTGCAAGCTCATGTGCTAAATAATTATCTCCATTAACATCTATAAACTCATAAAACCCAGAAGCCGGTGAAAGCAATGGTAATCCATCCGCATTTGGCATCGTGACGACACCCTCTGTAGAGATCAAACCTTTCGGCTGAAAGGAGGCATGAGGAAATCGATGCTTCAAGCGTTCAAAAAACGGTCTCGATGAGCCGTCTTGCCAGCAACTGATTAGTTTAATCTGCGGCCAAAGCGTCGCACTCTCTTTATTCATCAAATAATTCCGCAATCGCTCGCAAGCATTCCCATCAGAATATAATACATGCTCATCGATCATACCCCCTTTTGTAAAAAGGTCTAAAAGCTCATCAGAACGTTCTTCGAGAACTTCCATAAGCATCAATAAATATGTTGGGCTCCAAACGGAAATTAGCTCAAGTTCCCTGCACTGTACCAACCAATACAATGTGGCCAATTGCCATTTATCGACGTCATACAGTTCTCCTACCCATGATGGAACAACTGGCGAATCATTAAAAGTTTCGCTGGCAATATCTCCCAAGTATTCTGCATCCGATACACCGATTTTAATCCCACCATCGGTAGTAGTAGCACGCCGCAAGGCAGGACTGATAGACCAATAAGTAGCTTTTCCGCTAATGCCGTATCGCTGCGAAATATCGTATAACCACGGTAAAATCGCACTCTGAAAATCTTTAAAGCTTTTCTCACTGTAGGGGATTAGTTTTCCCCCACTTGTACTGCCTCCGGTCACTTCAAAGGCAGCTGGAACTCCTTGAAACAATACATCTGCTTCCCCTGCCGCAATCCGCTTTATCGATGGTTCAATAGTTTCATAATCAACCATCGGTACATACTCTTGATACATTTTAATGCTACTTATTTCTTCAAATCGATAATCTCGCCCATAACGGCTCATAGCATTACATTTTAGACATTCCATAAGCCATTCATCTTGACTCTTTCGCAATGAATCCATACCTGCTGCTTGGTTCAAGCGGTTTTCTCCGTACTGTATGACTGAAGCATCCGCTTGGTAAAAGGTCTAAGATTTGTATCATCAAAGTCACAAATACAGGCGAGTTCATCCCCTTCCCCGTACTTCGGATTACGTTCCAAAAAGAACTGCACCGAAGGCTTCATCGTCTCATTTTTCAATGGTAAAACAAAATCACTTTTTAGATGTCCGCGAGAGCGCTCATAGGCAATAATACCGCTGTTTCTATCGTAAAATTCACCAAATTTGTCTTCTGCAAGAAAATCCAAAAGCGGTTTTAAATCACTACGGTCGATGGACCAGTGAGGATAAAACGATTTAGTAAATGCCGGTAAGTACTTATATGTTCGATGCCCCTTAACGATTAGAAACCAATAGATCGGTTTCAGTGGCACCGCCCGTTTTAATTCACCGATAAAACGTATCCATGCAAAAGCCAGGGTCTGCTGCCCCCAGTGTTCATGATGAACAATCGTATCCCCTGAATATATAACACTAATCAGTCGATCGTCCCATATACGATCATAGAGTTCAAATGTCGTAAATCCGACCATTACATCCTCATGAAACAACAACAAAATTTGTGTCTTTTTTTTCAAATCAGACACTACTATTGATTGATCTGAACCATCGTAATAACAAAGATACAACGTTGCAATAGCACTTATTTCATCTTCCGATAATGAGTGAATATCTCTAAAACAGGTAGAATATTGATGCATTAACACACGAGCCTATATACTCAAAGGTTTGCGTTTGCGCCATAGAAAAAATCCGATCAACAACCCGATCAAAAGTCCTATAACTCCACCGATGATCCCAAAATAATTTGCACTTTCTTTAGCGACACTTAACACTGGATTATCTAAGAAGTTTATCCCTATATGCAACGTAAGTATTCGCCATTTCCCATCATCATCTTTAATAACAGTGGCTGTCCAACGAGTCTTCATCGGGAAAAACCGGCTATCGGATAAATAGCAATTCTCAACTCCAGACCCGCGAACAACTCCGATTGTTTTATTAGCATAAAACTCTGTCAAAGCATCGGCATCAAGTTTCATCTCAACTTTTTTCAAAACACCGCCCGGACCAAACCAGAAGTTGAAAAACTTTGTAATATCTTCATGTGAATTAAGAACTTCTTGATTACTGGTCGTAACTCTCATATCTTTATGAAAATATTGAGCAAGTTGATCATAGTGTTCTGTATTAACTGCGTTTTGTATCCCACCAAGAACACCCCGAAGCTCTTCATGAATTGCATGATCCGGCTCATCGGTTGCAGCCGTAAGGAAGTTAAATCCACCTAGGGACACCAGTATTATAAAAACCCATTTAAACATTTTTTTCTCCTTTAATGAATGTTGACGTAACCAAAAACATAATCGCCATTGCCGACACGATATCAAGAATATGGTGCTGATGAACCAGTAGTGTTGAGATCATAATCAACAATAACCATAACAACATAATCATACGAACTGATTTTTTTGATGATGACTCAAGCACTGCCAATAGAATAAATGCACTGTAGACCACATGCAATGACGGTGCCATATTATGAGGAAGATCAAGAGAAAAAATATTGGTGAACATCTCACCATAAAACCCATTGGGAATAACACGCTCAAATCCTAGTTGTGAAGGAAAAAGCAAAAAGATCCCTCCGCTAATGAGGGTACCTAAAATAATCCGTTTACCCAACAACTCCAACTGCGAGACTCCCAAGAAAAAAGGTGGGAGGATAAAAAGAAGATACAGTGACATATAGGGCCAAATGAAATCTGGGACAAAAGGGATTGATAACTCTGTATTCAAATATAGATGGTAGACATTTGCACGTTGAGCACTAAGCCAATTACAAAATGGATAAACGGAAAAAAAGGCAATCCCTACCCAGAAAGCCCAATACCCGTACGTCTTCCATATAGTCTTAGTATCATATTCTTCTTTCAATAGAATACGGGGCATGGTCTCATTCATTCTTGAGACTTAAACGGAAATTGTGCAGGTGAAGACATCGGCGGTGCAGGCCTAACTCCACCCCATAACGTGGAATAAATAGACCAAAAAGTCGGTTGCGGTTCATTAGCATTAACATATTGAGGCAAATAAATCCATGGAACCTGAGGATGACGATGATGAGCTAAATGGTAGTGATAGTTCAATGCCAGTAAACGTGATATAGGCAATACTTTAAGATTCCATGCACCATTGATTACATCGCGTGGACTCCATGCATGGTCAACATACTGCAATGCCGACCAATGAAGAGCAAAGAACCAATGACATAACAACCATCCCTGCCAACTTAAATCCAGTAGATAATAGAGTGCCACTTGATATCCAAGAGCCAGTAAACATTCAAACCAAATGCGTGTGATTGAGTACTGAGCAATCTCTTCAAGAAACGCTTCAAACCCAAGAGCTTTAGCAGGACCATGTATGAAACGTTCAGAAGTAAAGTATGTTGGAGCGATGAGAATCAGCAAATTACTCAAGGGGATCATAAACCAATATAGGCCAAACAGATTACCGCCATACATCCAAATATTACGTACAGTTTTTGACTCAGAAGGGAGATAATAATCATAGAGTTCTTTATCGGTTCTATTGCGCTCGTGGTGCCCCAAGTGAGCAATTTTTTGCATCGTAAATGACGTAGGAAAGGTAGCGGCACTTACAATACCAAAAAAATCATTTCGTAATCTGTTATTTGATAAAACACCATGTGCAGCTTCATGCAACAAAGAAAAGATTGTGTTATGTAATAAAGAATAGACCCATGCAGCTAGAAACATATAGAGGAAAGTACTATGCGAAGCGACCCATAAGAGCCACCACGTTGTCGGGAGAACTATGAAAAAGATAGCTAAATTTCTTTTCTCTGGAATATGAATATCATTAGTGTTATACATGATTTTTACCATAAATTCAAAAATTAATATATTATAACTAGTATAAACTTTATATTCTATATTTTCATGACTTATTTTGTATAGATTAATTGGTGTGACAGAGGTATGACAAGATTTACAGTTTTTAGGTAAATTAGAGAGTTCTATGCGTGAAGAAACTCCATGTTTTGTGTATTGTTAGAAAATTAGAGCATATACGGTGTCCTCATAGTAAACTCGTATTTGCATCATTAAACTCCACTCTTTGCTTTTTTTGTCTTTTCGGCAGGCTGAGAGTAAATCGAGCCCCTTCTTTGGTATTTGTGACACTTAATCTTCCGCAGATATGTTTTTCAATAATCATTTTTGCCATATAAAGCCCTATTCCGGTTCCATTTTTCGATTTTGTGCTGAAATACGGATCAAAAACATGTTCTATAATCTCATTGGCTATTCCTCCACCATTATCTTCTATATTGATCGTCACATCGCTGGTATCGCTCTCTATGTTTATCCAAATATGACGATCAGTTTGATTTCTTTCGACCATAATATCAATAGCATTATTAACAATATTGATAAGCACTTGAACTACTTCATTGGCATAGGTTTCGATAAACACTTCATTACGTTTTTCAACATGCATTTGAACATTTTCGTATTTTAACCGTGTTTGAATAATCTGCTCCATCCGTTCTATGAGGAGTGTGGTTGAAATTTTTTCAGCAGATTTATCCGGCTTGAAATAGGTTTGAAAATCATTGATTAAATTGGAGAGATAGATGATGATGTCAGAAATTTTATCCAGTATCTTGTCAGATTCGACTGATTCTTTGCTGGTTACCATTGATTTGATCTTTTCATCTGCGATCATCAGTGTGATAGTTGCCAGAGGTTGACGCCATTGATGGGCGATCATACTCATCATCTCTCCCATCGCGGCCAAACGCGATTGTGAGATCATCATCCGCTCTTGTTCGGTAATTTTTTTCACTTTTTGCGCGACTTTTTCTTCAAGAGAGAGATTCAAATCTTGCAGCTCTTTTGTTTTGAGTTCTAAACTTTGATTCACAATGTTTAATGTGTTGTAGGAGGTATCCAATTTTTTCGTCATATCAATAAAGGATGCAGATAATAATCCAATTTCATCATTTGATGTAATTGAACTCAATTTATCGCTGATCTCAAGGTTTCCGTTAGCAATATCTTTAGCGGTTTCTGTAAGCAATAAAATAGGCGATAAAAGTTTTCTTGCAAAGAAATAGCTAAAAATCAATAGAATCAATGCTAATAATAGTGAGGTAAGGATCGCTTTTTTTACGTTTGATTGTATCTTGAGCTTTTTATTTTCTTCTGCTCTGCGTACCTCTTCATGAAGTATTTTAAGTGAATAGACAATGTGGATTTCACCCCATTTATCGTTGATAATAATCGGAAGAGAGATAACAAAATTATTTCTATTATTTATCTCTTTTAACGTAAGAGTGTTAATCTCTTGTTTTGGGAATTGATTTTTAAAAGAGTTTTCGCCGACAAAAAGTTCTTTTGACTTATCCCTATTAAATAGAATAACGGCATCAATCTCATCTTTTGCAACCAAATTTTTAAACGATGCATCAATATGGGAAAAATTAAAAGCTGCAATATCATTTTCAACTTCATATTTCAAAGACAATATGTCGTTTTTTGCATTGGATTCCAAGTGGCTTCGTAATAAAGCTATCCTTTGATTGAGCTCATTGTTTAAAATCTCTTTTTGTTCACTGATTTGAAAATAGATAAAAGTTGATACTACAATCGACGTAATAAACAAAATTGCGATAATAAACTTATTGGTTAAATTCATTCACGTATTTCTGTAGCGATAGACAAAATATCAGAAGTAATTTCTACCCCGTTCAGTTCGGCTTCCTTTTTGTTAAAAACAATATTGGTTCCGGCCGGATACTGAATTTTTTCCATCGATCTTTCATTTAGGTTGCTCTCTATCATAGTCGCAATTTGTCTCCCAATAGTCGGATTATCTGCTGATATGACTAATGTTGCGCCGTATTGTATGAAAAGTTCATGATAGGCGATAATCGGTTTCTTCTGCTTTTTGGCTGAGCTAAATAGATTTTTGACGGCGTTTTCGTTATTTAAAAATAGTGGATCGGATATGACCATCATCGCATCGCTGTTGTTTAAGGCCGTATCAAATTGCATATTTTCAACAGACGCTTCATCGATTAAAATAGGGAGTATTTTTATCCCCAACGCTCCCGCATCGCGACTAAGATCATCAACCATATTTTGAGTATATTTGCTGTGGACCACCCCTATCGTATTAACAGAGGTAAAAAGTGATTTAATAAGGATTAGCTGCATACCGTTATGCAATTCATTGGAAACACCGTAGCGGTTGCTTGCTAATGACAATCTTTTCCAATCAACGATAGAACTAAAATAGATATCTTTTTCGGGGATATATTCATTCGCATACTGATAGGCTTTAGCGCCGACTGCATAAACGGTATCGGGGTACTCATCATAAAGAGCTTTTTTGATTTCATTGCTGCTTTTGTTTGAAATATCTAAGGTTTTAAAAGGATGGTTGAAATTTTTACCAAACTCCTCTACCGCTTCATTGTATTTTTTTACATCAGAATTTGAGTTAATGACTAGAATAGTATGTGCTTGTAATGCAAGGGTAAAGAGAGAGATAAAGAATAGTAATCTCATTTTGTATCTCCTCTGTTTTCTAAATTACGTATGTTAAAAACTACCAGTTTATCGATACCTATCATATTTAAAATCTTTTTTCCATCGGACGAGAATTCCATGTTTTTGAAAATCGATACAAGAGTAGTAACCTCTTTATCTGTCTCGTTACACGCTAAAAGCATTCTGTATTCAGGATCGGATTCATAGTATATTTTTAAGTCTTTTGAGAGAACCGGATTGATATGTTGGAGATGTACAAAAGTGTCTTTTGAGATAAGCGCGAATCTGCTCATACCGAAACCGACGCTCATGAGGGCATCTATCTCTTTCGGTACTCTAAGCACAGATAGCTCTTGGGAATGCTCATCTGTTATGCTGTTTAATAGCTCATTCGTATACTCCGTATCATACGCAGAAGTAACTACCCCTTTCAACAAGGTGTTTTTTTGACCGACGAGTATTTTTCTATCGGTGACACTCCCTTTTTTCTTGGCAACTAACATCGCCTCTAAATTATACTTTTTTGAAATTTCACGATAATGCCAACTCGATAGGATGGCAATGGTGTTTTTATTTTTTAAATATTTTTCAAACGTCTCTTTATCGCTAAAGGGTTGAAGTTCATAATTTCCATAACCGCTTAAATAAGAGTCAAAACTCATCTTGAGTGATTTGAAATTATTGACATTAATCTCTGGCGTGTAGAGGTACACTTTGACGTTATCCGCACAAAGTGTCATAACAAGTAAAAAGATTAAGGAGAAGAGTTTCATTATGTCGTTTTCCATAACATATTGCTGTATGGTCCATAATAACGGCTTGTTTTATAAGCAGTATTCCAGCCTGCCATCAGCTTTACATTCTTTTTGATAACGTCGGCAGCTTCTATCGCTATGACATGGATGTAAACATCTTGCCCCTCTGAGAGTTTTTTACTGATAAGTACATTTTCATAAGTATTATTTTCATCAAATGAACCGTCATAGGTAGAGATATACCCTATCGAATCAGGACCGGTTACGGTTACGAACGTTTCATCATCAAACTGACCGATAATATTTTCATTTTGTATCAAAATCGTAAAGATTCTATTATCATCCGTTTCTATTGTAAGATACCCTAAATCGGTGCTGTTCTCGGTTTGGGTAAAGTAATCGGTGACTTTTCCGGTACAAAGGTGTTTCATTTTCCTCGGTGTTTGCGCGTCATTGGAGAGATAGTTTTGAATTTTTAGAATTTTTTCATTTGATTGAATATCTTCTTCAAAGATTTTACCAATGTTATAGGCATCGCGTAGGGTGCCTTTGACAATATTTCCATCATTTAAAGTATCTCCATGCATCGGAGCCAAACATAAACCTGTATCTATACCGATTAAACCTGATCCTATTAAATTACTATATGCTATCCCTAAATCTTGGTAGTTTTTTAAAGACATAGTTGTAAATTGATATTCATCTCCAGCAGATGTTGCCATGTTTGGCATGACAGGTTGAGAAACGGCGAATGTTGTGAGATCAATAGTAGGAACAGATCGCCCTGATGTATCCCCATCGACAATAGAGAGGTTATTGTTCAATAAATAAGCTGATATAAGCGGAATAACCACATTCATTGCCCCTACTTCGATAGGATAAAGTGCATCAAATTTTTCAAAATTCTCAAATCGACTATCTTTTTGTGTGCTCAGTAACTCTTTTATGAGTTTTTCCATTGCATTTACGGCATTTACTGTCGGCTCAATAATAGCTTGAGGTGTTAGTGCTGAGCCTGCTGATGGCTGAGCCATCCCCGCAGCCATAACAACCCACTCTTTTTCTGTTAATGAATCGGGATTAATAAGATTGATCTCAAATGCATCACTATCTTTAAAATAGGTTTCTACAATTTTTTTTGCAACGAAAAACGGTCCACCACCGCCTGAAGCTAGGAAAGTTGCCCCTTTGAGAAGTGTTAAAAATTCTGTTCGGTTTGTAATTTTCATGCGTGAATCCTTTTTAAAATTT
>DLUI01000079.1 GCA_002742695.1 Sulfuricurvum kujiense | reverse complement strand
AGACGTTTATCCTCTTCGAAAATAAAAGGGATTTTCACCCCTTTAACTTCTATAAAATCCAATGTGCTTGCCATAAGTGCTTGCCCTAATAGTAAAATCGCTAAAAATAAACGTGTCACTCAAATTTTTCCAAAATCTCATACGCCGTATTACGAATTGCCGGTGTTTCTCCGATATCACGGATCAAATGTACCATCTCATCTTTTGCCATCCGAAAACCTGCCCCCGCACTGCGGACAACATTCTCTTCCATCATAGTAGAGCCCAAATCGTTTGCCCCAAACAGCAATGCCATCTGACCGATATAAGGCCCTTGAGTCACCCATGAGCTTTGGATATTGGGAAAATTATCTAAAAAGAGACGTGATACCGCTAACAGTCTAAGATAACGGTTGGAGGATTGTTTTTCAATCTCAGGATGCTCTTCCATCAGCTGGGTATTCTGTCCCTGAAACGACCACATAATAAAAGCGCGGAAGCCCCCTGTCTCATCTTGAAGATCACGGATAAGATTCCAATGCTCGATAATCTCTTCATCGGTCTCTACCGTACCGTACATCATTGTTGCAGTCGATTTAATCCCTAACTTATGGGCTTGGCGGTGAACATCCACCCACTCTAACGAATCCATTTTTTTCGGAGCAATAATATCACGTACGCGGTCACTGAGAATCTCTGCCCCCGCTCCGGGAATCGAGGCAAGCCCTTTGGCTTTCAAACGGCTCAAACACTCTTGAATCGAAATATGGGAAACTTTAGCGATAAAATCAAGCTCAATCGAAGAGAAGCCATGTATGGTGATCATCGGATATTTGGTGTGAATATGCTCCACCAAATCCTCATACCATTCGATTTTGAGTTTCGGGTGAACACCCCCTTGGAACAAAATCTGTGTCCCGCCGATCTCAAGGAGTTCATCGATTTTTTGGTCGATCTCTTCAAAGGTGAGGACATAGGCATCGTCGTCTTTACCGTGACGGTAGAAAGCGCAGAACTTACAATCAACCCAACAAACGTTGGTGTAGTTAATATTACGGTCTACGACAAAGGTCGTGATCCCCTCAGGATGGAGCTCTTTTTTTCGAGCCGTCGCCATTTTCCCTAGTTCTTTAAGGTCAGCATGGCGGATCAGCTCTAAGGCTTGTTCTTTACTAAGACGCATAATGACCTATTTATCTCGTGATATAGCGTCAAGAACGCCGTTAATAAACTTGGGTGATTGCTCACTTCCGAATGCTTTTGCGACTTCGATCGCTTCGTTGATGATAACAGCCGAATCGAGTTCTCCGAACATAATCTCATATCCGCCAAGACGGAGCGTCGCACGTTCAATCGATCCCAAACGGTCGAAATCCCAATCTTTGAGGTGTTTGATAATCGCTTCATCTACCTCTGCCAAATGCTCCGTCACCCCTTTGAATAAATCAAGGGCAAAATCACGCTGTTTGTTACGGATCTTTTTCTCTTCGAGAATCTCATCACTAAAATCAGAGATGGTCTGATTTCCTAAATCGTATGCGTACAATAAACTCACAACCGCCATGCGGGCTTGATGACGTGTCGCCATTATGCGCCGATCTCAGCGTACAGATCAAGCATCTCGATAACAACGGTCATCGCTTCAAACCCTTTGTTCCCTGCTTTGGTTCCTGCACGTTCAATCGCCTGCTCGATGGTATCGGTCGTCAAAAGACCGAATGAAACCGGTTTTTTATGTTTCAAGCTCACTGTTGCAATCCCTTTGGTCGCTTCAGCAGAGACATAATCGAAATGAGGGGTTGAGCCGCGAATGACTGCACCCAATGCACATACCGCATCGTATTTACCGCTGCTGAGAAGCTGTTCAATCACCATCGGAAGCTCGAACGCACCCGGTGCCAAAACGTGAGTCAACTCATCCGCGTTTCCGCCGTGACGTGCATAGGCGTCTTTCGCCCCTTCTACGAGACGATCAACGATAAAGTGGTTCCAGCGTGTACTGACGATCGCTACTCTTTTGTCCGTGCGAACACGAAGTTGTCCTTCGATAAGTTTCATTTTCAATTTCCTTTAAGTGAGTCAATTTTCAATAGCGTTTCGCTTAACGCTTCTAGTTGTTCTAATTTTAGCATATTTGGTCCGTCACTCAAAGCGCAAATAGGATCAAAATGCGTTTCGAAGAAAAATCCGTCCACTCCGACGGCTGCGGCGGCGCGTGCGAGGTGAGGAACCATCGAGCTGTCCCCTCCCGTTTTACCTGTACCATTACCCGGCATTTGCACCGAGTGGGTCGCATCGAAAATAACGGGAGCGTATTCGCGCATAATCACGAGGGAGCGCATATCAACGACGAGATTGCCGTACCCGAAGGATGAACCTCGCTCACACAGCAATACACCGTGTTTTTGCGAAGCTTCGAAACTCACCTCATCACACCCGCGCGTTTTAAGTACTTTAGCCACCGAAAAACGCATATCGGCAGGGGTCATAAACTGCCCTTTTTTGATATTGACGATCTTGTCGGTTTTAGCCGCTGCTACGAGTAAATCGGTCTGTCGGCACAAAAATGCGGGGATTTGGAGCATATCGACCACTTCCGCCGCGATGGGCACTTGATAGCTCTCATGGACATCGGTGACGATCTTGTAGCCGAAATCGTCTTTGACCTTTTGCAAGATCCGAAGCCCCTCTTCGATCCCCGGTCCGCGATAGCTATCAAGCGAAGTGCGGTTGGCTTTATCAAAACTCGATTTGAAATAAAAATCAAAGCGCGGGTCATTTTGGTAACGCTCTAAGCTTTTGGCGATTGTAAAAATCGATTCTTCACTTTCGATGACACACGGTCCGGCTAAAAGGATCATAAGATATTCCTCGATATTAATTGGTGTAATTGTACTGAGAAAAAATTAAAATCCCGTGTGACATTGGGGTTTAGTTTTAGAGAGATACTCCATCCCTTTGGTACATTGACGATGGAGGAGATATCGGTATCCTCGCATAATTATTCTTTTCACCCAATAGCCCAAAAGACCGCTAATCCGAATCACTCCAAAGAGAGAAATGGCAGCGTAATTTCCCCCTAATGCCACCATCATCCCCTCTATCCGTATTTTGGCACGTCTCAACTCACGATTCTCAATCAATGCGAGTATATTTTCTGCCGCATAGGTACCGCTTTGTTCGGCACACTGCGCTGTAGGGGGAAGCAGTTCTCCATCAAATTCTCGAAGCTCGGCAATATCACCTGCCGCAAATACCCCCTCATACATCCCGACACGAAGATACTCATCGACAATAAGCTGCGACTTTTTATTTTTAGAACTGTTGATCGTCGATGTCAATGTCGAAGCGACAATTCCCCCCGTAAAAATCATAAAATCAAAACAAAGACTCTTATCATTGTTCAGCATTAAGGTATGTTCTTCGACCGAAGTAATACGGGAGTGACTGATAATTTTTACCCCGAGCTGTGTGAGCCTCTGTGTCGCTTTTTCAATCAGATACGACTCCATCCCCTCCAAAACTCCCTCATGCGGGATAATTAAAAAGATATGAATGTTGTCGCACGTAAGGGTGTTATCCTTATGAAACACCCGGATATAGTGTGCCATCTCGGCGGCAATCTCGACACCGCTCAATCCCCCGCCGCCGATAACGACGTTAAAAGGTTCACTGCACCATCCCCCCTCACTCTCCATACGTGCATAAAGGCGTTGTTCAAACTGATGTTTAAACGAGAGGGCACTGGGGAGGGTTTTGACACCATGGGAGTATTCACGTAGCCCCGGAGTGGCACTGTTATACGCCGTGCGGCTACCGCTACAGAGGAGAAGATAATCATAGGGATGGCACGAGTTCTCTCCGCTGGCACATTTGTTCTCAAAATCGATCTCTCGGATCGTATCTTTGATAAATGTAACATGTGCACCGTAACTCAAACATAAAGCGACTAAATCGATCGTGACACGGGTCATTGAGCACTCATTGGCGATCAATTCATACGCTTCGGTTTGGAGATAATGGTACGGGTGCTGATCGATCAGAACTATATCACATAGATTTGAGGAGGCAAGAGTTTGAAGTGCTTTTACCCCTGCATACCCGCCGCCGACAATAATGACACGTTGACGTTTCATAATCACCCCTTTGGGGTATAAGTATTTGATACGATTATAGCATAATGGCTTTTGAACACATCACCGCTGAGCTAAACGCCCACTGGAAGTTATATCCCCCAAGTTCCCCCGTTACGTCCACCGTTTCACCGATAAAATAGAGCCCTTTTATTGTAGTACTCTCCATGCTCTTCGGGTCTAACTCACTACACGCTATCCCGCCACGACACGCTTCGGCTTTACTCAGACCAAACGTTCCTGAGGGTGCCATGGCGTAATGACGGATACTTAAAAGCTTTTCCCACTCGTGCGAGCTCAAGCGGTTGCACCCTTTGTCTTCCAGCCCTATTGCTTCTAAAAAAGCTTTCATAAACCGTTTCGGAAGAGGGATCGCCGTAGAGACGATCTTTTTCTCATATTTCAGGGTGTTTAGATCGAAATCGGGGAGAAAATCGATCACTATTTCCCCTTTGAACCAATAAAGCGATGCCGAGAGGACAACCAGTCCGCTGATCCCTTTATGGGCAAAGAGTAAATCTTCATCCAGTGTCTTACCCGCCACATGGATGCGGGCGGGAAAACTGATTCCGCTAAGCTCCTTCATCCAAAACTCTTTAGGTTGCAGTGTAAGTCCTACAAGTGCAGGGGAAAACGGTACGGTTTGTATCCCATAGCTTTGCGCGATTTTCAATCCGATATCGCTCGCGCCCAGCTCTTTATAACTCGACCCCCCCGTTGCAACGACAACTCGACGGGCTTGGAATTTCCCTTTGTCGGTTGTCACAATGAAAGGGCTTTTCCCCTCTACAGAGAGGACTTTATGTCCTAAAATCAAATCGCATCCGCTTGCTTTTCCCATCAAAATGGAAATCACCTCATCGGAACTTTTCGGACAGAAATAATAGCGCTCTTTACGGATTACAGGACGCAATCCGCCCTCACGAAAATAATCCAAAAGCTCTCGTTGTCCAAATACCGATAACGCTTGTTTGACAAGGTTTTCATCTCCGAGAAAATGGCTCTCATCGACCTCTACATTAGTGAGGTTGCATTTCCCCCCACCGGAAGCTTTGAGTTTTAGCGCAGGTCGGTTATTTCCCTCGATGATCGCGACTGTAAGTTTACTGTTTTGACGCAGGTGCGCTGCACACATAAGACCGCTCGCCCCGCCTCCGAGGATAATGACATCGTAATGCTTCATCGTTTAATAAGCCGCAGTACCAGAAGAAAAATAAGGACTCCCGCCATTGAAAGATTATCCCATGTGACCGTTTTATGGCTCATCAAATAGTGAACGACAATCAATACCGCAGCAATGTAGACCATTTTATGCCAGGAGTGAAACAGTCCGAACAGTTTTTTGGTCGAAGTAAGCGCCATCGTCAGCATGATAATAAATGCCCCCATCCCAAAAGCGATAAACGGTTTTGTCACCGCTTCATGAATCACACCGTGAACATTAAATTCCTGATCGATCCCGATAAAAAGCAGTGCATGCATCAGCGCGTAAAAAAAAGAAAACAATCCGGCCAAACGGCGGTATCGGATAAGATTCAGTTTCAAAAATACACGTACGGGGGTAAAAGTTAGAGTAAGTGCCAAAAGCCAAAAAGCGCTGTCACCGGATAAATCAGTTGAAAATTTCAACGGATCAGTCGGGAACTTTGTCAGCGTAAAAGGGACAAACTGCTCTATAAAAATAAAAGATTCACGTATCCACTCGGGCTGAATCTCTACACTGAAACGGATTAGCGCATACACTATCGGCAATAATGCACCGAACCAAATGATAAATCTCATTTATACCCTTTTTAATAAAACTTTCTCAGGTCCATCCCTTTGTACAGATGCGCGACCTCCGAACCGTACCCGTTGAAGGGAAGAGTCTCTTGTTTGAAAAACTTCCCGATCACCCGCTCACGCGCCTGCGACCATCTCGGATGATCGACGGCAGGATTGACGTTGGCGTAAAACCCGTATTCTTTAGGAGCTACTTCATTCCATGTCGAGCGCGTCTGATGCTCTTTCAACGTAATCTTTACGATTGATTTGATACTTTTAAACCCGTACTTCCACGGGACGACCAATCGGATCGGCGCTCCGTTTTGCGGCATCAGCTCTTTTCCGTACAACCCTACCGCCAAGATTGTCAGCGGATGCATCGCTTCATCAATCCGAAGCCCTTCATGGTAAGGAAACGGAATAGTACCAAAACTTTGTTTTTGTCCTGGAAATTGGGCAGGATCAAACAGCGTCTCAAACTCCACGTATTTGGATTTTGAGGTGAGTCCGGCGGCTTTTAACAATGATGAGAGGGGAAAACCGACCCACGGTATCACCATTGCCCACCCCTCGACGCATCGAAGTCGATAGATTCGCTCTTCTAGGGGGATTTTTTTTAGAATCGCATCGATATCAAGCGTCTGAGGCTTTTGCACCTCTCCGCCGATCGTGACGGTCCACGGACGGGCTTTAAAATGTTTTGAAAGCTTGGCAGGTCCGGCTTTATCAACAGAAAACTCATAAAAATTGTTGTAAGAGGTCACCAAATCAAAGGGGGTCAAGTTCAACGAACTTTTCTGCTTTTGAAACGATAAGGCAGCTGAAAGAGGGGAAGCCATTGCCAATACGGCAGCCGAAGCCGTAAGTTTCATAAGGTCTCGCCGCTCATGGTAAATGGATTCAGGTGTAATCAGAGATGTTGGCATCAAATCATAATCTTTACGTATAAGCATCTTCAACCTCCAGTTGGCTATAATTGCACTATATTATCCAAGGGTTGGTAAATGTCCAAAAAACTCCATATCGTTTCACTCGGTTGTACCAAAAATCTCGTCGATACTGAGGTTATGCTCGGACGGCTCAAAGATTTTGAAATGACCGATGCAAGTGAGGAAGCAGACGTTATCATCGTCAATACCTGCGGGTTCATCGATGCGGCAAAACAAGAGTCACTCAACACTATTTTCAATCTCGACGCAGGGCGCAAACGTGATTCGGTTCTGGTAATGGCGGGGTGTCTCTCTGAGCGATACAAAGAGGAGTTATCCAAAGAACTCAAAGAGGTAGACATCTTCACCGGTGTCGGTGATTACGACAAAATCGATGAACTCCTTGCCGCCAAACAAAGCCGCTTTACCCCTGAGGTCTATCTGATCGACGGTGCAGAGCGGGTCGTAACGGGTTCAAGCTACCATGCTTATGTCAAACTCTCCGAGGGGTGCAATCAAGTGTGCAGTTTCTGCGCCATCCCCTCGTTCAAAGGGAAACTCCATTCACGTGATTTAGAGAGTATCGCCCGCGAAGTAGAAGGGTTGGTTGCCAAAGGGTATTATGATTTCAGTTTCGTCTCTCAAGACTCCAGTTCGTATCTCCGAGATCAAAATACGCAAGACGGTCTTATTCACCTCATCAAACGGATCGAACTAATCGACGGGGTAAAAAGTGCTCGCATACTCTATCTTTACCCTTCGACCACAACATTGAAACTGATCAAAACCATCGGGGATTCGAAAGTGTTCCATAACTATTTCGATATGCCGATACAACACATCAACGACGATATGCTTCGCATCATGAAGCGTGGATTCGGAAAAGCGAAAACCCTTGAGCTCCTCAATGCCATGAAAGCACTCCCTAACGCCTTTATACGTACCAGCTTTATCGTCGGTCATCCGCAAGAGTCTGAGGCTATGTTCGAAGAGATGGTAGCATTTGCCGGCAGTTTCGGGTTTGATCGTCTCAACGTTTTCAGCTACTCCGACGAAGAGGGGACGAGTGCGTATACAATGGATGAAAAAATCGCTCCCAAAGTGATCAACGCCCGTGCCAAAAAACTGGGGAAAATCGCGTCTAACGTCGAAGTGGAAAGTCTACAAAAACTCGTTGGTCAAGAAATTTCTCTCATCATAGACGGTGAAAGTGACGAACACGAATTCCTCCTAAGCGCACGCGCGCTCAACTGGGCACCCGATGTAGATGGCGAAATCTACGTCAACGACCGCGAAGTAGAGGGTGAGCTCAGTTTCGGTAAAATCTACCGTGCCCGTATCACTGAACTTGCACAAACACGCCCTTTGGCGACCGTAACGGGAAATGTCTGAACTCCTCCATCTTGATCTTCTAAAAGAGGGGGGAGTTCTCCTCGCTTTCTCGGGAGGGGTCGATTCAACCGCCCTCTTCCATCTTCTACTTAAACATAATATTGCGTTTGACATTGCCCATGTCAACTACCACACCCGTTCTTCCAGTGACGCTGAAGAAAAAAACGCCGAAAAACTCGCACAGCAACATGCGCTTCAATGTTACACCCACTCATGCCGATTGGGAGGAGTCAATTTTGAACACCGTGCCCGCGAAGAGCGGTACAAATTTTTCGGTTATCTGATGAAAAAGCACTCCTACCGCTATCTCCTCACCGCCCATCAGCTCAACGATCGTCTCGAGTGGCTGATGATGCAAATGTGCCGAGGATCGGGGCTTCCTGAGATGCTTGGGATTCGCTCACACGACCGGCGTGACGATATCGAGATACTGCGCCCTCTTTTGGAATGGGATCGCGACTCTATCGAAGCGTATCTTCATACACATAATATCCCTCACCATATCGATGAGAGCAATGCCGATGAGCGATACACCCGCAACTTTTTTCGCCATCGCTACAGTGCACCGATGATGCGTGATTATAGAGACGCCATCCGTCGCAGTTTTCGCTATCTTGAAGAGGATAATGAGTCATTGATTGAACCGATGGATTTCCTATCGGTAGAAGAGCTCTCCTACGCACACAACCCGCACACATTCCGCTCACTCCTCTACGGAATCGATCGCTTTTTCAAATCGCGCGGAATTCTCCTCACTCAGCACGACAAAGAGGCGCTTAAAAAAGGGGGAGAACATATCATTGCGCGGCGCTTTGCCCTCTCCATAGAGAAGAACTATACGTTTATCGCGCCGTATGAACATACTATCGTGATGGATAAAGGATTTCGTGAAAAGTGCAGAGCGTTAAAAATAGGGGTTAAGTTGCGAGGCTACCTTTATGGTGCCCCGAAGGCTTTCGAGGTTATCCGTCGATTAAAAGACGATTTAACACCTCTTCGATTCGACTGACACCGACGATCTCTATCGCCGCTTTCACCTCATCGGGAATATCGCTCAAATCACGATCGTAGTTTTTCTGAGGAATAAGGGCAAGTTTCATCCCCGCTCGATGCGCCGCAATCAGCTTCTCTTTGAGTCCGCCGATAGGGAGAACATTTCCCGTGAGCGATACTTCACCCGTCATCGCAATATCGGCACGCACTTTTTTGTTTGTGAGGATCGAAGCGATAACCGTTGACATCGCAATCCCCGCACTCGGGCCGTCTTTAGGGGTAGCCCCATCAGGAACGTGGATGTGTAAGTCAAAGCGTTTATACACTTCGCTCGCATCGAGTGGGATATCACTTTCTCTCTCAGCAGGACTTAGCGGGATAATCGAATGATCGACACTGATTTTCCCCTCATCGATCAATGTTTTAACAACGGAGAGGGCGATGCGGGCAGACTCTTTCATCACATCCCCCAAACTTCCCGTGAGCTGTAATACCCCTTTTCCGTTGATACGGATTGCTTCGATTTTGAGTACATCTCCACCCACTGCTGTCCACGCCAACCCGTTAACGACACCGATGCGATCGATGTGATCGGTTCGATCAATCTCAAAAATCGTTTTTTCCAAGAAATCTTTGAGGTTTTTCAAACTCACCGTCACTTTTTGGGTACTCGGCTCTTCGAGAATCTTTTTCGCCGCTTTACGGACGATATCGGCGACACGTCGACGAAGGTTACGAACTCCCGCTTCCCGCGTATGCTTCTCAATCACTTCGGCTAATGCCGTTTTTGAGATCGAAAGCTCTGCTGTTTTCAAACCGTGTTTTTTCAACTCTTGGGGGATCAGATACTGTTTTGCAATCTGAAATTTCTCTTGCGGCGTATAACTGCTGACCGAAATAAACTCCATACGATCGCGCAACGGTCCCGGGATCTGCCCTACATCGTTCGCCGTCGCGATAAAAATCGCTTTGCTAAGATCAAGATTGAAATTGAGATAATAATCTCTAAAATGGGTATTTTGTTCAGGATCGAGAATCTCCAACAATACCGCCGTCGGATCACCGCGATGCGATTTTGCCACCTTATCAATCTCATCGAGAACAATAACGGGATTCATCTTTTTCGCTTCGATCACACCCTGCACGATACGCCCCGGCATTGCACCGATATAGGTACGGCGGTGTCCGCGCAGTTCGTTGACGTCTTCCAATCCGCCAAGTGCAATCCGTACGAGCGGACGTTTTAAGGCGGTGGCAATAGAGTTAGCCAACGATGTTTTACCCACACCCGGAGGGCCCGCGAAACACAAAATTGCCCCTCGCCCCTCTTTGTCGGCAATACCGCGAAGCTCCAACAATTCTTTGACCGAAAAGAACTCCAAGATACGCTCTTTCGGTTTTTTCAATGAAAAATGATCTTTATTGAGCTGATTTTCTACATCGTGGATATTGAGCGCTTTTTTCGCCTCATCACCGTAAGGAATCTCAAGCACCCATTCTAGGTACGTTTGGATCATCCCCGCATCGGCGCTGTCGGGATGCATTCGTGCGAAGCGCTCGAGCTGCTTGTTGATCTCTTTATACGCATCGGGATGCATTTTCTCTTTTTTGGCGTCGAGTTTTTTACGGAACTCTTCGATCTCTTCATCACGGTGGGTATCGGTCCCCAGCTCTTTTTGAATCTGTTTCAGCTGCTCTTTGAGAAAATACTCTTTATTCACTTTCTCAATGCGGGAGTGGACTTTGGAGCGGATCTCTTTTTGAAGTTTATTCGCTTCGGTCTCTTCGATCAACTCATCAATCAGCATCAAAAACCGTTTTTCAGGATCACGCTCGATAAAAAGTTTATAAGCATTCTCTTTTTTGATCTTAATCGAGCTGCAGATCAAATCAACGATCCGGTTGTACTCATGATTCTCTTCGATAGTACGAAGAAGATCAGGGGGAAAATAGTTGCTTACTTGAGAGAGGGCACGCACTTTTTCACGCAACACTTCTAAAATTGCATCCATTTTCAGCTCATTCACTGCCATGGATGAGATTAAATCGACATGAGCGCGCAACGGGTTGTCATGTACCATCTCCGTAATATGCCCGCGGGCAAGACCTTGAAACAGTACCTTGATTCGGCCATCGGGCAAAACGACTTTACGCATAATAGAGCCGATAACGCCGGCGTCATAGATCGAATCTCCCTCACGCTCCCCTTCATGCTCAGGTTTTACGGGGCAGACAATAACAAGTGAATTATTCTCAATCGCTTCGGCTGCAGCGGCAATGTTTTTTTCATCATTTAAAAAAAGGGGAGAGATCATAAAGGGATATAAAAAAAGCTCATCCTCCGCAATCACCGGAAGATTCGTCGGAAAAGAGCTGTAATTACTAAGTTGCATTGAAAAAAATCCTATGTTTATTTACTTTCGTTATCGTCCATTGAAATAACGCTTCGCGTTTGAGGAATCATAAAATCGTACCAGCTGCTGGTGCCGTCTCCCTCAAACATCTCTCGATACCATGGAACTTCAGCATGAACAACTTCTTTGGAATCGATCCACGTAACAGGGGCAATAGCACGGTAATAACCGGCCCCTTTAGGTTTCCCTAAACGCTCGTACAGTTGTGCGATTTGCTCGTTCAGCACTCCGCGGGCAAGCTGTAATTGTGTCTCCATAGAGTGAACCAATGGCAAATAGGTAGAATAAGGGTAATTTCCTTTAAAGGCATCAACCCCGCGAAGGGTATCATCGATCAACCCCTGATCACGTCCCGGATTCGGAAGGGCTAAAAACTTGGCTTTTATCTTTAGAAATTCAGCATATTCACGCCCCTCAGGAGTAGCGTATCGGCGGATATACTCATCCAGAAAATGTTCCGCCAACAAATACTCTTCATGTGCCATATGGGCTTGCGCCATAATCATAGTCGCTTCGGCTAAAAAAGGTGAGCTGATGTGTTCACTTTGAAGAGAACTAAAATAGCTATCCGCTTTTTCCAAATTTCCGTTGGAGACAGCGCTCACCATCTTTTCGTACCAATACTCTGCGGGTTTATTATACTCGTCAAGATCCTTGCCGCATCCGCTTAGAAGAATGAGTGCCGTTATTGCGATTAACCATGTTCTAATCATTGAGTAAACCTACGCTATTTTGAAATTATGAGCTATTTTACCGTAAAGAGATTAAAGACCCCTGCAAGAGGTTGAAACTTTTTAGTTTGATGTGTTAAAATCAGATCACTAATGATATAAGAAGGTAATTATGCAGTTTGATTTAAAACTTCCCCTGCTCGGTTTTGAAACAGTTTCGAAAATGGAACTTCAAAAAATCGATGAAATTTTTTTACGTCTTGAAAGTATAGGCGAGGGGCCATCCTTTACGCTCATTAGCCCTTTTGCCCTTCGAGAATACTCTTTTGATATTCCCTCATCTCTTCAGGCTTTAATGGGTATCACCCCTGAGAGTAATCTTCTTATTTATAACATAATGATTCTGCAAACACCGATTGAAAAATCAACAATCAATTTTGTTGCCCCTCTGATATTCAATACCGACAATCAATTAATGGCACAAATAATTATCGATAACCGTTCCGATTTCGGTATTGCCGAACCGATTAAGAACTACCTTAAAGGTGCGAGTGATGTCTAAATCGATCACCTTTGTCGGAAACGGAAAGATGGCGCTTGCCCTCGCAAAAGGGTTGTGTGAAACCCATGCGATCGAAGTAATCGGCCGAAGCATGGCAGCTATGGAGCAATTTGAGCATATCCTCAGCACCCCCATCAAAAAAACCCTCTATACTGATGCGGATATTACAAATAAAACAGTCATATTGTGTGTTAAACCCTCCAACCTAAATGAAGTAGCACCCTATTTAGAGGGAACGGCTCAAACACTCTATTCGGTTCTGGCCGGAATATCCCTCACATCCCTTCATAGTATCTCAGCGCACACCTATTGTCGTGCTATGCCAAATCTTGCCGCCGAAGCAGGAGCCTCTATGACCTCTTTAGTCGGGGACCATTCTATCGCCAATAATGCTATTGCCCTTTTCGGCTCTATCGGACAAACGCTCTGGCTAAACAGTGAAAAAGAGCTTGATATCGCTACCGCACTAGCCGGAAGCGGTCCAGCCTATCTCGCCCTCATTGCCGAAGCACTCTGCGACGGAGCAGTACGAGAGGGGCTAAAACGTGATGACGCCATGGCTCTAATGCGCGGACTATTTGAGGGGTTTGGAAAACTAATCCAAACAACGCACCCCGCCATTTTAAAAGATAATGTTATGAGCCCAGGGGGGACAACCGCCGCAGGATACGGTGCTCTTGAAAAAGGAAAGGTAAGAGAAGGGTGCATGGAAGCGATTCATGCCGCATACACTAAAGCAAAAGAGATGAAATAAGCGTTAATTTCAATGGTGCGATGCATCTTTTGCATTGAGCGGTTCAAAAGGGGATATTACTTCGGTTTCCTCATGAACAGCCTCTTTGTGATTTTGCATAGGTTTACTCTTCTCTTGCGCTTTGGTTGACTTCTCTTTTTCAGATGGCTTATTATGCACCTTCATCGTAAAACTAGAACGAATTTTATCCCCGTCTCTCTCGAAATGAATCGGGAAATTCACACCGATAATCCATTCACTTTTGTTGATGTTTTCTAAGAAATTATAAAAACTTTGCGGTGACGTGATTTTAGACGTTGCATT
Source organism: Sulfuricurvum kujiense (assembly GCA_002742695.1). Lineage (GTDB taxonomy): Bacteria > Campylobacterota > Campylobacteria > Campylobacterales > Sulfurimonadaceae > Sulfuricurvum > Sulfuricurvum kujiense_A. The sequence continues at coordinate 6,837 of DLUI01000079.1, read as the reverse complement.
AACTTCATACACTTTAAACGTTCCGTTACCCTCTAATTCTGTCACTTCCGTCAAATAAAGATCGGTAAACTCTTTTTTATAGAGGCGTTCAAACCGATCCGGATTAAACATCTTGTCAAAAGCCCCTATCGTACCTTTGTGTTGCAATTGGAGATCTTTAAGGCGATTATGGGTGTTATCGTACCGATTTTGAGCCAACTCTAGCTGCTGTACCTCTTTTTTACTCTCCAAACGAAGTGCACGATACTCTTTCCCTTTCGGGATCAAAAACAAAAATGAGAAAGCGACCACACCGGTTAACAAAAAGAGCGAGAGTATCACTACGAACAGTGTCTGACGATTCATTCTTTTACCTCTTCAGCTGTCTCATCATCGAGATAATTGGTGGAAACGAATCGGTACCACCCATTCTCTACGGAATAAAAACTTGTATAGGTACGATGAAAAATAGATCTCAAAGGTGCATGAAGCATATATTCATAGGTATCTTTGTTGGGGGTCGTACCGTATAAAATTAACGATTTTTCTTCCAATTCTGCACGAGAGAGGGTAATATCTTCGGGTACAAGATCAAAGAGATTGCGTATACTCTCTTTCATAACGGTATTGTCCGTCGTCACCTGCTCGGCAATTTTTGCTTCGGCCTCTATTGTTTGTATCTGCACTTGCATTTCAGCAATTGAACGATTTAACAATGCCTCTTCTTGAGCTATCATTTTACGTTCATGGGCAAAATCATACGTTTTATACCCTAAAAAAAGATAGGTGCCCACTACCATAGCAATAGTAACCGTAAAAAAGAAAAGGACTAGACGTAATTCGCCGCTGATTAAACGCTTTGTTCTTGGGGTAATAAAACTGTGGTTCACAACCCCTCCTCTTCAAGCATAGAGAGTGCGATCACTTCATCTGCAACATCAATATGCCGAATAAGTACATTTAAAAAAAGTTCTTCTTCAAGATATCGCTTAAGTTCACTGCCGCTTCCATAAGCGTCTGCAACATAAACCGTCTCTACAAAACGGTTACGGCACTGTTCACCCCCGTAAAAACGTATTAAAGTGCGTTGAATCAACTCAAACCGGCGATAGTCGTTGTTAAACCGGTCCATCTCAAATTTTATATCATTACCGCGAGACGCAGTAACCTTTTTTTCCTCATACGTCAATTCATCTTCGCTAAATTCAGCAATCTCTTCAAGGGTATCCAAATCCTCAATGTCACTCAAATCATCCAACTCTTCTAAAATATCCAAATCATCAAGTGATTCTATATCATCAAGACTAATCCCTCTCTCGCTTTCGTCCTCTTCTTTGATCCCGATAGAAAACCCTACAGGGCTGCTATTATCATCTTCCATACTGAGCGTATTCTTCTCAGCCATAGGATAGTGATGAGCATATTCAAGGTTCCCCTCTTCAAACAATGCAATCGTAAACGAATCCTTTTGCGCTAGTGCATAGAGGGCAAATCCTCCTTTAATTTTATCAGCAAAAAAATGTTCTAAGATGGAAAAAGGGGAAAAAATAAAATCAAGCCCTATGGTGCGATACTGCTGTTCTAGTGCATCAAGCTCTCTATGTGAACTGTACAAAAGCCATTTTCCACTTCGGCAAAGGGTTTTCGTACCGATAATCTCTTCCATATCATCCGCCATATGAGCAGAGCACCCTACCAATGCCCCTTGCTTAGGTTCAGGGTTCAACAACGCGATATAGTACAAGGGTGATTCATCGAGATATTTACGGATAAACGAAACCGCCTCTTCAAAGGAACTCTCCCCTTCAAATCGTCTGCTCTCTTTATAGAGGAGTTTTTTTTGCTTCTGTCCTACCACTCGGACATCATGTGCTCCCCCATCTTGTACAATAGCGATGAAAATTTTTCGGTAAAACCGTTCTATCACTTAGAATCCTCATGAGGATGGCATAATGGATGCGATTGACGATAATGATCCATTTTCAGTGCATTCCCCAGTTTGGTATAAATCTGTGTCGTAGACATACTCGCATGTCCTAATAATTCGCTAACATCGGCAATTCGCGCCCCATTGTTTAACAATTCTGTTGCATACGTATGACGCAATTGATGTGGGGTCACTTTGAGTCCAACCTTTGCAAATGCCTTAATAATGGTATATCTTAGACTATTTTCGCTTAATTTTTCACCTTTGGTTTCAAAAATATACTCTCGTGATGAGTTTAAGCGTTGATAATCAATAACCATGGCACTAATGCTCTTTATCATCGGAATGTCCCTCTCTTTTGACCCTTTCCCTCGGACACGAAACCATCCATCCTTCATATCTTCGAGTTTCAAATGGGTGAGTTCAGAGATGCGCAGTCCCATCGTATACAGGAGGGTGATTGCCAATGTGGCTTGAGGTTCAGCGTATTGGAGTGCATGGGTGATTTGTTCATGGGAAAGGGGTTTGGGGAGAGTTTTAGGGATTTTTATACTCTCATCCCCTCGAAGATCAACACCCGTTCCGTTATCACGAAGATATTTGACAAAACTTCGGATGGCACTGAGCTTGAGAGCAATTGTTTTGGCCTTCAAGTGGGCTATTTTTAGACGTAATGGCATAAGATTGATCGAGAGAACACCTTCAGAATCTATGATTTCAGCATACTTGATCATCTCGTCAATTGCATCATGGTAGCTGCGTATCGTTAGCGGTGAATACCCCCGTATGGAGTCAAGGTATTTTAAAAAATCCTCTTTACCTCTATAGAGCATGTTCCATAAGCTTTGCTTTGATAAGCTCTTTTGCCGCTTCCATCTCTAATCCCTCCACATCAATCGGCTCAGATGCATAAAAATCGAGGGTTCCGAATGGCTTAGGAACGGTGAATTTATCCCAGCTAGGTAACTGCCAAAACTTTGAGGGGACACAACTATAAACGATCACTTTAGTGTTCCGTTTTTGCGCCATAATCACCACACCATCACTCATCTCATGACGAGGCCCTTTCGGACCATCGGGAGTTATCCCGATATCATACCCTTCACTGAGTGATTTAAGCCCCTGTATGAGTACTTTTGCCCCGCCGCGCGTGGTAGAACCGTGAATTGTCCCCAACTTAAAATAACGCATGATACGTGCGATAATCTGACCGTCAAAATGGTCGGAAATCAGAACATTCGCTTTAGGCTCTTTTCGGAATTGGTAGTAGAGGTAAGGCTGCATCAACAGATCCCCATGCCAAAACGCAAAAATGACCGGCTCAGAGGGGATAGTTTGAGGGAGATGAAACCGCTTAGTGTTTGTGAGATAAATCAGACGGATCAGGAAAGTTCCAATAGGGGGAATAAACCACAACGCTAATGTGCGAAGAAGCTCTTTACGCAATGATCTCTCCATACTGGACGTTACGGGAAACCTCCGTTATTTTTACTTTAGCAATTTTTCCCAGCCACTCTTCAGACCCTTTAACTTTTACAGAGAGATTATTATCACTCCGTCCGGCTACAAATCCGTCACTGCGTAACTCTTCGAAATAGACCTCTACAATTTTGCCTAAATTGACGGCTTTCATCTCATCAAGTATCTGATCATGACGTGTTTGGAGCCGATCGAGCCGATCGGAACCGATCTCAGAATCGATCTCTTCCATTTTTTCAGCCTCGGTCAAAGGACGCGGAGAGTATTTGAAACTAAAGAGCTGTTCAAAACGAACTTGATTTAAAACATCCATCGTATCTTCGAAATCCTCATCGCTCTCACCGGGAAAGGCGACGATGATATCGGTACTGATACTGACATCAGGAACCATCTCTCGTAATTTGCGGGCACGGTTCAAAAACCACTCTTTCGTGTATCCGCGCTTCATCGCTTTTAAAATCGTATCGGAACCGCTTTGTAGCGGCATATGCATTGATTTACATATTTTCGGATTGCGGGCGAACTCTTCAATAAACTCATCATCCATATGGAGAGGGTGAGGAGAGGTAAATCGGATACGCTCCACCCCCTCTACCGCACTTACCCGTCGAAGCAACTCAGTGAAATTGACTTTTTCATTGTCCCCTGAAAAACGGCGACCGTAATTGTTAACATTTTGACCGAGGAGAAAAATCTCTTTCGCTCCCCCCTTAGCCGCTTTTCGTGCTTCTGATACAATCAGATCGGGAGGGATAGATATCTCATCCCCACGGGTTTTTGGGACAATACAAAACGTACACTGCTTGTCACACCCTATCGAGATGTTAATATAGGCTTTGTATGGGCTGCTGCGAAAATCTTTAAAAGCAAACTGCGATTCATCGTAATCGATCTCAATCTCAACCGCACGATCGCGTTTAAGGACATCGGAAATTTTGGAGACGTTACGGGCACCAAGGACAAAATTAACATACGGGGCACGTTTGATAATCTCTTTGCCCAAATGAGACGCCGTACATCCACATACACCGATTTTAGCATCTGCTTTTTTGAGTTTATTAAAGACACCAAGTTCGGAGAAGAGTTTATGTACCGGTTTTTCACGAACCGAGCAGGTGTTAATGAGGATTAGATCAGCAGAGCTCGCATCATCGGTGAGCTCATACCCCTCATGGGCATTTAGCTCTGCGATCATGTGCTCGGAATCGCGCACATTCATAGCGCATCCAAGCGTCTCGATAAAGAGTTTTTTAGACATTAGAGGATGTGGACCTCGTACATGTATTCGTTTGCGGAAAGTCCAAATTTTACTTCGCGCATATAAAAACTTTTCCCTTCCCCTTCGAAATGATCTTGTAGAGCAAGAAGATCTTTGTGTGAATTTTCACGATCAAAATAGAGGATAGATGAATTGCTTTTTTCTACCATCTCAGTGATTTTTTTGAGGTCGATTTTTTTTGGTTTTGTGTCGTGTTCGCTGCGTGCGAGTTTAAGTTCCATGGCTTTTCCCTTTTATAGAGTTCTAGATATTAGGGGGATTATAGCGGTCATATGATAAATATCCTATTAAGAGAAATTTATGTATAATACATATCCTTCATAAAAAAGCTTTCCCGTAATTATCAATTTTTTATGATTTACCACAATCAAGAGGATATTCCTATGGAAAATATTTTAGACATTATTGACTCAATTGCTAACGAAAAAGGGCTTAACACCGATCGTGTTCAAGAGGCGATTAAAACCTCTTTTATTCAAACTGCCAAACGTATTATCAACCCTACTTTCGCTTTTGAAGCGGATATTGATGATCGAACTAAAACCGTCAAATTACGCCAAATCATTACTGTCGTTGCCGATGATGCCCCTGAAATTGAGGGGGAAGAAGCCGGTGCCTATATGGGTATCACGGCTGCTTTGGAGATCGATGACGAAGCTGAGATCGGCGATCAGCTCCAAATGGAACACGATATCGAGAGCTACGGAAGAAGTGCATTTGCTACCTTGCACCGAGAAATCGAATTTCATATTCAACGCCTCGTAGAAAATGAACTCTATGACAAATACAAAAGCAAAATCAACCAAATCGTCTCCGGCCGTGTTACCCGCGTCGACAATGACCAAAATACCACCATCGAGATTGACGAGATCCGTGCTACGCTGCCGATGAAAAGCCGTATCAAAGGTGAAAAATTTAAAGTCGGTGATGTCGTCAGCGCGATCGTTCGCCGTGTTCACGTCGATAAAGCCAACGGTATCTCGATGGAGCTTTCTCGTACCTCTCCTAAATTTCTTGAAGAGCTTTTAGCGCTTGAGGTACCTGAGATCAAAGATGGCATCGTGGTCATCGAAAAATGTGCCCGTATCCCGGGTGAGCGCGCTAAAATCGCCCTCTATACCAACCGTCCTCAAATCGATCCTATCGGAGCGACTGTCGGTGTACGCGGTGTCCGTATTAATGCGGTCAGTGAAGAACTTTGCGGAGAAAATATCGACTGTGTCGAATACAGCTCATCCCCTGAACTCTTTATCTCTCGTGCAATGTCTCCGGCTATCATCAGTGCCGTCGTCATTACAGAAAATGAAGGGGAAGAGAAAAAAGCGGTTGTTACCCTCCCAAGCGATCAAAAGTCCAAAGCAATCGGTAAAAGCGGTATCAATATCCGTCTTGCATCGATGTTGACCGGTTATACCATCGAGCTCAATGAAGTGGGCGGAGTTGCTCAAATGGGTGAAAAAGCACAAGAAGAGAAAAAAGAGGGACTTAGTTCACTCGAAGCGTTGTTTGGAAATTAACGTTTCACAAACGGATTAAGTTTTAACAACACCGCATCGGCAACCTGATTGCCGATCAGCGTCAAAAATGCACTCATCATTAAAATCCCCATAATTACCGGATAATCCCGACTCATCGCCGATAGATAAAACAGCTGTCCCATCCCCTCGATCCCAAATATAGATTCCAGTATCACCGATCCTCCGATCAGCCCCGGTAATGACAACCCCAGCATTGTTACAATCGGAGGGAGAAGATTAGGGAGTATATAGCGGCGGATAATCTTGCTCTCTTCTATTCCGCGAGAACGAGCAAAATAGATATAGTCGCTTTTGAGGATTTCTAGAGTCAGTGAGCGGACATAGAGCACTAAACTCCCAATGCCGACAAAGACCATTACGGCTATCGGAAGCGTTAAATGCCACGCCATATCGAGATAATACCCTATTCCCTCCGGTGGCTCCAATGAATGCATCCCTGCAATCGGAAACCATCCTAACATAACACTAAGAATCATCATGGCTACCAGTGCCAAATAATACGACGGCATCGCAAAGCTAAACAGTGCAAGCTGACTGAGAAAAGTATCCGCTTTTTTCCCATGGGAAAGTGCCGCTTTAATCCCCATCCAGAGTGAAACAGCAAATGTGATCGCCATAGCGACAATATTCATCCA
>DLUI01000147.1 GCA_002742695.1 Sulfuricurvum kujiense | reverse complement strand
GAGCCGAAGCTCGCTGAAAGACTATATAGAATCACGTGAGCTAAAAGAGGTAGTAAGCGGCATCATCGGTATCGGAGATGATGCCGATGCGGAAGCAACGGTGATCGGAACGATTCGGTGTCCGATCGATGTATCAAGTATGAGGGAGAACGTATGAGTAATGAATCAACCCCTAAGGGGAAAGAGTATTTGTCGGGGTGGACCCCGTGGCGTATTAAACGGTATTGGTTTTATGGGATAGTCACCCTTATAGCTCTAGGTGCCCCGTGGATAACTATAGAGGGGAATCACCTTTTCTTGCTTAGTTTTGATAAACTCAAACTCCATTTGATGTTTATTCAGTTCGATATGCAAGAGCTTTATTTGATGCCGTTCTTGCTCATGATCCTTTTTATCGGGGTATTCGGTATTACCGTATTGGGCGGGCGGGTTTTCTGCGGATGGATGTGTCCTCAGACCATTTTCCGTGTCGTGTATCGTGATTTGATCGAAACGAAACTTTTGGGACTTCGAAAACGGATCAAAAACAAACAGCAAGAGCCTGATTACTCTAAGTTTGAGAATAAGGTAAAACGTCTGGTAGGTATTTTACTCTGGACAGGGTTATCTTTTATTGCAGCTGCGGATTTGATGTGGTATTTCGTGCCGCCTGAAGATTTCTTTGCCTATATTCAAAATCCGATGGAACATACGGTATTGATGGGAACAATTATCTCTATTGTCCTCTTTTTAGTCTATGACGTCATTTTCTTGCAAGAGAATTTTTGTGTTTATGTTTGCCCTTATTCACGTATCCAATCCGTTTTATACGATGATGATACCGTTATGGCCATCTATAACCCGAATCGTGGTGGAGATATCTACAATGAGAATAAAGAGAAAATGTTTATCAAACAAAATGATCTTCTCTCGGTCAATCCTAAAGCAGAGTGTACAACTTGCGAGAGCTGTGTAACGGTATGTCCTACTCACATCGACATCCGAAAAGGGCTTCAACTTGAGTGTATCAACTGTTTAGAGTGTGTTGATGCGTGTACCGAGGTTATGGGTAAACTTGGGAAGCCGAGTCTGGTAGAGTGGTCAAGTGAAAAAGAGACCCTTTATATGAAAGGTAAAACACACTATTTCCGTCCCAAAATTTTGGGCTATATGGCGATCTTGATAATCGTCAGTGTTATTTTAGGGATGATGGGAAGTAAAAAAGAGTATATGCTCCTTAACATCAATAAAGAGAACCGTTTATATTCTATTCATGAAAATGATGAGGGAAAAATACAAGTCGACAATGCCTATACATTCTTGTTGCAAAATACCCTGAACGAAGACCATGAATATTATTTCGATATTGTTGCTCCTAAGGGAATGGAAGGAAAAATCAAAATCGGTGAACCTGAAAAACCGTTCAAGGTAAAACCGGGCATTGTTAAGAAAAAAGTCGTTGTTCTCTATACCGATGAAATGTTAGTGAATGATGAACGTAAAGATACCGTTATTCCGATTACCATCAATGCGTATGCCGTAGATGCAAAAGATAAAGTAACCGTAACACGACAATCAACCTTTACTTTCCCGCGTGCCGATTTATTAAAAGACGAAGAGGATGATAAAGAAGAGGATTAATCCTCTTCTCTTCACCTCCCCCTTTCCCCTCGTAATCTACCTTTTATAGTACAATACCCTCCATGAAAAAAATAGCAATTATCGGCGGCGGTGCAAGCGGTTTAATGGCAGCCCTATTTGCGGCACGCTCCGGAGCAAATGTCACTATTTATGAACATAACAGTAGCGTGGGCAAAAAGATATTGGCATCGGGCAATGGACGATGCAATATCATCAACACCACCGCCTCGCCTGAGGATTACGCGGGGAATGATCCTCAATTCGTCACATACGCCCTTAAACAGCTCAATTTTGGCTATTTCGAAAAATTCTGCCACTCTATCGGACTCCTATTGGATATCAAAGAGGATGGGCGATGTTATCCCCTCTCCAATGAAGCCAAATCGGTATTGATCGCCCTCAAAAGTGCCATCAGTGAAACAGGAGTTAAAATCATTACCGATTCCAACGTAACCGCTATTACAAAAAATGACTCGCACTTCAACGTCCAAACCGATCAAGATAAACAAAGCTATAACAACGTTTTAATCGCTACGGGTTCACAAGCGGCTCCGCAACTCGGTGCAACGGCAGATGGCTACAGCTTCGCCCGTGCATTCGGTCATGAGATACTCCCCACCTACCCGAGCCTTGTACAACTCCATCTAAACTCCAGAAACCACCACAAAATGGCAGGTGTCAAAACGACAGCCGAAGTAACCCTCATTATCGACGGCAAACCAAAAGAAAAAGTCCAAGGGGACATTCTATTTGCCGCGTACGGTATTTCAGGTCTGGCTATCCTCGATGTCAGCCAGAAGGCTTCCTATGCCCACCATAACAAACAACGTGTTAGTATAGCCCTCAATCTCCTCCCTCGCTATGATAGAGCCACCCTTACGAATGTGATTGAAAAAGTGTTTGCTTCCGTTCCCAAACACGACATCCATACCGCTCTTTGCGGTCTACTCCCCGCCAAAATTATCACCTACCTCCTCGAAGATGCCGCCATAGCACTCACCACAACCGTATCTTCCCTCAACACCAAAGAGATCAAAAAAATAGCCCACTTGATCGGTGAATGGAAATTTGAAGTGACTGATACCCACGGATTCAAACACGCCGAAGTAAGCGGTGGCGGTGTCTCTACGGCACAGGTCAATAACAAAACAATGGAATCAAACCTGGTAGAAGGGCTTTATTTTTCGGGTGAAGTTCTCGATATTGTGGGGAAACGTGGGGGATATAATTTTAACTTTGCGTGGGCTAGCGGTATGATTGCAGGGAAAGAGATGGGGAAGTAAGCGCGCAAGCGCTCTTACTTACTTCTTAGCTCCGTAACGTTTACGATCACTAGGATCCAACCAACGTTTACGGATACGGATGGTAAGAGGAGTAACTTCAAGAAGTTCATCGTCTTCGATCCACTCTAATGCACGCTCAAGGTTCATATCACGTGGCGGAACGAGTTTAATCGCTTCATCGGCACCTGATGAACGGACGTTTGATTGTGCTTTACCTTTGATCGGGTTAACGTCAAGGTCGTTTGAACGACTGTGCTCACCGATGATCATACCTTTGTACACTTTCGTTTGAGGCGCTGTGAAAAGGACACCGCGATCTTGGAGGTTGAACAATGAGTACGCTAACGC
>DLUI01000135.1:2403-3392 GCA_002742695.1 Sulfuricurvum kujiense | reverse complement strand
GCGTTAAAGATCTTAGAAACCTCCAATCTCTTTATCACCGGCGGTGCGGGATCGGGGAAAACGACCCTCACCCGCGCGCTCATCGAGGATGCCGTGCAAAAAGGAAAATCGGTTGCCCGTCTCGCCTCGACGGGGATGGCGGCGACGCTGATCGGGGGGCAGACCCTCCATAGCTTTTTCGATCTGGGGATTGCTAATTCTCAAGAAGAGCTAGAGCGTAACGGCAAACTCGACCCCTCTAAAAAAATCATCAAACTTATCCGCTCGATGCAGATCATTGTTATCGATGAGATTTCGATGGTGGGTGCGCCACTGCTGGATATGATACGGCTTCGTCTGCTCCAAGCAGAATTTAGCGGACGGGTCATCGTAGTCGGGGATTTTTTACAGCTTCCACCCGTGACGCGCGGGAATGAACCGATCTATTTTGCGTTTGAGTCACCGAGCTGGGAGCGACTGGGCTTTGAAACACTCCACTTGGAGGGGTCATTCCGTACCCACGAAGCGGAGTTTTTGAGCCTACTCGAAAAAGTACGCCATGCCCGTCTCGATGATGAAGCTCACGAAGCACTCGAAGAACTAATCAAACCGTTGAATGAAGATATGAGCACGATGACCCTGCTGTTTGGGAAAAACATTAGTGCCCAAAACCATAACCGCTCTCAGTTGGAACATCTAAACGGTGAGATTATCGAGGTTGAGACTTATGTCACACTCCATGATAAAAAGATGCAGGAACGCGATGTGGAGCGGTTTATGATCGAGAGTCGCATCGAGTCTGTTTTGGCTCTGAAAGTGGGTGCTCCAATCCTCTTTACCCGCAATGCATGGAACTATTATAACGGTGAGAGGGGACGAATCACCTCTATAGAAGAAGAGGTCATCTGGGTTAAAAAAGAGGATGGTGTTAGTGTTAAAGTAGAGCGGGTCGATACCACTAAAACCCGCTGGGTAGAAAAAGGGAGCACGGCAAGTGAAGAGAAACTCAT
>DLUI01000135.1:0-2257 GCA_002742695.1 Sulfuricurvum kujiense | reverse complement strand
ACCCGATAGGAGAACATTGTGCTAAACACTGCCGATAGTAGGGCAACAGCCACCATCATGTACATGACGGCGAGTTGATACGAGATTGCACTTAGCGGATCGGCACCCGCGAGGAGCATCCCCGTCGTGATACCGGGGATATGGATAATTCCGACCGTCTGGAGCATATTGAGTGTCGGGATCATCGATGCTTTGACGGAGGCTTTGGAAGCAAAGCTAAGTGCCTCTTTGAGCGGTGCACCCAGAGCCACCATCCCCTCGATCGTCTCAATCGTGTTTTTCACCTCTGCACGGAACCGTTCGGTGCTTTGGGTATAGACGTTTAGGGCATTTCCGATGATCATCCCTCCGATGGGGATCATCTCATGAGGAACCATGTGGATGACGCCGAACGCCATCATCGACAAAAAGACGATTCCCGACGAAGCCCCAAGGGTAAAAAAAGCGATTTTAAAGCTATGTTCTCCCAGAGGGGAACGTTTCTTTGCGGTATAGGCACCGAATGTCACCATTCCCAGCAATACAAAAAACAGCAAAGAGGGGTGTTCGATTTTAAAGAGATAAACGAGGGCATAGCCGAGGAGCCCGAGCTGAACCATTGCCAAGATCGAGTTAGTCAGAATAATCTTTTCGAGACCGAACTGTTCACGGCGTGAATACCATAGGGCAAAAATGATAAGGGCGTAAGAGGCTAAAAAAGAGTATTGCATAAAAGAAGAATAGGGAATTTTGGATTAAAAGAGGCTTCCCCGAAAGGGGAAAAGAAAAGATTAAAGACTATCAGAGTGAGCAGAAAGATATTCAGCAACACCTTCTGTGCTAGCTTTCATACCCGCATCACCTTTTGCCCAACCTGCAGGACAAACTTCACCGTGCTCATTAGTGAACAACATTGCATCGATCATACGGAGCATCTCATCGATGTTACGTCCGAGCGGAAGGTCGTTGATAACCGCGTGACGAACCGTTCCGTCTTTGTCGATCAAAAATGATCCGCGAAGTGCAACCGACTCACCGAACAATACGTCGTAGTCACGTGAGATTTGTTTGTTCAAATCGGCTACGAGCGGGTAACGAACTTGACCGATACCACCTTGGTTTACCGGAGTGTTTTTCCATGCAAAGTGACTGAATTGTGAGTCAACCGATACACCGATAACGTTGATTCCACGTTCTGTGAACGCATCAAGACGGTGATCAAACGCGATTAATTCAGACGGACAAACAAACGTAAAGTCCAACGGATAGAAAAACAATACAGCACCTTTTTCGCCGATGTTTTCGTACAAGTTGAAATTTTCAACGATTTGGTTGTTTCCAAGAACGGTTGTAGCGGTAAAATCAGGAGCTTTTTTAGTAACGAGCATAGGAATTCCTTGTGTGGTTTATGTTTAATGTAGGGAAATTGTAACACACGAAGATTAATTCAAATAAGTTACGAGAAAGTAACCCTAAAATCTAAAGGAAAATTTTTATTATTTAGAATACTGCTTGCATACCATTATCTCCTCTTTAGATATAATCTTTTTATGTTGACTTTTAAAACCCTTTTTTCAATGATGCTCCGCTATAAACGCTCACTATTGTGGGGCAATATCATAGCCATTCTTGCCACCTTGATCTCTATCCCTATACCTTTGTTGATACCGCTTCTTGTTGATGAGGTGCTTCTTAAAAAAAGGGGGAGTATTACAGAAACAATTGATTTTTTCACCCCTCTACACGAACCGCTCCTCTACATCGGGATTGTGCTGGCAGTAACGATCTTTTTACGTTTTATGTTTTTTCTCCTCAGCGTTGCATCCCAGCGTTTTTTTATCACCCTGTCGCAAGAACTCAGTTTTACGATCCGTGTTCGTGCGCTGGAACATCTCAAAACTGTTTCGATGTCTGCGTATGAGCGGCTGGGAAGCGGTAAGGTTATTACCCATCTTATCACTGACATCGATACGATCGAGCAGTTTTTAGGAAGTGCCCTCTCCAAACTGATTGTCTCTGTTGCAACCCTTGTCGGTGTGGCGGCGGTGCTGATCTGGATTAACCCTTTATTTGGAATCCTCATTATTATTTTTCAACCCATGATTATGATTGTGACCCGTAAAATATCGGGAAGTGTGGGAAAACTCAAAAAAGAGCAAAACCGAACCATCGGTGAACTTTCGGATAATTTGACACAAATGTGTGATCTCTTCGGTCAAATTCGTGCGAGTAATAAAGAGGAGCGGTTTATCGAGAGTGCGATTGCTCAATCTCGGAG
>DLUI01000136.1 GCA_002742695.1 Sulfuricurvum kujiense | reverse complement strand
CAATCCAAAGCACCTCATACGGCGGTTCATAAGGGGGAAACTTGCCATCTAAATCGGTGAAATAGAGCAAGAGTTTCGGCTGATTCATCCATGTCTCAATCAACTCAAATACAGGTCTAAAATCAGTTCCCGCACCGCCGCTGAGAGCATAGGTGATTGCTTCTCCCCGCTCAAATGTCTCATAGGAGCGGATTCGATCATCGCAGACGATCAGATCGATCGTATAAGAGCCGAACAGTTCCGTGATCGACTCGACCTCACTAATAAATTGCGAGAGTAGCACCTCATCGACCGATCCCGAACTGTCAATCGCAATGGCCAACTCCAAATGGCGCGAATGTACCCCCGGCAGATAGACACCGTCATACAGGAGCTTTTTACTCGGAGGGATGAGGGTGTAATCGCTCACATAATACCCCCCAACCCTCTCGCGCAGTTCACTACGCCAATCGATGAGAGACTTTTGTTTCGGTTGGATCAGATGATGGATCGCTTCGCTGAAAGGGTCTGATTTCTCCAGCGCCTCTTCGGAGCGTTTCTCTCGCTGGGCACGGGAGAGTTTTTCATCCAGCCCCTCATTATCTCGCCCTTCATCACTGTCACGGTCGTTTTGTTCCTGATCTAAAAACTCTAATGAAAGCTCATGATAAATCTCTTCGGCACTAAGATTGCCAAACCGCTTATCATAGGTGATTGCAAGAGGCGGTGTAAAGCCGCTCTCGATCAGCAACGTATTAATCGCGTAATCACACGCCATATTCCATAGCCATGGACTGCGGTTCCCCCGCCTATGCGTATGGCTCAACGCCTCATGCAAAGCAGAGTTACACAAAGCAAACATCCGCTCACCCTCACTCAGAGATTCCATGTACCCCTCACGATACTCGAACCGCCCCTCTCGAGTGGCAAAACTCTCGATGTTATCGTTGACGACACTCTCCATACCGCTCGCGATGGTACCGAAATACGGATAATCGAGGAGTAATTTAGCTTTGAGAGGAGAAAAATCGATCATAGCAGATACGCGTACGCCTCAACCCATTCGCCAAACGCATCCAAATGCTCCATCGCGACACCCTGACGCTGGAGGTCTTGGACGATGAGAACGGCAAACTCATTTTTGAGCTTCAACGTATAGCGCAACACATGAGAGAGTGCCTCTTCGTTTGGAGTCTGCAATAGTCGTGATACGAGGACATTGGAGAGGGCATAAAGGGTAGAGAGTTCACTCGGAGCCTCACACTCTTCGCCGCGCAAAATCGCATCCACATTGGGGAGGTTATCCATGATTTTACAAAACCCCAGAAAATCGACCGCCGCATCTTCCCCCACCGCTCCGCTGATCGCCTCAAGAAGGAGATTCTGAGGCAAAGGGCTTTGGAGGATTTTATGAACCGCTTCCCAACTGCGCGGCGTCGCAAAACTGCGGACATTTTTCAGAGGATCAAATCCAAACAGTGCGCTGTTTTTAAACCCGATATAGGCAATTAGGCGGGGGTCAATGCGCGATTTTACCGCCCATTCCCGCCAATCTAGTGCACTCACCTCCATCTCGATATGGACGAATCGGTTGGCCAGCGGTGAGGGGAGACGATAAACGACCCCGCGATCCCCCTCACGATTTCCCGCCGCGACGATAGACCATCCATCAGGGAGAATATACTCCCCCACCTTACGATCGAGTATCAGCTGATACGCTGAAGCCTGTACGGCAGGGGCAGCGGCGTTGAGCTCATCGAGAAACAATATCCCCTCCCCCTCACGCGGTAAAAACGACGGCGGCGCCCAGAGTGCGGTATGGGACTCTTTCTCATAAAATGGAATCCCTTTAAGATCGGTGGGATCGAGCAAGGAGAGGCGCAAGTCGATGCACTCGAGATTTTTCTCCGAGGCAATCTGTTTAATGATAGAGGATTTCCCGATCCCAGGTGCCCCCCACAAAAAGGTCGGAATCTGCGATTCGATGAGAGATTCTACCGTTATTTTCGCCTGTGAACTGCGCATCAGAACCATCCTATATTATGAGTTTGTATGTGTTTTCCAAAAGTCGGGTTTGTTTTCACCGCCCTCTCAAACCGTCGATCGAGTGAGAGCTGATAGAGGGTTTCGATCGGTGTGGCCATATTCGATGCAAGTGCCACTAACACGTCAGCATCAGTGCTTGTAGCAAGTAACTCCAGCTTATCATGAGAGAGTGAGGGGTTGGAAGCGAGAGAAGCGGAAAATTCTCCCCTCTCAAAGAGGTGATCCAAAATTTCTCTCAACGTAATAGGGTTCGAAGCGAGCGTTCCTGATATTCTATCATCATTTAGAGAATAGAGTTTTTGTTGCATCGCGGGTGTGAGGCTCGGATTCGCTGCCAAATTCACGGCATAATTCTCCAACAACCGCCCGAAACGATCCTCATTCAGTAGTGTTTTCGATGCTATTAAATGGGGATATGCACTCTCTAACTGCAATGCGCCCTCTCGTGAGAGTGTAGCGTTTTGAGCGAGCAGTGAATTGAGCTCTTCATTTTGAAGTGCCAATAATTCGCTCTCTAGTGCCAACGGCTCCCGATGAGCTAACAAACCCGCCCTCTCCTCCAACAACAGACGCAAAATATTCTCCTGCGTATCGGGGTGAAGTGCAATCGCATCCAATACGCCGATCAAAGAGCGATCATTGGAATTCTTGATTTCATTGGCTATAGGGGAGAGTTCCGTAATGGCATGAATCAATTCTGGGTTTCCATACCGCTCGATCAAATGTGCTAATCCGCTCATCGCATACTGCACGTTATGATTGCGATCCAAATCGACGTAAAATCGTCCGATTATCGCTGCCGTCACATCACGATTGGCGTCATTATCAAATAGCCCCTCGCATCGCCAATCGTAGAGTTTGAGGAGTTTAAAAAAAAGTTCATCGGTAATGTAGGGATTTTGGAGGAAATCGACGAGTCGCTCCTGATTGCGAGAGAGTTTGAGACTCATCAGCAATCGATTGGGCTCGATGGAGCGGCATAACCACTCTTCGACACTTGAAAGGTCCACGATCGGGGCACGCTGCGTTTCATAAAGACGTGCAGACTCCCCCTGCTCGTAAGGATTCATCATCCGCCCCTCGATAATGAGGGCAACATCTTCGCTATAGCTCTCTACACGGGTGATTTTATGGAGTTTGAGGAGGGTATCGAACTCATCAGAGTTGAGTGCACGGGTTTTCCCTAACAGTAAAACCGACTTTCCGCTTAATACTTCATAGTTCATAGGGCGTATTATATTCAGAGACTCTAAAAAAACTCACACAAAGGTATAATGACGCCAATAGTTTAAAAGGATTTTAACGATGGATGAACTTTATGAGGGAATCGCCGCTTATGACGCGGGAGATTTTACCAAAGCCTATGAGCTTCTCTACCCATTAGCCGCCTACAAACGTGATTCTGAAGCACAATTTCATATGGGGATGATCTATTTTTACGGCGAAGGGGTAGAAAAGGATATCGATAAAGCGATGGAATGGTGGAAGAAGGCTATGAAAAGCGGTCATGTCGATGCAGCCTATCGGCTCAGCGAAATTGCTACATCCACTAAAACAACATTTTAAAAAATCCGAACATAATATGCTACAATGTAACTAAAATATAAAAAGGTTTGGGTTCATGCCGAACGCATTAAGAGATGAGTGCTTTATTCTACAAGAACCGTTAGTTCAACATATCAAAAAATATGATTATCGACTAAAACGTTATCAGATCAATTATTCTATCGTTCTTTTGCGCTGCTATGATGATGTGAGTTTTAGTCAATTATCCAACTGTGTACGTCAGACTGACCGTTTGATTACTTTGGACCAACATACATGTGCAATCATTTTTGACTCTACAAACACTGAAACAGGCCAACTGGCTGCCAATAATTTTTTAGCACATTGTAAATGTACGTTTTGTTCATCGCAATTCTTTACATCTATTGTCAATGCGAATCAATACGACGATATTGACACAATGGTACCTGAATTATTTACACAATTGCATGACTCCATTGAAAACAATAGAGCGGAACTAAGCAGTTAATCATGATTAATACTCTCAATCAACATCGTCAAAACTTTCAAGAACAGTTGATTGCAGAGATTACAGAGTTCCATTACCGCTTTATTCGTTATCATACGAAATATTCGATCGCACTTGCCTATATTTCTGAGGAAAACGGTGATTTGAGTCTCTGCTCCAAACATCTTCGTGAAAGTGATATTCTCATCTTTTTCCAAAAAAACTTTTGCGCCATTATCTTTGACAATACGAACGAAGAACAGGGGATTAAAGCGGCAAACAACATCCTCTCACGCGTGCAAGATCTTTTCTTTGCAAAACACTTCTATATGACAGTTATTACTGCATCTGACGAGTACAGCGAATTTCAAATGGTTCATGATGTTTTTGACCTCATGACTTACGCACTTGAGCATAATATGGATAATCTCGTAGTAGATACTTCTCAAGTGATCCAGCATAAACAATTACTTTAAGAAGCCAAAACTCTTTCGATTGAATACCGCATATCCTCATCAAGGCTATCCATATTTCCTAGCATCCACGTGAGATATCCACGATCTGCATCAGCAATCTCGGTGAGTGTTTTACCTTTGTATTTTCCGAACTTCAATGGACGTGTATAAAACACGGGAGTTTGAGTCAGCTCAACCATCTTATCTATCGGATTGACCCCAGCAAAGCGTTCCTGCAACCGTTTTCGAAGTTCAGTAAGAAAAAGTTTCAATACCAAAACATCTCCGATGGCATCATGCGCTTTCACTTCGATGCCGAGGGCATCTGCTTCAGCTTGCTCTATCTTATATAACCCAAATCGATAGCGAAAATACTGCAAACGATGAGACTCTTCGTCATCAAACAAATGTCTTGCACATCGCAACGTATCAATGAGACGCATCTGTGACGTAAAACTCTCTTTAGAGAGCATCCCTAAATCAAATGGAGCATTATGGATAATAAGGACATTCTCGGCAGTATTAAGCTCGGACAATGTCTGAAATGCGCGAGTCTCACTGCACAATGCCTTCCCTTCGATCATTTCAGGGGTAATCCCATGCACTTCCATAGCACCGTATCCGATAGGAATCGGAGCTAAACAAAGATCGTTATACACTTCAACGCTCTTTCCGTCCAGTACCATAAATCCGAGTTGGATGATGCGGTCTTCCTCTGAGGCTCCTGTCGTCTCCGTATCAAGTAAAACGTACTTTGCCATTAATACTGATTGTCTTCGTCTTCAAGATCAAACTCATCGTAATCGTCTTCGTCCTCATCCTCTTCATCGTCATAAAGGTCATCCTCTTCATCCCCTTCACCCTCACGCATGGAGGTGAGTTCGGTATAAAGTTGTTCTGCCTCTTCTTCGTCGATATCGCCGCTGTTAATCTCTTTGAGAAGATCTTTATATTCATCACGAAGCGCTTGCATATCTTCAAGCTGTGCACGCTCTTCAACTGTTGCATCTTTTTGAGAAGCGATCGATTCAAAAATATCGTCGATGTGTTCTTCCACATCCGGGATCAACTCGTTTTGTATCAAATGTTTTAATTGTGTAATATAGGCCATTTTTAATCCTTAGGACATGAGATTTGCATATCTCATTATACTTCAAAAATATGACAATATACCAAGAGGAAAGAAGATGTTTATGAAGAAAAGGTTGAAATTTGATTGATTTTGAAGAAGAAAAATAGATGGTGCGGACGGGGGGATTTGAACCCCCACACACGTAATGCGCTACCACCTCAAGGTAGTGTGTCTACCGTTCCACCACGTCCGCGTAAAAAAAAGAAAGCGATCAGCCGAAGCTGACCGGAAGAAAAGGTCGAACCTTACGCAGCCAAATATGGGTTAGCGTAAAGAGCGATAAGAGCGATAACAAGCGTATAAATAACTTGTGCTTCGATCATAGCAAGAGCGATGAACATAGTAGTCATCAATTTTCCGCCAAGACCTGGGTTACGAGCTGTACCAGCGATAGTTGCAGCAGCAGTGCTACCCATACCGATTGCTCCACCAAGAGCAGCCAAACCAAGACCAACACCCGCAGCGATCATAGAGTACGCTTTCAATGTTTGGTTTGCAACGTCCGCAGATGCAGCAGCTACAGCTGGTGCCGCTTCAACAGCGCCTTCAACAACCGCTACCGCTTCTTCAGCACCGAATACTGAAGCAACAAGAGCGAGCATAAGAAAAAGAACTTTTTTCATAAGTAATCTCCGTATTTAAATCAAAGTCCGTTCGGATAGTATCCCTACTTATCACTTTGTGGGTGGAATTATAGTTTTAATGAGCTAAAAAATTACTTAGCTCTCCCTAGCCCGATTTTATTACCTTTAAACTCGACGATCTCTACCATCAGTTCATCCCCCTCACTCACCGCATCGCTTACACGGCTAATGTGTCCATCAGAGAGTTTAGAGATATGGATTAATCCATCCACTCCCCCCGGAAGTTCGATAAAAGCGCCGAAATCGACAATCTTTTTCACTTTTCCTTTAACGACATCGCCCACTTTGTATTCCACTTTCTCAACCGGAGTTGCACCGCTAACGATCCCTTCGATGTGATCACGTGCCCCGCGAAGTCCGTCACGGTTTTTCCCTGTCAATTTAACAGACCCTTTTTTCTTATCGATATCAATCGTTACGTCGAAACGCTCGATAATCTCACGAATCGTTTTACCCGCTTGTCCGATAATATCTCCGATAAAACTCGGATCGATATGGAAAAGATCGGTACTCGGTAATGTCCCTTCGTTAAGCTCGATGTTCTCTTCACTGCTTATCATAATGTCAATGATATGGGCTCGTGCTTTGGCCGCTTGATAGAGTGCTTCTTGGAGAACATCCAAATGGATACCGCCGAGTTTGATATCCATCTGCATTGCGGTAATCCCCTCTTTCGAGCCCGCTACTTTGAAATCCAAGTCACCGTCATGGTCTTCAAGACCCATGATATCGGTCAAAATCGCATGGTGCGAACCCTCTTGCACCATCCCCATAGCAACACCTGCGATAGGATCGGCCATCTCAATGTCTCCTGCACGAAGCGCCATATAGCCGCCGCATACGGTAGCCATGGATGAAGAACCGTTCGATTCCAAAATTTCAGAAACAAGACGAATCGTTTGTCCGTTACGGACACAGGCACCTTCTAATGCTCGCTTGGCGAGATTGCCGTGTCCCAATTCACGACGGCGCGGCGCACCGATCGGTGATGGCTCCCCGACACTAAATCCCGGAAAATTGTAATGAACCATAAACGCTTCGTTTTGGGTGCCGCTGTCGGTAAGGTTCTCAAACATCTGCGCATCTTTCATCCCACCCAGAGTCAAAATAACCAGTGCTTGGGTTTGTCCACGGGTAAAGAGAGCTGAAGCGTGTGCGCTCGGAAGTACATTGGTCTCGATTCGAATCGGACGTACTTCATCGAGTGCGCGACCATCAGCTCGCACTTTTTCATCCAAAATTTGGGTACGTACCATTGTTCTTTTCACCGATTCGATCGCTTTTTTCAACTCATGCTCATTCCACTCCGGCTTTTCACCCATAATGGTTTTACGAATCGTGCGTAATGCGGTAGAACGTTCTGTTTTCGCCATTTGGCTAATCCCGCGCTTGAGATCTTCGGTATGGTTTACACGAACATACTCCATCATCTCTTTGTTTATTTCACTGATGACATACTGAAGTTCAAACGGTGCGGATGCGAACGGTTTAAATGCAGCCTCATACGCGCTGTTCGATTCAAACAAAGCCTCTTGTGCTGAAGCAAGAACACGGATCAACTCATCTTCGTGCATCGCATTGGATACTCGTACAGGAATGGCGGGGACACTCATTGCAGGATCAACCATCGGATCAATCATACCAATCTCGAGGATTTCCATCTCATCGCTTCCGAGTGTTTGCATCTCGATCATGAGCATATCATCTTTGCTTCCAGCCAAATACAGATCAAGGGTGCTTTTTTCGAGCTGGCTGCGTGTCGGATTAAAAACGATCTCTCCATCGATTTTACCGACACGTACCGCACTCACCGAATTAAAAATATCGATATCCGATACATAGAGTGCTGCTGACGCCGCATTAAGTGCCAATACTTGTAAATCAGCCTCTTTATCGGCACTTAAAACCATAACCGTGATTTGGATCGGGTTTGCGAACCCTTTTGGGAACAACGGACGAAGGGATCGGTCGACAATTCGTGATGTCAATGTTTCAAAATCGCTCGGTTTGGTTTCACGTTTGATAAATCCGCCCGGAAATTTTCCTGCAGCGTAACTTTTCTCAATATACTGAACCGTAAGCGGTAAAAAATCCTCATCGACAAAATCGGTCTCATCAACAACGACCGTTGCTAAAATAACGGTATCTCCGCATTTGAGCCAAACGGCTCCGTTGGCTTGTGCTGCGACTTGATTAAAAGCATACGCTTCGGTTTTATTTTTTAACTCTAATTCAACGTTGTAATTCATCTCTTCTCTCCAATATAGTCTCTATAGTTTCTTCGTCTACCGTCTCAAATTCGTGGTAATAATACCCCGTATCGATATAGTCTTCGATCTCTTGAAGGCAAAATACCCCATCTACAATCGGGTCCAATGCTTCTACAACACTGGTGGGCATAATCGGTGCCGCGACGTAGACCGCTTTGGCTTTTTGAGCAAATGCCGTTTTGATCGCACACATCAATTTTAACCCTGTCTCACTCCCCTCATCAATCAGAAGTATGTTTTTCCCCTTCATCGATTTGAAATGTTCTCCTTTACGGTATTGATAAACCGCACTGAGAATTTTTTCTTCGTGTTTGCGCGTTGCCTCGCCGTAAATATAATCCACCTGTATCTCAAACGAATCGACAAGGGCTTGATGGATAACAATCTCTTCAGTCTCACTCACCCTTGCCAACTCACATTCCGGATTTTGGGGAGCGGTGATACTGGCAGAGAAAATAAAATCTATCGGTAATTTAAGACGCTTATTCATCTCTGAAGCGATTATTAATCCTCCAGACGAAACAGCAATCAGATTCCACCCTTCACCCTTCATCCGATCCAGAGGGAGGAGTTCTTTGAGCTGCGAAGCGGCATCAGAACGGTCTTTAAATAAATAACGTTGTATTCTCATATTATTTTGCCATCGAAGCAGCACCACTCAAATATTTAAGATCGTTGTCGATAAATCTCAGGCCTAATCCTAAGAAAATATTTTGTGATTGCGGATTGAGAAAGTTATCCCATCCGCCGTAAAGTTCAAGATGTTTAAGCATTTGATACCGTACTTGAGCCTTAAGATGGGCACGTGTTCCACGAATATCATTGACAGCATTAAAATCAAACGCTTCGGCACTGAATTTCAACCGATCATGATCCATAAAATAATCGACTCCAACTCCACCGGTTGATTCGATTGCTCCAAATCGTAATAACGTGTTATCAAACCGTTTTCCGTATTGGAGAGAATAATAGGTTTCTCCTTTGATATTTTTGCCCGGAGGATTCGTGTCGTATTGGGAATAATCATCGGTACTGACTAAATCAAACATATAATAGGTTTCGGGGTTTGGGAGGTAAGTTACCCCTAAATAGACTTTTCCATATTGATCCCGCATCATATAATCTGTGTGCATGGCCACTTGCAATTCACTGGTGGTAAAGTTGCTCAACATTGAATCTATTTTACCGAATGCCTCTTCTCCGCTTTTGAAAAACGAGCCCGCATTTGCAATCGTCTCTTTCAGTGAAGACCTATTTTCGGTGAGTATAACACTTACATTATCTTCGATTTTGACAAACTTATCAACCGCTTCGGGAAGTTTGTTCTCTAACGAACCGCTAATGTTATCTAAACGTGCCGTCAAAGAGTTAATACGTGTCATAATCGCCGGAAGGTCTTTATTGACCGTGTCGGCACTCTGCGCAAATCCGGCGGACATCGCTCTGAAATTGATGATCGCTTCATGAAGGTCTTCACGATTATCGACAATCACTCCATCAAGATTAACTCCTACATTTCGAAACGCAATAATCA
Source organism: Sulfuricurvum kujiense (assembly GCA_002742695.1). Taxonomy (GTDB): domain Bacteria; phylum Campylobacterota; class Campylobacteria; order Campylobacterales; family Sulfurimonadaceae; genus Sulfuricurvum; species Sulfuricurvum kujiense_A. Next base: position 1,884 of record DLUI01000136.1, on the reverse strand, counting down.
TCTCTTGGATTGCAGCACGGTGTTCATCATCAAGTGTTGAGCGAAAATCTTTCAGTAAAAGTTCTAATTCTTTAGCAGCAGCATTTACCGAGTCACTGGTTTGATCAAACGAAGCATACCGTTTAGACTGTGACAAAACTCCCCCAGATGACAAAAAGGCTGTTGAATCCCCAACAACGATATTAATAACTTTCGAACCCAAGAGTGATTCTTGTGCAACAATAACGGATGAATCATCCGGAATTTTCACATCGTTATTAACCATTAAGGTAAGTTTAACCCGCTTCCCTTCAATCTCGATCTCTTCCACATCTCCGATGGTAACCCCGTTCATTAAGACATGGGTATGTTTTTCGATACCTGAAGCATCTTCGATATACGCTTCTACCGGATAACCTTCGCTTCCCCATTTTCCGAGAGACGTTACCTGCGTTGATAGAAACAATAATGCACCTAACGCCATCACGACAAAGAGACCGATTTTAGCTTCCAGTTTCATACGTAATCCCCTCTTAATTACCGGTGAGTTTATAATCGAACTCTGCCCCACCGATCGGTTTTAAAATTATGCTAATAAAAATATATGAATCTTCGACGGAATCATTCGCACTGCTGTTGGTTAAAACCGGCCGCCGATTTTGAACGTATCGGATTCCAAGGTCAAAACACCGTTGCGAGTACAATACTCCGATTTCATTCCGTTTTAGTAACGCTTCCGTGTAATCGTAGGCGATATTACCAAAGATTTTATAGTTACGATTATACTGATACGCAGCATCTGCCGTCCAATAAGAGGCATACACCGCACTATTGTTACGAAGCTGATCGGTATAATAATGACTCAGTCCGGCACTCACAACTTCACCATTATAGCGAAGTGTATTTTGCTCTTTCGTGATTCGATTGCGATCATGATTAAAAGCCGTTTGATTATAAAACGAGATAGTACGGGTGATCATCCACTCCAGCTCATTTTGCAATTCACCGTAATAGCTCCCTTGGTCATCGTAACGGAAGTTTTGTGAGAGTCGATCTACTAACCATTGTGACCCATTTTCAAAAAGATAGTTATTGATTCCTAATGAGAGCGTATCACTAGGAGCGGAGAGGGTATAAAACTCACATGCTGCTCCGGCATACGTTCCGGTAATATCACAAGAATCCCGATACGTTTCATAGTAGCCATCATAATAACGGCTCCCCGCAGAGGTATAGCTGGCAAACGGGTTGATAACATGGGTAATGTTGTTGTCATACGGCTTAACGAGCGTTGAGCCGATACTGATCGTATGATCGAGTTGAGCGTATTGTCCCGGTTCATACATCCCCTCTTCAGCAGGACGTTCAGTCGCATAAAACCCTATCACTTTTGCAGAAGTGTTCATAGTATAGCTAAGATCGATATACTCTTCAAATAAAGAAGTTTGAAGTGTCAGAGGGAGATTAAAATTCCCCTCAATCGCCCTTTTTCCGTTCGCTCTATAATAGTGTGTCGCTGTTGCATCGCCGCTTATCAAAAGGTAGTCGTCTAAAAAATTTTCCAAATAACGGTGATAATGGAGCGTCGGTAACGTTTGAATCGTCTCGTCATTGCTCTCAAAGTTCAAATATTGATAATGTTTAAAATAGGTACCGAGATAGTTATCTTCACTGTTGTAATAAGCATTTATCTGTGACATTACCTGATTTGAGGTAACATTTTGGGTTTCATCACTCTGTTGCAGATTCAGATAATCGACATCATTCATCCATGAACCATCGATAAAAAGCCCCGATTCTCCCTCTAAATCCGAATCAAACCATTCACGCAAAGGGGCACTATGCCGGTAATTAATATCATACCCGTAATGTTTAATATGGGCTAAATCATTTTTCAGAGCGTAT
>DLUI01000063.1 GCA_002742695.1 Sulfuricurvum kujiense | reverse complement strand
CGCTTCAAAGAGCTTCAAAACATCTAAAATCATCACAACGTTCTCGTCCATCTGTGCCATCGAGCAGATAAAATCGGTATCGATGTTGTTACCGAATTTCGGAGGATCACTCATGTTGGCACTGTCGATACTCGCTACTTCTTCGACGCGATCGACGATAAAGCCGATATTGACTTTATCCACTTCGACGATAACGATCGCCGTGTGCATGTCCTCTTCTTTTGTCTCCATACCAAAACGAAGACGCGTATCAACGACGGGGATGATAGAGCCGCGCAGGTTGATGACGCCTCGCATATATTCGGGGGTCTTCGGGACGTTCGTCACCTTCATAATGGCGATGATCTCTTTGATCCGATCGATCGCAATCCCGTATTGTTCCTCACCCAAAAAGAACGTAAGGTACCGTTCCCGTCGCCCTTGGGCTGTGTTTTGCTCCATTTTAGACTCCTAATACCATTTTGATTGATTTGACCAGTTTTTCATCGTTAAACGGTTTGACCATCCAACCCGTTACACCGATCTCTTTTCCGGTCATTTTCATCTGTTCAGAACTCTCGGTCGTGAGTACGATAATCGGCTTGGTTTTATACCGCTCATCCGATTTGATGGCACGAGCCAAATCCAACCCGTTCATTTCAGGCATATTGACATCACTGATCAACATATCGAAATTTTCGCTTCCGTTTTGCAACGCACCTAAAAGTTCTAATGGGTTCAAATACGATTTAAACTCGATCACTCCGCTGCTGATAAGCCCATCCAATGCCAATTCTGCTGTCGCGATAACCGCTCTGGAATCGTCGACGATAATTACTCTTTTTGCCACTTGTTTTGCTCCTTAAAAAAGTTGTTAAAATCTTTCTCTCATAATTGTATGCATAATTATGCAGAAAGAATGGTGATTCGAGATTTAAAAAAACTCCATATCGTTGTCATTATCGTCTTCGCTGTCGATTTTTTTGTCTCCAACGATCTGCTCTATCTGCATACACGAACTGAAAAACGAACTGTCCAGATAATGAATATCCGCCGCATCCTGCAACGCAAAAATATGTTCCCTCCATGACGTAAGATCACTCCCCAAATGCTCCGTCAGCATAACCAGCATTTTTAGCTTTTTGGGATCGTTGATAACCGCATCGGCTTGTTCTTTCATAAATGTTCCCAAGGATGAGAGGGCATAAGCGAGCGCCGTAAACTCAAACAAATTGTTAATTGCCTTGACATAAACAGCCAGCACACCATCCGTAAACTGACGGATATTTTCAACTGACGGTTCACTCTCAAGTGTGTTCAAACTCTCTCTCCACTCCTCATCCAAACTCTCCAAATCACGGATCTCATCCAGCACGTCTCCGCCGATATCTGCTACATACTCGAATGCGGAGGTTTTTTTGACGAAACTCTGGCGAAGGAGTGTCTGCTCTTCACTCTGAAGCACCCTCACCTCTTTGAGATCTTCTACTTCAGACAAAGGCAAAAGCGATGGTGAGACGGCAATACAAACTTCCGGAGTTTTTATTGAAACGGGTATCGTTTCAGCTTTCGGCTGATTCACCCCAATATTTAAACGGACACAGGCAAAATTTTGTCGTATAATGCAGTACGACTGCAAATCATCCACCAGTTCTTGGGTTTTTGCTTTTAGTACAACCGGTTTATCAAATTTCATCGTGATAAAAATTTCTTCGAAACTCTCTTCGATAATAATGCTCACTTGTTCTTCTGCACGAAGTCCCTGACGCATCAACTCATAAAAAAGTTCGATCACCGGATCGACTTTCGAAGAGGAAAAAGTCTGGTGTTCTTCACAACGAGAAAGTATCCAAACCCCGAAATCCATCATCCCCTCAGCGTCGGTGATATCAAAGATGGTTTTTAAATGACGGACATCGGAACAAAAGGGGTTGAGAGCCTCTTTCGTAGAGAGCTTTGCGTGAATTCCGTCTTTGGAACGTAAAAAAGCTCCAAAACTTTGTAATTTAAACCGTACCAGCTCTTTATCGATCGGTTTATGTATGTATGCTGCCGCCCCGATAGCGGCCATATGCGCTTCCATCTGAGGATCGATGACGGCGGTCACAACGATAATAACCGTTTCGGGAAAACGACTTTTTATCACCTTGGATGCTTCAAGCCCGTCAAGGTTGGGCATCATAACGTCCATCAGAATAATATGAGGATGCCACTCTTCACAAACAGCGATGGCATCAAGCCCATCCACAGCCTCTTTAATCGCAAAGCCATCCATCTTTCGACAGATCGCATTCAGGACTAGGCGATTATCTTCGACATCATCGACGATTAATAGTCGCAAATCTTTCATATTACACCGTTTAATCTGTATTAGATTTTTTAATTCTATAGCAAGTGTAGTATGAAAAAGTCACAAAACGGTCACAGGAGAATTATTCTCCTCTAAAATTACAAAATTATTACAACAAAACACTATTGATGAAATTTCACTACTATTATCTTGGAAAACGGAGTGAAAATCGCGCCCCCTCTTGTGTATTTTCAACCCCAATTGAGCCGTGACAATGCTCTTCTATAATAGTTTTAGACATATAAAGCCCCAACCCCGTTCCATTCTCTTTTTTCGTTGAAGCATAAGGGGAGAAGAGTGTATCGATGATTTCAGGGGCAATTCCCCCGCCGTTGTCTTCGACACTGATCATCACGTGCCCCTCCGATTGCTCGCTTCGGATGACAATACGTGGATTTTTAACCCCTTTCTCTTCAAATACATCCTGCGCATTTTTAATAAGATTCAGCATCACTTGAATCAATTCATTTTCGTAAGTTTGATACTCATCGTCATAGAGATGCTCAACATCAACCTTGATATTTTTATTCATCAGTGTATGCTCGACCAGTTCAAGGGTTTTGGAAACGATAAGCGAACTTTTTGTTTTAGCCGTTTGTTTATCGGGTTTGAAAAAATCTTTAAAATCGGTAATAGTATGGGAGAGATGCTGCACCTGAGCCTCCATCTCATCAAAGCTTTTGACAATATCCTCCTGTGAGAAACGATCCAGCATAATGTTGATCTTTTGACGGCTCATCAAAGCACTCATAATTGCCAACGGCTGACGCCACTGATGGGCAATCATACTGAGCATCTCTCCCATCTGTGCTTGGCGGGTTTGCATCAAAAACAATCGGTCTTTCATATTTCTCTCGGTAACATCATCTTGGATGGTTACAAAATTGATAATCTCATTTTGGGTATTTAAGATAGGGAAAATGGTTGAGGCACAATCGCGCAGTTCGCCGTTTTTCATCCGATTAACAATGGTTCCGCGCCAAAAAGAGCGCTTGTGGGTAATCGTAGCCCAAAGATCGTCATAAAACGGTTTGGAATGTATCCCTGAATTGAAGATGCTCATTTTCCGACCGATCAATTCATGAGCGAAATATCCACTCAGTTTAGAGGTATGGGCATTAACATAGTTGATAATACCGCGCGGGTCAGTGATTATCGTCGACAATGGGGTCTGATTCACCACTTGAGAGAGGCGGTTGATCATCTCTTCGGTATGTTTGCTTTCTGTAATATCTTGAATCGTGCCGGAGAGTTTTTGACGATCCTCCTCCCAATACGCTTCGGCTCGCTCTTGGACGATACGGATATTTCCTTTGGCTGTCTGTATCCGATACATCACGTCGTAAAAGTGCTCCCCGCCGAGGAGTTTCTCTTTAGCCTGTAATAGCAACTCCCGATCATCTGGATGGACATGATCTACTACCCAGTCGCTATTGATAGCGACACTAAACGGGTCAAGTTCATAGATACGGTATATTTCAGCTGAGCATAGAATCGTTTCACTCACACTGTCATACTGATAGCTCCCGACATGGGAGATTTGCTGCGCCTTGTTAAGATTATCTTCATTGGTTTTGAGGTTTTCATACAACAAGGTATTTTTATAGATAATCATAGCCTGAGTCAATAACAGCCGAAGGGTTTGGAGGGTATCACTATCAAGCGGGGTGGAAACTTCCTCATTTTCGAGATAGAGAATACCCACGACATCCCCTTCGATCAACGTCGGTATCGCCATCGAGGAGGCAGGCTTATGGGAGTGAAAATAGTCGTCATACTGAAACTTTCCGCTCTCTGCGGGGCTGTTTTGTATCACTTTATGTTTGGACTCAATTGCATAGGTAATCAGATGACTCGGAAGAAACGGTGTCTCATTGAGCTTCAGGTGATACAGCTCAATTTTTCCGGTTTCAAAATAGATTCTAGCACTCGTGTAAAAGAGCCCCTCCTCCTTCAAGATCAAAACGGCTTTACTCGCCGTAGCATTTTCCAAAATCGTCTGCATCAGCGTTTGAAGCAGCTCTTTTTTCTCCATCGTTTGTGAAAGAGCATAGAACGATTTAAGGAGACTTCGAAAATTGGTCGGTTCGGCACGCAGCAGTGAACTGTTCGATGATTGACCCAACTCTTCAATAGGATGTGAGGAGTGCAGATGCGCTTTGATTTTGAGCCTCTCCGCCATAGCGTAAGCACCCCATTGGTTCAACCCCATCGCCGCTTCACTGAAATAAAAATGGCTTAAATCCTCAAACCGCTTCTCTTTCCAAAAACGCCCTGCACATATCGCGCTCACAGCAATGGCAAACGGATTGTTAATTTTTCGTGCTTCCTTCAATGCATCATCGTACAATTTGGCAACATCCCAATAATGCTTGGTTGCCTCACCCCTTTTAGCACGAATCACTAATTTCCAAAACTTAAACTCTTTGGGGGAAGAGGATGCATACGCATCACACATCTTCAAATCTTCCCTTAAAACGCTCATCTCATCGGTATTTAACGGGGTGTTTTTTCCTAGTAACAACAATGCACGTAGGGGATGGAGCCTCATTTTCGGAAACATAATCACTTCATTGGCATCGCTGCGAACATAGCGGTTCAGATACTCCAACCCCCGTTCATTTTCTCCCTGAATCCAACACGTCTGCGCTTTAATAATCCCATACCACGCTAATCCCGGATAAAAGTTCTCCTCTTCCCACAAAGCGAGTGCATCCTCTTCATTTGAGCTACTATCCTCACCACTCTCTTGCCACATTCGGACGCTAGAACGCAATACGTCAAAAATAGCAATCATCTTCTTATCGCCGGAGTTGAGGAGAAAACTCGACTCTTTTAAAATATTTTCATGCAGTACATCGAGTGAACGTCCTGAGAGATAATCACTAAAATGGGTTAAAAAGTTAGCCCATGTTCCGAAAACAATGTCACCGTTAACCTTGCTTTGGTGGAGACTTTTTTGATACAACGCCAAATTATGAACAAGCGGCTTAGTATAGGGGCTGATAAAATTGGCCATAAAATTATGGACTTTCGGAAGCATCGTTTCATCACCAAATTGATGATTAAGTTTCAATGCCGCTTCACCAAACCGATATCCCTCTTTGAAACGTCCCTCACTCACCATATAAGCTCCGTAGAGAACATATCCGAAAGCCGATCCGCTCGTGTTTCCATAACGGAATGAAACCTCGACAATACTTAAATACGCCCACTGCATCAGGGGAATATCGGCTAAATAGTACGCCGCTTCCCAATACTCGACTAATATCGATATCATCCGCTGTTTTGAAATATTTTTGAGTTTCGGAAGGCGGCTTATAGCATCGGCTTCATGAGAATAAGGGTGGTTCAGGGTAAAATTCTTCAACCTCTCAACCGCTTTTTCAACCTCATCTCCTCTTTGAGGAACCGCCATCCCCAACTCATCCAAGATAGAGTTTCCAAAACAAACCAGCGAATCAAAGCCATCCCCTCTGGTCACACACAAATCTTTATAAAGGGAAAAACAGACCAAACGTTCCGATACCCTTTTGACGTCGCTCATCACTAGTTGTAAGTATCTTTCTGCTTCGTCATGCCGTGCATTCAAATAGAAAATCTTGATCCGCATTACTTTGAAATCAAATCTGTCCGAATATTTTAGAAGCTCCAACGCCTCTGTAGCACGATGGGAATCCATCCATTGTAAATGCTCCAGCGCCAAAGGATACGATCCGCTCAGCACCATCTCAAAGAGTGCTTTCACATTAAGACTCAATGCACCCTTCTCCCATTTTCCCTCTTCAACCCGGTGATTGATGTGGGAGACAACATTGATAACATCATCATACACCCCTGCATTATAGGAGCGCTCCAGAAATTCTCCGATATTGAGATGGATCGTTTTCTTCATGGTCATCGGTATCGAATGGATCACATGCTGCTGGATCACGTCATGTACAAATTGGTAATGTCCGCTGAAAACCTCAATAAATCCTTTTGATTCGAGTTGATGCATAATAGTATTGGGGTATTTCAGCCCCCGCATCATCCGAAGGGCCAAATGGGTATCGAAACGTCCTCCCAACAATGACAAATAGTATAAATATTCTTGTTCATCACGGCTAAGCTGCGAAAATTTAGCACGTATCAAACCGGCAATATTAACACTTGCGCCATACGTACGAATTTTTTCCAGATCAAAACGCCATTTCCCCTTCTCATACGCAATCTCGTGTGCATCGATCAAATCGTAAAGAAAGGTTTTAATGTAAAAAGGGTTCCCATCTGTTTTTTTGTGTATAAGCTCTGCGAGGCTCTCTACGTCTGATCTCCCCTCCCCTAACATCTCTTTGAACATGGTTTTCATATCTTTTGTCATAAGGGGGGAAAGGTCAAAAAAGTACACCTCATCCGAACACTGCTCTCGGACTTTTTGGACGAATTCTAATGAGACCGGATTAGACTCAATCTCATCCGTGCGATAGCTGAAAATAAAATGGAGATTAGGGATATCCATCTGCAAAATCGCTTTTTGGATCAGATCGAGGGATGCGCTATCGGCCCATTGCAAATCATCCATAAAAATCACTAACGGTGAGGTATCGGTTGCGATCTGTTTTAAAAATTCCTGCAACGCATAAGGGAGCTGATGACGCATCTCTTCGCCCGTCGTTGCGTTGCTTATAGACTTAGGTGTCAAAATCTCCCGTAACTCCGAAAAATAGTGGCTCAATGTCTGAATACTGCGAGTATCCAACTGCACCTCTTGGGTATTTTTGATATGACGTATCCACACCATCTTGAGTTGAGCAAAGAGTTGTTTAAAACTCAAATAGGGATGAGATGAGCGATTCTGTTCAAACTTTCCCCGTAAAATTCTCGATCCGCTGCTGTTTAAGAGGGTTAAAAATTCCTCAATCAAACGTGTTTTTCCCACACCGCCTGCGCCCGAAACAACAAGCCGAACCCCTTTATGCGAGGTTACTTTTTGAGCTACCTCTTTAAGCAATCCGATCTCTTCGTCACGGCCGAAAATATGATCGCCGAAATGGAGGGTGGGCTGATCTCGGGTTCCGATCTCGAAGTGGGGGATTTGCGCCGATTTATTCAAAGTTCGAAGGGCATGTTTCAGGTCATATATTACCGCTTCATCGCTCTGGTAACGCTCTTGCGATTTTTTCGCAGTGAGTCGGTTAATGATCGTAGAGAGAACCGGTGGAAAATTCTCAACAATCGTTTCGATAGGTGCGGGACGGAGGGCAATTTGTTTATGGATAAGTTCATAACGGTCTTTCGCTTCAAACGGAGAAGATCCCGAAAAAAGGTGATAGAGACTCATTCCGAAACTGTACAAATCGCTTCGAAGATCAACCCTCTGCTTCGTCCGCCCCGTCTGCTCCGGAGACATATACATAAGATTTCCCGACGTTCCGACATTGAGATCGCTGTTATACCTAAAATGATTATCAATAACCGAATATCCGAAATCGATAATTTGAAGTGCTTTGGTTTCATGGTTATAAATAACATTTTTAGGATTGATATCGGCGTGAATAATATGTTTTTGGTGGATAATTTGGAGTGCTTCCGCAATTTTAATGGCGATATTCAGCCCCTCTGAAAGTGAAAAACGGCGGTGCAAGAGCATATCGTATAGGGAATTCCCTCCAATATCTTCAAAAATATGGAGGTATTCCGAAGGGAGGGCTATAATCTCGATTAATTTGACGATTTTAGGGGATTTGAGCTGGGAGAGTATCTGTTGCTCGTTCATAAACTGGGTTATTCTGTGTTCATTCATTTCCCCCGGTTTGAGCATTTTAACAATCACCCGCTTCCCATCGCTTGTCCGAAGGGCACGATAGACAACCGTAGAAATATTTTCATGCAAGGTATCGATAATTTGATAATGATGACTAAGCAATCAGTTTCCTTTTAATTTGGCTCGTACTGAAAAACAGCTTCCCCTCCCTACTTCGGAGCGAACATGTACTGACATATCCATAGCTTCAGCGTACTCACGGACGATATTCAGCCCTAATCCCGTACCGAAACCATGATCGCGTACTTGAGCAAACGGTTCAAATATGAGAGAGAGCTTATCTTCGGCTATCCCCATTCCGCTGTCTTCAATCTCAATGATACACGCATCCGGACTCTCTTCTACCCGCACTACGACACTTCCATCCGAAGTAAATTTCAGTGCGTTAGAGATCAAATTTGTGATGATTTGTTTAAATTTTACTCCGTCACACTCTATCGGGATAACACTTTTTGTTGACTTAAAATCATACTGGATAGTGCTGTTTTTTCGGAGACTTGAACAATTTTCAAATGCTTCTTGGGTAAGTGATACCGCATTGTGAGGTGCAATCCTAAAAGCCGTTTTTCCCGATTTCATTTTGGCTATATCAAGAAGAGAGTTGATCAATTCCAACAAGTTTTCTGCATTGGCATACGAGCGCTGCAAATATTTTTTGACCAGCTCACGGCTTTCCTCATCCTCAATAATCTCATCATAGCTCTCCAGCGCTTGATCGGTAAAATTGACAATCGCATTGAGAGGGGTACGAAGTTCATGGGATACCTGATCGAAAAACTGAGTTTTGGCTTCGAGCAATTGAAGCGCTTCTTCTTTGGCACTCATCATCTCCGAAATATCATGACGGATTGAGAGGATTTCAATAATCGTATTATCTTGATTTTTAATAGGAACAATCGTAGTGGCAAAATAACGCGTCCCCCCGTATTTATCCATATTTTTCAGAACCCCTTTCCAAATCTCGCCGTTATGGATCTGCTGTTCTGCTATTTTTTCACACATGACCTCGCTGTTTCGATCAAAGAAAATCGAGACATTGCGTCCGACTAACTCTTCGGGTGTGTAATGGAGCGTTTCGCAGAGGGTGTCGTTGACGTAGGTGATAATCCCATCCAGATTGCATCGTGCTACCAAGTTGGAAGCATCGATCGCCTGATAGTATTGTGAGAGAATGAACTGTGTCTCTTCTTTTTCGTGTGTGCTGATACGGATCCCCTCCTCCAAAACACACTTGTAACTCATCATATCAGTGACATCGGAGAGGGTAATCACATAAATATCTTCGCTCGGCTCCAATAAAGTGACAGAAACTGAAAAAGTATAGATTTTATCGTGTGCGCTGATACCCACTTTATAGTGCTCTTTTTCACCCCTCAAGACTGTTTTAAACCAAGGGGTATTCAAATACCCCTCATACACATACCCGTATTTGTCTATCTGCAGAAACTGTTTTGAGAGAGAAAAATCGGAGTCAAATAGATCCACGCCAAAAGCCGAAAAAAAATCGCCAAATGCTTTATTGGCATCTATAATATGATACCCGTCGCTAATCGCGATCATATCGCGGGTGAGATGAAAGATTGATTTGTAATAGCGGTAGGTAGGATCGCCCTCTCTTAATTTCGATTTTAGCTGATCTTTACGTGTCAGTTCTTGGTTCATCATCCACCCGTTTTTCCTCTATTAAATAGTTACTTTATAATAGCATGAAACAGGGATGAAATCCCTCCGTACTGTAGAGATTATTGAACTATTTTAACGCTCATGCGGGTTACCGTGTCCTTTCTCCCCATGTCCGTTTCGATCATCACGCCGATCATCTCTTCGCTCTTGAGGGTTATTTGAATGCTTTTTCCCTCGGTAATGTTCATCAATCCGATTATACCGCTCACCGCTTCGGCGTCGCTCTATTACCTCGTCCGCACTGATGCGATGGTAATCGGAGAGGAAGCGGACATTGACCAACTCGACAATATCGGCATCACGAAGACGGTGCTTTTTATCCTTATGATACCCGTACGCTTTTCCATAAGGAGGTTGATGGTAACGATGGGTATCCACGACATACAACGTATGCGGATTAAGTCCTAGCCGCAGACTGATATCCCACCAGCTGATTCCGCGCAGACGTAAATCGCTAATGTATCGGGCATCGCGATGCGACTCACGAGCTAAAAAGTAGACAACACTCATCTCATCACGCGGGATGGAACGTTCAATCACCACAACTTCCTGATAGGGAACACGATAATAATCGCCGATAGAAAAGGTAAATCCATTAATCCCTTGATCTGAACCGGAAACGCCGATATCAAAATTTGATGCACCTAAAGATGTGCCTAAAATTCCCGCAATTAGGGCTAAACGAATAGTTGTTTTCATAACTTTCCTTTATAAGAGATTCCTCATTGTATCTTATGTTGTGTAATCAAATAGTAAACAGATTTACTACGGACAAATGTGATAAAATATCACCCATAATTAAGGAGTCTCAATGATTAAAAAATGCCTTTTCCCTGCTGCAGGCTACGGAACCCGATTTTTACCTGCAACCAAAGCAATGCCGAAAGAGATGTTGCCGGTACTCACCAAACCTCTCATCCAATACGGTGTCGAAGAGGCGGTTGAAGCGGGAATGCATACGATGGCTATCGTAACAGGACGGGGAAAACGGGCATTGGAAGATCATTTTGATGTCAGCTACGAACTTGAACATCAGATTAAAGGAAGTGATAAAGAACACTACCTCACTGAGATTCGTTCTCTTATCGATCAATGTACCTTCTCCTATACACGTCAAAATGAAATGAAGGGGTTGGGACATGCGATCCTCACAGGTGAGACACTCATCGGGAATGAGCCGTTTGCCGTTATCCTCGCCGATGACCTATGTGACGGAAACGGAGACCGCAGTGTCCTTTCTCAAATGGTTGAATTGTTTAACAAATACAAATGTTCCATCGTCGCCATTGAAGAGATTGATCCAAGCCATACCAACCGCTACGGTATCATAGAGGGGAAAGAGATCGAAGAGGGGGTGTATATGATCTCCAACATGGTCGAAAAACCCGATCCATCTGTTGCACCTAGCAACCTTGCTATCATCGGACGCTATATCCTCACTCCCGATATATTCGGCATAATTGAGAATACCCCCGCCGGTAAAGGGGGCGAGATTCAAATCACCGATGCCCTTATGACACAAGCACAAAAAGGGATGGTTTTAGCCTATAAGTTTAAAGGGAAACGTTTTGACTGCGGAAGTGTCGAAGGGTTTGTTGAAGCCACCAACTACTTTTACGAGAAAAGTAAAATCTAACTGTTATTGGCGAAGTACCGCCCGATCCCTTCCATTAAGCCCTCTACAAGCCATCGTTGATATTTCTCATCAGCGATGCGTGTGGACTCTTCAGGATGACTGATATATCCCACTTCTAGCAATACCGCCGGCATTTGAGCCCCGACTAGAACCCAAAAAGGGGCTTCTCGAACACCGTTATCATGAACATTCGGAAATTGTTTACGCAGATTGCTGAACATCCCTTTTTGCAAATCAATAGCCAGTTTATTCGAAGCGATGATTTTCTCTTTGTTCAAAAAGCTCAAAAAACTGAGCTTACCGTATTCTCCCATCTCTTCCATATCTTCAGAGTTTTCCAACGCCGCAACCCGCATCGATCTCTCACTCCGAGTCGGTGAGAGAAAATAGGTCTCAAGCCCTTGTGCCGCAAGAGGATCAGAGGTTTTCGGGATAGAGTTCGCATGCACCGATACAAAAAGGTCCGCTTCTTTATCATTGGCAAACTTTGTTCTATCTTTCAGTTCAATAAAAACATCATTACTACGTGTCATATAAACGGTATACCCCATTGCACGGAGTTTTTCTGAGAGCTGTTTTGATATCCCTAACACAATCTCTTTTTCCATAAACCCGTTACCGACAGCTCCGCTGTCTTTTCCCCCATGCCCCGGATCGATCACGATAATCTTTTTGCTTCGATCACGTGGAGTGACAGTCACGAGGGGAGGAAGGGCCGACAATTGCAAAGGTTCTTGCACCTCTTCTTTAACCGGAGCGGTTGCAAGTGGAGGGGTAGTTTTAGGGGGTTCTAGGGAAAGATCGATATAGAGCGTTGAACCCTTAGGAGTAGTCTTAATCGAGATAGGTTGATTATGTTCAATCACCACACGGAGTGTTTTGGCATCAAATTGTGCCATTATGATCCGGTTAATACTTTGATGCTCCAACGTCTGGGTTTTTGAAAGGGTCGAAGAGTCAATATCCATAATATATCGAAATCGCTTTTTATCGGTTTCGAGGATTTTCGACATTCGGACTTCTGAGGGTTTAATCTCACTGTCAAATACCAATATCAGTCCGTTATCTTTCCAAGAGGTATCCAAAAGTCTATGACGCATCGTCATCGTGATTTCATTTTTAGGGAGTATGGGGTCGGATTTGATCATTTTTTCCGGTTCAGGGGTCGAAAATTTACTGGCGACAAGAGCCGGTTTGAAGGTTTTATCATATATTACCGAGGGGAGCGGAGAAGTCGGTGTTTTTTCCGTGACCATCAGCGGTTTTGCGCTAGGAGTATTTTTTTTGAGTTTTGCCAAATCGGTTTGATATTTACGGACATCAATGCCGAGTTTCTCTCCCCCTTGAACGATCCCCTCTAGTGCTTCTAGAGCAACAGGGGCATCTTTATCCAAAATCGCACGCAGATAGAGGGTTTTAAATTCATTGTATCCCCGAAACTGCTCAATCTCATCATTGCTTGCCAACGCTTTTTTAGCCGATTCCAAACGATCCGTGTCGATGGCACCCATAAGAGAGGTAAAACAGACAATAGCAAGGAAGAAAAATCGGTTCAGCAAGGTGAAGCTCACTCCCCGTGGGTTAGTTTTTCCATCAACTCTTTGACGGAGATAATTTTATCGATACGGTAGCCGTTGCTTCCTGAAAAGAACAAACCAAGCTCTTTATCACCAAGATACGCATCGCTCAGACGATCGGCGATACAAAAACCGACCTCTTTGGCTTCGACGCCGCGATTACACGGAGCGACACAGTTAGAGATACATTTGATAGAGGGACCCGTGCGGGTATCGATAAGATCGCGTAAATGGGTACGAACTCCGCGCGCCGGATAACCGACCGGCGATTTCATCAATGTGATATCTTCCTCTTTGGCTGCGAGGAGAACCTCTTTGAAATTATCATGGGCATCGCACTCGAATGTACCGATAAAGCGTGTTCCCATCTGTACTCCGCTAGCCCCCAATGCCATCATTGCATCAATATCATTTTTATCCCAGATTCCCCCCGCTGCGATAACGGGGATATTTCCCCACAACGCCGCCTCTTCTACGACGGGAGCGACAAGATTTTCCAGCTGATACTCTTCCATCGCACATTGCTCATACGTGAACCCTTGATGTCCGCCGCTGAGAGGTCCCTCAAGTATAACGGCATCAGGGAGACGGTTGTACCGTTTTTGCCATCGTTTGCAGATAATAGAGAGCGCTTTAGGAGAGGAGACGATCGGAACCAGTGCAACATCGGGATAATCCGCCGTAAATTCAGGCATATTAGTCGGTAATCCTGCACCGGTAATGATGATATCAATTCCCGCTTCACACGCATCGGTTACGACTCGGCCATAATCGTTGATCGCATACAAAATGTTACACGCCAAAGGGGCATCACCACAGATTTTTCGGGCATTTTTGACAATTGCCTCAAGCCCTTTTTTGGAGTAAAAATTCTCCGCATCCAACGGGCGGTTAGCAATCAGTTTATTCGCATGCACTTTATCTTCATAATATCCCGTACCGACGGAGCTAATGACACCTAGTCCTCCTTCAGAAGAGACCGCTCCCGCAAGGCGATCCCAGCTGATTCCGACACCCATTCCTCCCTGAACGATAGGAATTTTAATGGTATGCTTACCGATTTTAATTGGTTTGAAACTCATTGGGTTACCTTTAATCGCGCAAATTTTCGTTTTCCCACTTGAAGGATGTATTCACCCGCTTCAAGTTGGTATTGCTCATCGCTTAGTTTATTTTGGTCGATTTTAACAGAGCCTTGCTTAATCTCCCGACGTGCTTGTGAAGTAGAAGGGCTAAGAGCACAATCGACCAGTGCTTTCGCAATCCAGATCGGAGCCTCTGTAGTAAATTCATCCATTTCGCTCGGGATTTCGCTTTGGGCATGGACACGCTCAAACTCCGTTTGGGCACCTAATGCCGCTTCCTCGGAATGGAACCGCGCCGTGATTTCAAGGGCTAACGCCTCTTTTACTTTTTTCGGATGCAGAGTTCCGTTTTCCACTCCGACTTTAAGCGCTTCAATTTCATCCAAGCTTTTAGTGCTTAAGAGTTCATAATAACGCCACATCAAGATATCGCTAATGCTGAGGATTTTTCCAAACATCTCGTTTGGCTCATCGGCTACGGCGATGTAGTTCCCCAATGATTTGGACATCTTTTGAACACCGTCAAGACCTTCGAGAATCGGCATCATAAGGACACTTTGTTCTTTTCCGATCTCATACACCCGCTGTAAATGGCGACCCATCAGAAGGTTGAATTTTTGATCCGTTCCGCCGATCTCAACGTCACTTTTCAAATGGACACTGTCATACCCTTGGAGCAACGGGTACAAAAATTCGCTAATGGAGATCGAGATTCCCGCTTTATGCCGTTTGTCGAAATCGTCTCGCTCCAACATACGTGCCACATTATAGGTCGTTGTAAGTTCCAGCATCCCTGCCGCACCGAGCGGATTGATCCAATCGGCATTGAAAACAACGGTTGTCTTTTCGGGATCGAGAATTTTAAATACTTGCGTTTTATAGCTTTGAGCATTCTCTTGAATCTGCGCCGGAAGCAACTTTTTACGGGTTTCACTTTTCCCTGTTGGATCACCGATTTGTGCGGTAAAATCCCCGATCAAAAACTGAATATGCCCCCCGAATTTTTGAAATGCAGCAAGTTTTTGGAGCAAGACGGTATGTCCCAAATGCAAATCGGGAGCAGTCGGATCAAACCCCGCTTTAACGGTATATGTTTCTTTTTTTTCAAACCAATTTTTGAGAAGGGTCTCTAAACGTGCTTCATCAATAATTTCGGCGGTTCCTCGTCGTATTTCACGTAATGCTGTTTGTATCATGGTTTATCCTTGGCTTCGGTACGCATCATCCGTCCGAAAAAATTGTATGATTTTCCCTTTTTTCTCCAATTTGGAGCGAAGGCGGTTAATATCGGGTTCGAGAGTTTGAAACTCCATTTCGCAGTATTGCGTATGTTCTGATTTCTCTTTTCCGAGTTCAATAGAGTTGATATCGGCACCCATTTTGGCCATATAGGTGAGCAAATCGGCGAGAGAGCCTTTCGCACTTTGCATACTGATGATAAGGTGGTAGCGGAAATAGTGCTGCGCTCTCCATCGCACAAAAACCATCGGTTCTCTGCGATCGATCATCCCTGCCGCATTTTTACACATTTTATGGTGAATATGCGCTTTCCCCTGCTGTAAAAAAGCGACAATTTCATCCCCTGTTTTCGGATGACAACAGTAGTCAAATACGGCATCACCGACACTGCTGGCAGCATAGATTTCCAACGATGCAAAAACATACGGTTTCAGCCTAAAACGGTTACGGGATAAAAAGGCACTGATGCGGTTGTTCTCACCTATCTCCAGCGCGAAACGGTTAACCGTCTCTTTAAGCAAATCAAGTTCGCTAGGGATTCGGTGACGTTGCTCTTCTAAATGAGTTTGGGCAAACAGCTCTTCAAGTCGTACCGGATCCATATTAAAGACGGTACTCAAAATATTCATCCCCGTTTCGGTATCAATCGCTTTGATCCGCTGGTTACAATTCGCCCGCATGCTGGCTTTGGCTCGGGAGGTTTTGACGGCGTCAATCCAACTGCATCGATTGATTTTTTTCGATCCCGTCGTAATTTTAACGATATCTCCGTTATGAAGCTCATTTAAAAGGGAGGCTTTCTCTTTGTTAATCAAACACCCCTCTGCAGTGTCACCGATTTCGGTATGAACCGCATACGCAAAATCAAGAGCCACCGCTCCGCGAGGGAGGGTGAAAGGTTTTCCTTTCGGAGAAAAGACACTGATATCTTCGCTGAAAAGATCATTTTTGATCAGTTCGTAAAAGGCTTCGACCGATTCATTTTGGTACTGAAGATTATGGAGCCAATCAAGGCTGATCGGGTTGTTCCCGCCGCTTTTGTATTTCCAATGCGCCGCAACCCCGAGTTCCGCTGTTTTGTGCATCTCATAGGTACGAATCTGTACTTCAAAAATTGCCGTTGAATCAAAAACCGACGTGTGAAGCGTCTGATATCCGTTCTCTTTCGGGATCGAAATGTAATCTTTGAAACGGGAAGAGAGGGGCTGAAAATTGAGATGAACCAGCCCTAAAACACGGTAGCAGTCGATCGGTTTCTTCACCAATATCCGTACCGCCAAAAGATCAAGTATCTCATCAATGCTGATCCCTTTTCGCTGCATTTTAAGATAGATCGAATAATGGTGTTTGACACGGCTGAGGATTTCAAAGTCATCTTCATTAAAGCCGTTTTCTAACATCATTTTGGTCAATTTTTCGCAAAAATCGCTCAACCTTGCATTGATAGATCGAAAGTTTTCCTCGAAATACATATCAATTGCTTGTTTCTCTTCACTAAAAAGGTATTTAAAACTCAAATCCTCCAAGAGATTTTTAAGATATGAGATACCCAAACGGCTTGCAATCGGAGCATAAACGACCAATGTCTCTTCAGCAATGCGGTGCTGTTTGATTGGAGCCAACGCTTCAAGGGTAAGCATATTGTGAAGACGATCGCACAGTTTAACGACCAAGACTCGAACATCTTCAATCGAGGCAATCAACATTTTTCGAAACGAGAGTGCCGAAACGACCAGTTTTTCATCGGAGTTCGAAGGGATGAGCTGGGCATCACGAATCGTATCAATCTTCGTTAACCCCTCAACCAAATGGGCAACATCATCACCGTAATCGCGTGCGATTTCATCAATACCGATATGGGTATCTTCAACCACGTCGTGTAAAAGCGCGGCAATAACCATCGCTTCATCTCCGGTTATATTAGCAACAATCGATGCGACTAAAACCGGATGGACGATATAGGCTTCACCGCTTTTACGAAACTGTCCTTGATGGGCTTGTTGTGAAAAGGTAAGGGCATTTTGGATTGCAGCAGACGTAGGGATATGTTTATAGAGGTGTGCTATCGCACCCTCAACATCATTGATTCCGATTACGTTTTCTATGTCGATGGTATTCAATGATGCCGCTTTTTAGTAAAATTAGTCTTTGTCTACGAAACCTTTGATCGTGATATACCCTTCGGCAATCTCCATCAAAGCGATATCAGCCGTTTTAGCTTTTTTTACATCGACGTTAAGTTTAGTAGTTGCTCCGTTTAGAAGCTCTTCTGAGCGTTTTGCAACGGCGATAGCCAATTGGTAACGGTCGATATTTGCAGTTTCAAGTGCTTTTGCAGTAAGTTGTTCGAGTCTCATAGTAATGATCCTTTTAGTTTATTTTACGATAGAGCAACGGGATAGGTTACCCTGAATAATTTCGAGAAGGTTACCCGGCGTGAACATATCGCACACGATAATCGGGAGTTTATTCTCTTTGGCCAACGCAATAGAGGTGTCGTCCATCACTTTGATATGATCTTGCAATGCTTGCTCATATCCGAGACTCGGAAGTTTGATCGCATCATTAAACTTTTTAGGGTCTTTGTCATACACACCGTCTACTTTGGTCGCTTTGATAATCACTTCCGCACCGATTTCAATGGCACGAAGGGTCGCAGCCGTATCGGTCGTAAAGAACGGGTTACCCGTCCCTGCCGCGAAAATCACGACGCGTCCGCGCTCTAAATGGCGGGTTGCACGACGGACGATAAACGCTTCGGCAATTTGTTCCATTTTGATCGCACTTTGAACGCGTACCAGCATCCCCTCGTGTTCACACGCTTCTTGCATAGCAATCGCATTGATAACGGTTGCCAACATCCCCATATAATCACCTGAGGTTCGACGAATAATTCCATCTGCCGCCGCAGTCACACCGCGAATGATGTTACCGCCGCCGATAACGATCCCCACTTCAATCCCTGCATCAACGAGTGTTTTAATCTCACCGGCAATAAATTTTAGAATTTTCGTATCGATGCCGTGACCGTTTTCACCGGCCAACGCCTCACCGGAGAATTTTACCAAAACACGTTTATAGCCCATACAACTCCCTATAAAGCATCTTTGATGTGCCCTTTAAATTAGGGGCATTATACTTTATTGTCGCTTTAAGGTTGCTTTGATTACACTAAGCTTCATAATGGATAAAGGAAAAAATGAAGTGCGGCTGTTCGATACGTTTAAAACATGGTTAAATCCACTCCCAATGCACCGTGCTCCACAGTATGGACGGGGGATACACGCTCTTCCGAATACGGATGAAAGAGAACTGTTTGAACGCTCATCAGCAGCTTTCATGGACGGTGATATTCTCAGCGGATATGAGTATTTTTTATCCTCCCTCATTCACCAAAAGAACACCTATCCCTCCCCCCATCTAAGTATTGAGCGTCTTGAAGAATCGCTCCATTTCAGCCTCACTCAAGGGTATGCTCTCATCAAAGGGGTGGCTACTCTGACATCGTTTGAAGCCCATGCCGATATTGCGCTGAGCGACAAACTTCACGTCGCGATCAAACGCCGTTTTTTAGAGCGTGATTTTCAGCTTACCTATTGCCGATTCAGTGAATCAAAAGGGGTTGTAAAACTCTCTATCCGCCTCGATAATGCCACCATAACCCCCCAAAAAATCTTTTACCCTCTCCGTGAAATAGCCCTTAATGCCGATTTTGAAAAAGAGTTTATAGCCGGTGAATTTGATGAATCACTACTGCTGGATACCGAACATCTCCTCAGTGTTCCTCGTGAAAAAATTGAGGTGAACTTCACTTTTATGCAGCAATGGATTCAAGAGACCAAGCAAAGCCTTATCGGCCTTTTATCCAACGACAATACGGGGATGACCTCGTTTAGCTATCTTGCCCTCCTCTTGCAAATCGATTATCTTCTCCTCCCCCACAAAAAAATGGCTAAAAATATCAGTGAAAAAATCAACGGCTATTTTATGGACGATGAGAAACTGACCGAGGATAAAAACGTCGATTTGGAACAATATCTCACTGAACTTGAAGCTATGGATATCGAATCGTTCGCAACGCAGTTCTACAACTCAGCCTATACGTTTTCCCCATTCGAGCAGGCAATGCACGATGAGATTTCAGCCTTTATCGAAGAGTCGCTGGGGAAAGTTCGCTGGTACAAAAACAACCGCTCAACCTATGTCATCACCGTCATTTACCGCTATATTTCCCTCTATATCCTCTACAACTACGGGCTTCACCCCTCACTTCGCTCGCTCCTTCATCTGCACGTCGAAATCTACGCCTCCGATTTTTTCAAAGCCGCAGGGGAGACGCCGCTGTACGACCCGCTGAGTAAATCCTTTAAAGAGAACCTCATCGCACAACGGATACGTGAATCGATAGAACCGTATATGAGCCGTTACAAAGGACTAAATGATTTTTCAGAACACCTCAATTACAGTGATTTAGATCATTTCAGCCAAAGCTATTATCTTCAAATCAAAAATCTCGATTATACGGAGGTGTAAGTATGAATACAGCCACCCAAAAAATGGTCGAACAAACGATTGAAAGTATCGTCCAGATCACTAACCCCTACGGCAGCGGAAGCGGTTTTCTCATCGGAGAGCTTATCATAACCAACTCGCATGTCGTCAGTGGCCTCAAAGAGGTACTCATCAGTACCAAAACCCTCCCTAAAACCATCGGTACGGTCATCTATGACGATCCTGCATTTGATCTCGCATTTATCCGCTCCCCTATCTCTATCGAGTGCAAAAATCCTTTGGTTCTCTCCGAAATCCCCGTACAAGACGGAAATGGAGTCATTGCCATCGGCCATCCCTACGGACTTAATTACTCTACGACGGAAGGGATCGTCTCCAAAGCCTCCCGTCTCCAAGGAGAGGTGGAATACATCCAATTCGATGCCGCCATCAATCCCGGAAACAGCGGAGGGCCGCTCCTTAACGACTCTGCAGAGGTGATCGGTGTCAACACGTTTATCATCCAGAACTCCAATAACCTTGGCTTTGCCCTCCCCTCATACACTCTCAAAGAGGCACTTGATCAGTTCCGAGCTCTAAAAACCGAAGATGTTATCCGATGCGGTTCATGTAAAAATCTAATTGTAGAATCCACAATCCAAAATGATTATTGCCCAAAATGCGGAACGAAACTCGACGTTGCAAAACGACGCCGTGAGGGGTATAAACCCTCTGGTGTCGTGGCATTGATTGAAAAGATTTTAGAAGCTCTGAAGATTAATGTGACCCTATCCAGACGGAGTCAGCGGAGCTGGCGGTTTGAGATAGGAACAACCCGTATCGACATCAACTATTACGATAACGGTATCGTCATTGCCGATTCGGCACTCTGCCGTATTCCGCAAGAGAATATCGAAGCACTGTATGATTATTTATTAGGGGAAAACAGTGCACTGGAGCGATTGCAGTTTTCGATCAACGAGAACACCGTCTATCTCTCCTATGTGATCGTCGATTCATCGCTCAGTGAAATGCACGGTACATGGGCGTTGCGGAAACTCTTCGACAGTGCTCCCCGTTATCAAAAGTTTCTCAGTGAAAAATTCAAAGCCCCTGAGCCGAAGTTTGATGAGTTTGAATAATAGATTAGCAATTTGCAAAAGGCGAGCAAATGACCAACATTGAAGAACACCGTTTCTGGATAACGGCAAAACAGCTCTTGCGTGAACGCTTAAGCCTTTTTGAGGATAAAGCTGACGATACTATTATTGATGAGCGTATCCGTGGCGACATTCATATGAAAGGGGCAAATCTCTGGATTTTAATGTTTGCTATTTTCGTCGCATCCATCGGTCTAAACGTCAATTCCACCGCCGTTATTATCGGAGCGATGCTTATCTCTCCGCTGATGGGACCGATTATGGGGATCGGATACGGAGCGGGAATTAACGATTTTACCCTTCTGCGAAGAGCATTTAAAAATCTGGCTATCGCAACCCTTATCGGTCTTCTTACCTCTACCCTTTATTTTTGGATCTCACCGCTCGATACCGCCCAATCAGAACTCCTTGCACGGACGACACCGACCGTGTGGGATGTCTTGATCGGACTTTTCGGTGGATTGGCCGGAATCGTTGCGATCACACGCAAAGAAAAGACAAACGTTATCCCCGGTGTTGCTATTGCAACAGCATTGATGCCGCCCCTGTGCACTGCTGGATTTGGTTTGGCAACAGGACATTGGAGCTATTTCTTCGGAGCATTTTACCTCTACACCATCAACTTTGTTTTCATCGCATTATCGGCATTTTTAGTCGTTCGCGCATTTAATGTGGCGGAGAAAAAATACGTCGACTCCGATGTTGCCAAGCGGGCACAGCGCTATATCGTTGCCGTAGCGCTTCTTACGATCCTGCCAAGTTCATATTTGGCCTATCAGCTCGTCGGACAAGAGGTCTTTAAAGCCAAAGCGACCGCCTTTGTAAACGAACACCTGAATTTTAAAAACACAAATGTGGCTCAGGTAAAAATCAACCCAAAAACCTACGAAGTAAAAGTATTTCTGATCGGAGACTATGTTCCCAAGAGCGAACTCGATACCATTATCATACGGCTAAATGCTGAAGGGTTGGAAAAAGCCAAACTCAAAGTGTATCAAAACGGCGAACGCGAAGATGTTGACGTCTCCACACTCAAAGCCGATATCATCACCGATTTGTATCAAAATACAAAAGCCGATCTGCAAGCTAAAGAGAAAGAGATCGCCCGATTAAAAGAGGAGATGTCTCTTTTATCACGTAACCGCGACTATTACAGTGCTATCCCCAATGAACTGGAAACCCTCTTTCCTAAAGTTACCAATGTTGTCTTGTCCCAAAATTATGATGAAACGGCAGTGGAACGTAACGTCAGTGAAAATCGCCTGATTCTCAATGTCGAGACTAAAAAACGGCTCTCAAGAGGAGAACGGGCAAAAATAGAAAAATGGCTCAAAATGAGAACGAAATCGGATAACGTAAAAATCATCATCCATTAGATTTTGCCGTCTTCTATATTTTCTAACCGTTAACTTAGTTTTTCTATCATGTATCCTGATTAAGGAAACATATGCTCAAATACTCTCTGCTGAATTTTTTTAAACTTGAATCAGCCACCGGAATACTCCTTGTTTTAGCCACGCTTTTCGCTATGATCATGGCAAATACAAATCTTCACTCATTGTACGATGCACTGACGTCGATTCCCGTTGTTATCAGCATCGGAGAACTCGTAATTGCCAAACCGCTTCTTCTATGGATCAATGACGGTCTTATGGCCGTCTTTTTCTTTATGATCGGTTTGGAGATTAAACGTGAAGTGATTGAGGGCTCTCTCAGTGATCCCAAAGCGATAGCCGTTCCCGCTTTTGCCGCACTGGGTGGGATGGCAGTCCCCTCGCTCATTTATGCATGGTTCAACTGGAACAATCCTATAGCGCTTCAGGGGTGGGCGATCCCCTCTGCTACCGATATCGCATTTGCTCTAGGTATATTGACCCTTTTGGGAGATCGCGTCCCCAAAGGGCTTAAACTTTTTCTTTTAGCACTGGCGATTATTGATGATTTGGGTGCGATTATCATCATTGCCCTTTTTTATACCTCCGAGCTATCAAGCGTTTCATTAATCACTGCGGCGACTATGATCGCTCTTTTAATTATCATGAATATCAAAGGAGTTATCAACCACACCGCATACATATTGGTCGGTATCGTCTTATGGACAGCGGTTTTAAAATCAGGGGTTCACGCCACCCTAGCCGGCGTCATTCTGGGGTTACTGATTCCGCTTAAAAACAACAAACCCTCTTTCCATGCACTTGAGCACTCCCTCCACGCACCGGTCAACTTTATCATTTTGCCGCTGTTCGCGTTTGCCAATACCGGCATCGGCTTTTCCAATATTTCGGCACAGGATTTCTACGATAACATTACTCTTGGAATCGCATTCGGCCTCTTTATCGGCAAACAAGCAGGGGTATTTTTATTTAGTGCATTGGCGGTTTGGATGGGATTTGGAAAACTCCCTTACGGTGTTAATTGGGGACAACTCTACGGCGTTTCAATCATCAGCGGGATCGGGTTTACGATGTCGTTATTCATCGGCTCTCTTGCATTTGAGCATGCCAGAGCCGGAGGTCTCGCTTTATGCGATGAAAGGCTGGGGATATTACTAGGATCACTCCTCTCCGGAGTGATCGGATATGCGGTATTACGCTATTTTTTAACTAAACCGCTTAAATCTGATGGGTTTGAATGAATAATAGATTTTATTCATTCAGAACTAAACTACCACTTTCTTAGGAATGACAAGGTTTCGTCATCCTCGTACTTGACACGGGGTTCCAACTTATACTCTTATAGAAAAAATCTATTATCTGTTTTGATTTTCTAAAAAATCTAGGTATAGCTTAATTTTTTTATACTCCAAATTCTTCATATACTGCTCCATAAATTCATAGTCTAGTTCACCTTTATCATTAACCGGAAGTAAAAGTTTTTCTTTCTTCAATCTCGTGTCACTTCTTTTGTAGCCAAAATTATATTTCCCTCTGATTTTATCTGATACGGTGGTAATGAATAAACCAATATGTCTATTTAAAAAGTCTGCATATCCAGCCGTAATATCGGAGGTAGCGATAAAGTCTTCTGATTTATAGACGGCATATCCCATTGACCCTTCTCCATTCCTAATAAAAGCAATGCAGTTTCCTTTTTGTATCATCTCCTCATTGTTTTTAACTTGACATAAAACACCATTATTTCTATTTGTCGCTCCTAAATAGTTAATGCCATTTATTGTCTTTTCTAAATGATTCAACCCTTTTGATTTTCCAGTTTGAAATTTAAAAAGCTTCCCAACCTCAAATCCATCCCATTCCATCTCTTCGAGCTTCTGTATCTCTTTATACTCCAATTTGCTTAACATTGTTTTTGTATATTGTTTATAAAATTCTACTTTTCTTCCTATTATTGATTTTATGTATTGTTCCATAAGATCATAATCTGGTTCATCTGAATTATTAGGGTTCACTGGAAGTAATATTTTTGAAGAGTCGGCATTTTTTTGTCTAAATTGCTTTCCATATGAATATTTGTCTTTTTGGTAGCCAATTGAATTCGTTATAAATAATTTAACATATTCTGATAGATCATCATTGATAAAAAAGTATATATTATCATCGCCACAGCATTTATGCTTGTGGTAAAATGAGTTTCCAAACATATCAATTGAGATAAAATCTTCGAATACCTCCATTGAAAGATTAGAAACGAATTCAGCCACTCCTTGTCTTTGTTCTCCAGCTGTTAGCAATGGAATATCACCTTCTTTACGGTCATCTTTAGTAAGTCTTTTACCGTGATAATTTTGAAATATACCATCATCTCCACTTAACAAAAATCCTTTCCATTCTCTATCACTAAGCATTATTGACATCTGCATCTTGCTCAAGCCCAAATAAATAACCTCTATTTTGCATTATCATAGAAAATTCAAACGATAAATAGTCTCCAATAGTTTTCTGAAACTCTGCATCCGTTGGAATTTCATCATTAAAATAATAGAAGCTGTGAAGCCATTCGTCATCTTCCTCTATGCTCGTTTTAACACAAAAATTCGTTTCTGATTCTATCCTGTCAAACCATACATCAATTAAATGTTGTTTTTTGTCTTTGGCTTGTTCGGTTTCTACAAGCCCTATGTGCTTACTGACTTTATATCCATCATTCTCAAAGTTTATAAATTTGCATTCTTTATCTTTTGGATGTGGTTCACCTGCCGTAAAGATAGCTATACACGGATTTACTCCTACTCCATAAAATGTATTTTTATTCAGAGTTATAACGCCCTCTAAAGTATGTTTCTTTAATATATTTACTTTTATTGCCTCTTCTTCTTTTGTCTTACCTGTTACAGAAGATTGTGGAACAATCACAACGCATCTTCCACCAACCATTAATGAATCCAACAAGTGTTCTGTAAAGGCTATTTCATATAAATCAGGGTTTTGTTTCGAACCTTGAGAATATGGAGGATTTATCATCCCTACTGTTGCTTGTTTGAGCTGTAATTTATTTGAATCTTGTTTCAGAAAGTCGTCATTGATTAAATTGCTTTTACCATCGCCTCTCAGAATCATATTTGTGGTGGCTATTGTAAACATATAGGGCTGTAATTCAAATCCGTGAAGCTGTTTTTGTTTAATGCTCTTTTTCAAAGCCTCAGTATCGGTTTGTTCTAACATATGGTGCATTGCGGCAACGAGAAAACCTCCTGTTCCACAGCAAGGGTCTAAGACGATATCAAAGGGGCTAATATCAATCAATTCACAAAACAAATCAGTGATATGCTTTGGAGTGAGAACAATACCTAAAGATTGCCCATCACCTCCAGAGTAGGACATAAACTCACCATAAAATCTTCCCAAATAGTCTTCTGATGATCTTGCGTATTTTATGTTTCTATAAATCTTATCATCTAAAAATTCAGTGTAATGCTTTAATGGTGTTTTGTTCAACTTAGGATTTATTTCATTTAACACCTGAGTGTCTTTGATGAGTGCAAATTGGCTCAGAATCTTATCTTTTTTCACTTCAGGAGATACATTCGCTCTTGTTAAGTTAAATACGATTGCATCGTAAATTTTCTGTCCATCCGTCTTAATTGTGTCACCTGTTAAATCTTTAATAGAGAAGTTGCCAAAATCAGATTCTCTAAGTGCTAGTAAAATCCCAGATACAATCAATGGCTTGTCAACATCTTTTAAATTTCCATAATTTCTCAAATCTTCGTGTAGATTTGCTGCATCTTGCAAAATTTCTGCTGTCTCTTTTTCTTGATTCGTTTCTTCTTTTAATACTTCTCTTGTGTAATACTCTTCAATATTTTTTTCTGTAAATGAAATAAAAGACTCAACATCAGGCAGTTCTCTATACCACTCTGTTTCGTCAATATAGATAGGGCTAATTTTATGTTTTTTTGGATTTCCAGAGATACCGAAAGCAATAATTTTTTTATATGAAGTATTTTTTGCTAAATGTTGCCCATAAAATAAAGCCCCATTAATCGCGTAATCTTTTACATCTTTTGGCTCAAGACTGATTTGTCCATCATTATTCATTTTAATATGTTTTGACAAGTCGGCTTTATTCTCAATCACTAATAAAAAATCTTTGATGACACCAACGAATTCAGGAAATCCTACGTTACCAGTGCCTTTTTTTGATGCACTTTTTAAAGCATTATCAATTTCAATAATAGTGCTACCCTGTGGTTCTAATTCGATATTTGCTTCTTTTAATAAATCGCGAACCCAATAATCCGTTACAACTTCTTTTTTTGCCATTATTGTGCTCCAATTGTCGTTAATAATTAAATATTAGGAATTATTTTCCGATTATTTTTTTTGGATTATTGCATATTTTTCCTAAATAGAGTTATTTTAACAACATATGGTTCCGAATTTTGTTATCAGGAAGGAAGTATAAGAATTCCTACATGAAAATGACTCAACAAGATATGGCACGGTTATTAGATGTGGATGCACGGACATTGCGTAATTGGAGAACTACAAAGCCTTATTTATACAAAATAGTCATGCAAGGATTTGAAGTTGAAGAGGTAGTAAAGGAAGCAAAAGAACATTATGAACGGTTGGAAAAAATAACGCTACAGCCGAAAAATTAATAATTCAACACTCTCGTCATTCCGTGCTTCAACACGGAATCCACAAAAATGGATGGATACCGTATCAAGTACGGTATGACAAAATGCGTATGACAGTTAACTGAAAATGGCTAAAAAAGGGAACACTCTTCTTTTTTCTCCATTAACGATTGAATCGTCACAAGAATTTTTCCCAGTTCCCCTAGTGTTTCGATGATCGTGTTGAGAATATTCATCGTAATGCCAAATGTTTTTATACATTGATTAAGCAGTAAAAGTTTTTGAATTGGCGAAATAATAAAGATTGCTAATAGGGGGGCAAGGGGAGTAAACCCCTTGGCTACACTCAATTGAGCATAGGTGCAAAAATGCACAATAGAATAAGTGCTAACAGTATTCTATCCATAAAGACCCCCTTCTCATACCGTTTTTGGAGGGTAAAAAAAAAGGTCGAGGGGTAATTAATCCCTCGACCTCAGCGTTACCGCTCCATCAACGATATGAAAAGTTACTGTTAGCAAAAAAATTATACCATATTTTTAACGAGTATTTTACATCTACTTGTTTGCCCTGAAGGGCATAAGCACTCACCACGAACGATAAAGCTTAGAATTTTTTGTAATTCAGAAGTTTAGTGTGATAAACTAAAGCCGAATCGCCCATTTACGAGCCTCCTGTTCGATCAGTCTGTTCTCATCTTCGTTAAAAATCAAATCGATTTTTTGATCCCCTAAATCACGTTTTACTAATCTGATGGGTTTGAATAAGGGCTGATACACTCTCTTTTTGAGGGAAATCGGCTCCCATACTGATAATAAACGACGAGGCTTCCTGAAGGGTCAAGGTTGTTTTCTTGATCTTTGCTTCATCTACCAAAACCGTATATCCACTCGTCGGATTCGGAGAGGTAGGGATGAAAAGGACGCAGATATTTTCATAACGGTTGAGCAGATACGCAGGAACCCATAACCCCTCTTTTGGATACTCTACAAGTACCACCTCTTTTTTCGTCCCGTCTTCCCCACCGCTGAGCATTGCGGCGAGTTTTTTCGAGACGGAATAGACGGAGCGGATAGCGGGAATTTTCTCAAAGGTACTGTCAATCATTGAAACAAAAATGGAGCGCCCGTATTTCTCAATCGAATATCCAAGTACGGCAAAAACACCGATAACACCTGCCATCAATGCCAAGGTCACCCCAAACGAGTTAGTGTAATCATGAAGCGAAGAGTAGGCACTTACCCCTAAATTTTTAAGATAATTGACGACAACGATCACCAAGATCAAAGGGAAAAGCGAAAGCGCCCCCACAAAAATATAACGAAGCAAAAATCTAATTTTCGTACTCATTTATCACGCCTTTTTTGATATGGCGAATTATACCGCATAGGATACTTATCGGCGGTAGTGTTGCAACGCATACATATAGGAGTTACGCTCGTAAACCGAGGGGTTATCGGTATGAGCCAGCGAGATAGACCCTTTCATCTGAGAAATCGATTCGTACTCGTGTTTTGCCATCCATTCCCCCATATCACTCAAAATCTGCTTGATTTCCCCCTCCCCTTTGGTTAGCAGCACCGATGCCAACGCCGTCGCATCGGCTCCGCTCATAATCGCTTTAAGGACATCTTCACCACTGTGGATTCCCGTGTTGGCACACAATGAGCAAGAGAGTTTACCGTAGAGAATGGCACACCATCGCAGTGTTTCGCTGAGATTGTAGGAGGTTGTGATATTGGCTCTTTGCAATGGGCTCAGAAGTTCCAGATCGACTTCCACGCGCGTGGGGTTATCAAACAAGGTTAACCCTTTTGCCCCCGCTTCGACAAACCGTTTCGCCATATTGGCAGGGTTTGAAAAGTAGGCATTCATTTTGACGTTCAAAGGGATATCGATCTTCTCAGCCACGCTTGCAACCGTATCGATATACATCTGCTCAACTCTATACCCTTCCATCTCCATCGAGGTAGGGATATAGGTGATATTAAGCTCCAGTGCATCGGCACCCGCTTCTTCGAGTTTCTTGGCATAACGGATCCAGCCCCCTGCTGAGATACCGTTCAAACTGGCAACAAGAGGGATATCGGTCGATTCTTTTATCCGGCGGATCTCTTCAAGATAGTTATCGGCTTGAAGATTTTCAAAATCAACTTCATCGGGAAGGTACGTAAGTGCTTCAGCGTACGAATTGCTGTTAATATGGAGGAAATGGTCAATCTGATGGATTTCATGGTTGATCTCCTCTTCAAACAAAGAGTGCATAATAACGGCGGCAATATCGTTATCTTCGAGTCTTCGGATACTCTCCACTGAAGAGGTCAACGGGGACGCACTGGCAATCAGGGGATTTTTGAGGTTCAATCCTAAAAATGTGGTGGTGAAATCCATAATTACGCCTCCTTCGATGAGGGTTCATAATATGCATGCAAATTTTGGTAGCGCGCATAAAGTGATTCAGCGGTATGAGCCGCTGTCTGAAGAAAAGTTCCTGCCGACAGAGCATTCATCTTCTCAACCATTTTAAAACGGGTTTCGCGGTACATAAAATCTTTCACATCGATTTTAGGTCCCTTATAATCCAGTGTCATCGGATTCTCACCCTCTTTGATTTTATCGGGGTTAAATCGGAAAATCGGCCATAAACCGCTGTCCACAGCCCGTTTTTGCTGATCAAACCCGTATTTCAAATCATACCCATGCGCTACGCAATGCGAATAGGCGATGATAATCGAAGGGCCGTCATACCGCTCCGCTTCGACAAATGCTTTTACCGTCGCGGTATCATTTGCCCCCATCGCGACTTTGGCGACATAGACGTTTTCATAGGCGATCGCCATAGCGGCGAGGTCTTTTGGAACCCCCGCTTTCCCCCCTGCGGCGAATTTCGCTACCGCGCCTGTCATCGTCGCTTTGGACTGCTGTCCTCCCGTATTGGAGTAAACCTGTGTATCAAGGACAAGGACATTGACGTTTTTACCGCTGGCGAGGACATGATCCAATCCGCCGTATCCGATATCGTACGCCCAGCCGTCTCCCCCCATAATCCAGACCGATTTTTTGACGAGATAATCGGCAAGCTCAAGAAGGGTTTTGGCATCCTCATTATCCAGTGTTTTTAGTGAATGTTTGAGTTTTTCGACCCTGTCGCGCTGCGCATTAATCTGTGATTCCGCATGCTGTTCGGCACCGAGAACCTCTTCGACGAGTGCTCCATCCAAATGCGGTTTCAATGTTTCGAGTACTCTGCGTGCCCTATCATTCTGCGCATCGATAGAGAGACGGAATCCTAGCCCGAATTCGGCATTGTCTTCAAAGAGCGAGTTTGACCATGCGGGGCCTCTCCCCTCATCATTCTTTTTCCACGGAGTAGTCGGGAGATTACCGCCGTAAATCGAACTGCACCCCGTCGCATTGGCGATCACCATCCGATCCCCGAAAAGCTGGGAAGCGAGTTTCACATACGGTGTCTCCCCGCACCCCGGACACGCCCCGCTAAATTCAAACAAAGGCTCTAGAAACTGTGACTCTTTGAGGTTGCTAGGATCGAGCGAGCCTCTATCCATTTTAGGAAGCGAGAGGAAAAAATCCCACTGCGCGATTCCCTCTTCACGCAGCGGAAGCTGCGGCACCATATTGATCGCTTTGAGATTGGTTTGGGATTTGTTTTTGGCGGGGCATACTTCGACGCAGAGGGCGCATCCCGTGCAATCTTCGATAGCGACCGAGATATTAAACACTTCATTCTCCCCGAAGTTTTTCCCTTTTGCCCCTTTAGCACTGAATCCTGCCGGAGCATTTTTCAAAAACGAAATATCAAAAACAGAGGAGCGGATTACCGAGTGGGGACACGCCGAGACACATTTGTTGCACTGGATACAGGTATCCGCATCCCACACCGGAACTTCCTGAGCGATGTTTCGCTTTTCATACTGTGTCGTCCCTGTCGGCCATGTACCATCATCCGGAATTTGGGAAACCCGAAGCGTATCCCCTTTGAACGCCGTAATTTTGCCGATCACCTCACGGGTAAATTCAGACATATCCCCTTTAAGGGTTGCTTGAAGTTCAAGTAAAGAATCAGCCCTCGCAGGTACATCAATTTCGTAGAGATTTTCCAATGTCGTATCGACGGCGGCGTAGTTCATCTGCACGATCACGTCCCCTTTGGAACCGTAGGTTTTTTGGATGGAGCCTTTGATCTTAGCCATCGCCTCCTCTTTAGAGAGAATACCGCTAATCGCGAAAAAACAGGTCTGCATCACCGTGTTGATCCGCCGACCCATATTGGATGCGTGAGCTACTTTATACGCGTCGATAGCATAGAACTTTAACTTCTTCTCTATGATCCGCTCTTGTGTCACACGGGGAAGGCGACTCCATACCTCCTCTTTGGAATAGGGCGTGTTGAGCAAAAATATCCCCCCCTCTTTGGCGATATCCAGAAGATCGAGTTTTTCCAAAAAAACCGACTGATGTACCGCCACGAAATCGGCTTTTTGAATCAAATAACTCGATTTGATCGGCTTGGTACCAAAACGCAGATGCGACGTCGTCATCGAACCCGATTTTTTCGAATCATAGACGAAATAACCTTGCGCGTAATGGTCTGTCTCGGTGCCGATAATTTTGATCGTATTTTTGTTCGCCCCCACCGTGCCGTCCGAGCCAAGACCGTAAAATATCGCTTGAAACTGATCGGGATTTTTGAGGATAAAATCGTGGTCATATTCTAATGAGGTTAAGGTAATATCATCGTCAATCCCGATCGTAAAGTGATTTTTCGGGGAAGTGTTAGAGAGTTCATCGTAAATTGCAAAGATCATAGCAGGGGTGAACTCTTTGGATGAGAGGCCGTAGCGCCCCCCCACAATCCGAGGCATTTTAAACGGCAGGGATTCTCCTCGCTCAAACAGTGCCGTCACTACATCGTGGTAGAGAGGTTCGCCGGTACTTCCCGGCTCTTTCGTACGGTCAAGTACCCCGATCGCTTGAACCGAAGCGGGGAGTGCGGCGATAAACGCCTCTGCGGCAAACGGCAGTGCCAGACGAACTTTGATAAGCCCTACGCTCTCCCCTCTCTCAATCAGATAAGTGACACTCTCCTCCACCGCTTCTGCACCTGAGCCCATCAAAACGATCACGCGCGAAGCATCCGCTGCGCCGACGTAATCAAACAGATGATAAGAACGTCCCGTCAGTGCGGAAAAACGATCCATCTCCCCTTGAAGTATTTCGGGTAACGCCTGATAGTATCGGTTGACGCTCTCACGCCCCTGAAAATAGACGTCGGGATTCTGCGCCGTTCCGCGAAGGACAGGATGATCGGGGCTTAGTCCCCTACGACGATGAGCGGCAACCAAATTCGAATCGATCATTTTTTTCAGAACCTCATCGGAGAGTTTCTCAATTCGGCTCACTTCATGCGACGTTCGAAAGCCGTCGAAAAAATGGAGGAACGGAATACGGGAGCGGAGAGTCGCCGCTTGGGAGATAAGGGCGAAGTCGTGCGCTTCTTGAACCGAATTGGACGCTAGAAGTGCAAAACCCGTTTGTCGAACCCCCATAACGTCTTGATGATCTCCGAAAATGGAGAGTCCCTGCGCCGCCAATGAGCGAGCGGCAACATGAAATACCGTAGCGGTGAGTTCTCCCGCGATCTTGTACATATTCGGAATCATCAGCAACAACCCCTGCGATGCCGTAAAGGTGGTGGTGAGAGACCCTGCCTGCAACGCACCATGTACCGTACCGCTTGCCCCCCCTTCGCTTTGAAGCTCAAAAACTTCCGGCACACTGCCGAAGATATTTTTTTGCCCTTTAGAACTGTAGAGATCGCTAAACTCCCCCATCGGCGAGGAGGGGGTGATGGGATAGATAGCGATCACTTCATTGATTTTATGGGCAACTAGGGCGACGGCTTCATTACCGTCGACGGTGATAGTAGTGGGTTTACTCATGATCAAATTTCCTGTTTCATTCTTAGGATATTTACTCTTGCATCGCCTACAATTGTAACCCAAAAAAAACAATATTTATTTTAAATTCTTAAATCTTCTCCATTAGAATAGTTTTTGAAACACTTGACTACAATATCATCCATATTAGGAGAAAATAATGAACCCGTTTGCCGATTTTAAACTCAA
>DLUI01000151.1 GCA_002742695.1 Sulfuricurvum kujiense | reverse complement strand
TCCGTTTTACATGCCGATAAGCTTAAAAAAATCGGTATCCGCAATCTGCATGAAGCGATCGGGTTGCTTCCGGGGATCGAAACATCGATTCTCCATACGGGGTGGAAAAAGGTCATTATTCGCGGAGCGCACAACCCCGATACCTTTGTTTTTGACAAATATAAACTCTATATCGACGGGGTAGATGTCGGAAGCGATCTTTACAGCACCAGCTACTTTTATCTCGATTTTCCGGTTGAGCTGATCGAACGTATCGAAGTACTTCGCGGGTCGGCTTCGACGATTTACGGTCCGGGAGCGTTCAGCGGTGCGATTAACGTCATCACGAAAAGTACGCAGAGTGGAACGAGTGATGCGGTATTCGGCTCAATAGGGAGCTATGATTATACCAAAGCCGGATTTGTCAAACATCTCAATATCGGTGAATGGAATGTCGGAATCGACAGCTACCATCAGCACAGCAACAAAACATTAGATGCAGGCAGTTCATTTGTCTCCTCAAATGAACTGGCATATTCCCGTACAGATTACAACAGCTTAGAAAATTTCGAAGATTATTCGATTGGTGTTACGGCAAAAAACAGCGATTTTACCTTGATAGCCCGATACAAATCGGAAGTGACCGATAACTTTTACGGGCTAAACGAAACGCTTGAACCGGTAACTGGCGGCTATCAGCACAATCAAAGCGGTATTTTTGAAGTGCAAAACAGACACCCCCTCGATCATGATCTGAATTTGGAGACGAAAGTCGGAGTGAACTATTACGCTTTTACGTTTGATTCGACGGTGTATCAAGATTATGGCGGAAGCGGTATGATTTTACGGATGAATCCGACCTATCGCCAATTAAATACCTATTTCGATATGAACCTGAAGGGGGAAAATTGTGAAGACCATGCGTGGATGATCGGGATCGGTGCACAAAAGATTAATACGCTGGAGAACGTCTTTGGTGCTACTGTACGTATGCAGCCAGACAGCGGTCCATTTTTCGCCAGCCCTTCTTTGGTGTATATGGAGGGACAATACGGGTTTTTGAATGGCGATAATGATCAATGGATCAAATCTGCTTACGTTCAGGATATCTATTCGATCAACAACGATTGGGACCTCTCTGCCAATGTGCGGTTAGATAATTACGCCTTGTTTGAAACCATGTCCAGTTACCGTTTGGGTACCGTCTATCGGCTTGATGAGGGTAATATCTTCAAAGCGGTTTATGGACGCTCCTACAGAGCCCCTTCGTACGTCGAAGCATTTGAATCGGCACAGGAAGGGTTAAAAAACGGAAATCCGAATTTGACTCCGGAGCTGATCGACACCTATGAACTGGCATATACCCATAAAAATGAGTCTACGATTATACGTACAAACCTGTTTTACTCGGTTATGCAAGATGTGATTGACCGTATAGAAGATGAACCACCCTCTTTTGTCGGGGATTATGCCAACCATAAACAGCGCAACGCCAAAGGGGCAGAGCTGGAGTTTACCCGCCGCTTCGGAAACGGGTCTGAATTGATGGCAAATCTCTCCTATGTGAAAACAGAGTATTTTTCGCCCAGCTATACCAATCCGGTGTTATTTCAAAGTCCTGAGATTTCTGAGGTGTTGAGCAAGGGGTATTTTCTCTATCCGTGGAGTGAAGCATTGAGTTTTAATACGGCATGGTATTACAGCGGTCCTAAAAAGGGATATGATCGTGATAACACTGGTAATGGAGTAACCTACGATTCCACAATGATTATCGATCAGACAATAGCGTATGACATGGATGAATCTTCGACCGTAACGGTGAGTGCTAAAAATCTTTTTAATGAACCGGTGATTTACCCGTCGTATCAAGGGAAAAATGAGGGGTTGCGACGTGAAGGGCGTAATTGGCTGGTAACGTATGAGAAAAGGTTCTAAACTTTAGTGTTGGGTTTTATTTTTTGAGGGAGTTTGAAACGTGGTGGTGGCCAATCTCGGAATCGAACCAAGGACACAATGATTTTCAGTCATTTGCTCTACCGACTGAGCTAATTGGCCACGTTTGTGAGGGTGAAATTATAGCTTCACAAGCTTAAAAATAAGCTTAAAGCCGCTTAAACGACTATTTCGTCGCTTTTGCCAGCTCTTTAAATAGATTGCCCCGTTCTGCATACGAGCTAAATTGATCCAAACTCGCCGCCGCAGGGGAGAGCATCGCGATGCTGTGGCGGTTGTGTTTCTTGCTGATCTGCTCTACTGCCACATCGAGGGTACGACAGAGAACGCAGGGGATATCGTATTGCTTACAGAGTGCTTCGAGACGGAGAGCATTAGCACCGATTGCATAAACACTCAGATCGTACCGTTTAAGCGGTGTAAAGAGCTCTTCGAGTTCTACCCCTTTATCATCCCCTCCTAAAACCAAATGGATCGGATAATCGCTGTAGGTACGCAGAGCGGCTAATGTCGCATCGATGTTGGTTGCTTTGGAATCGTTAACCCAGAGGCGATCACGAGCATCACGGAACTCCTCTTGACGGTGAGGATCAAGGATAAAGGCATTGATACGGTCATAATCACAACGGTCGTAGAGAATTTTATCAATCCCCATCGCGATCATGGCATCCATCAAAAATGCCCCTTTGAATTTAATTTTGCTTGCGTCAAACCCGAAATATGCCGCTAGGTCTTTCTCATCTTCATAGACGATTTTAAACCCTTTTGTCGGGGCATCGGCAAACATCTTCGGCAAAATGACCGCTTCACCCTCTCTCATCATCGAGAGAGGCTTTAATTTGGCGTTGTAATACTCTTCCATACTCCCATGCCAGCTAACGTGATCGGGGGTAACGGGGAGGAGGGCATAGATGTTGGGGCGAGCTACGTTGTTGTAGTGCATACTGAACGAACTCGTCTCCAAAATCCAGATCGGGGCATCGGGTGACAAGTCGGCGAGGGGCGTTCCGATGTTGCCGCCGCTGATAGCCCCTTTATCGCCTAAGAGATGTTCAACCATTTGGGTTGTCGTTGTTTTACCGTTGGTACCGCTGATCCAGATCGAGAACGGCATCTGCGGGGCAAAAAAATCGTATTCACTGATGAGGTGAGTCGCTTTTTGAATTAACGTATGCGACGGAGGAAAACCGGGGGAGGGGATCTCATGGGTAAAGAGACGGGTATCAAACTCGCTGATCGGTTTGAGGGAGTTACCCTCTTCATCGACAAAGGGGACGGTGATTTTGTCATCGAAAAATGTACAAGGGCCGAAGTGTTTTGCGATGGCACGGGTTGTTTTCCCGTAGCCGAAACAGGCGATGTTTTGAGTTTTCATTAGCGAATCTTTAGAGTAATAAGTGCAAAGATATTAGAGAGGAGCGAGATAATCCAGAAACGGACGATAATTTTGTTCTCCGCCCACTGTTTCATCTCAAAATGGTGATGGATCGGTGCCATCAAAAAGACCCGTTTTTTACGAAGTTTATAACTTCCGACCTGCAAAATAACGGAGACGGTTTCGATGACAAAGATAAGTCCGATAAGGATAAGGAGGATTTCACTTTTTCCGATGATTGCCATATAGGCGATAAATGCACCGATAGTGAGAGAACCGCTATCTCCCATAAAGACTTGTGCGGGATGGCAGTTAAACCACAAAAAGCCCAGCAGTGAACCCATCAGCGCACTGGCAATGATCATCACTTCCCCCGCAGGAATTTTAGGCATCAAAAGGTAGTGGGCGAGTGCGGCATTCCCTACAATATAGACGATGATGCTCAGTGAGAGTAGTGCAAAAATCGAAGGAACCGTTGCCAATCCATCTAGCCCGTCGGTGAGGTTGACGGCGTTAGAGGTAGCGATAATGACGAACACCCAAAAAGTGACGCTCCATCCCCCCATGTCAAAAAGACTCGATTTGATAAACGGAACATAAAATCCCGTTTCGAGTTTGGCGACATAGATCAAAAACAATCCTATGGCAATTCCGAAAATTACTTGGAGGGTGAGTTTGGCACGTGCGCTGAGCCCCGCGAGGTTGTCGCCCCCTTTGATTTTTCCCCAATCATCGGTAAATCCGATATAGGCGTAAAAGACAAGGGTAAGTAGTCCGCCGATGACGAAAGGGTTCATAACATTGACCGTCAGTAAAGAGGCGATAACGGTGGCGGCAACAAAGACGATCCCTCCCATGGTCGGGGTTTTAGCTTTTCCCTGATGGGCGCTGACGTATTCGTTGATCGGCTGCACACGTGCAGAGCGTTGCGCCCATGCGATAAAGCGGGGCATAAAAAAGAGGGTGAGAAGCATTCCGATGAAAAAAGCGACCCCTGCGCGGAGGGTAATATACTGAAATAGATTAATGCCGAGAGTCTGGTGAAACCAATATAACATTCTATGAACTCTTTGTGATTAAATTTTAAAAGCAATGCAAAAGTGACATTTTAATATAATCCCCCAAAAGTTTGATTAATCGAAGGAGCCAATTTGAGCAAAAAAACCGTTTTGGTCATTACAGATGGCATCGGTTACTCGCCTAAATGCGATTTTAATGCCTTTCACACTGCCAAGAAACCGACGTATGATCGATTATTTAGCGAAGTTCCCTACTCTTTGATCGATACGTTCGGTTTGAGCGTCGGTCTCCCCGAGGGGCAAATGGGTAACTCCGAAGTGGGACATATGTCGATCGGAAGCGGTCGGGTATTGTATCAGGATCTGGTCAAAATCTCTCTTGCCCTTGAGGAGGGAAAGTTTGCCCAAAATGAAGTCTTTGCCTCATTACTCAAAACCAGCAAGCGACTTCATCTGATTGCTCTGATGTCCGATGGAGGTGTCCATTCTCATATCGATCACATTGCAGGAGTGGCGGAGATCGCTGCCGAAGCGGGAAAAGAGGTGTGGCTCCATCTCATTACGGACGGGCGTGATGTGGCTCCCACTTCGGCAAAACTTTTTTTACATACGATCAATGCACACGGCTATCCGAATGTAAAAATTGGTTCAATCGGCGGGCGATTTTTCTCTATGGATAGAGATAATCGATGGGATCGTGTCCAGAAAGGTTATGATGCCATCGTATGTGCTACCCCTAAAAGCGAACAAAGTGTTGCCGATTACATTGAAAATGCCTACGCTGACGGAGAGAGCGACGAGTTTATTACGCCGAGTGCATTTTACGGATATGAGGGATTTAAAGAGGGGGATGCTGTTTTAACTCTCAACTTCCGAAGCGATCGGATGCGTGAGCTCACGACTGCGATCGGAGATAAAGAGTTCAGTGGATTTGATCGAACATTTGTTCCGACCCATTTGGCCACGATAACGCAGTACGATAAAAATTTCCCTTATCCGGTATTGTTTCCGAAAGATGCCCCTGTCAATACCTTAGCCGAAGTGATTTCGCGTGCGGGATTGCGGCAGCTTCATACGGCTGAAACCGAAAAATATGCCCATGTCACTTTTTTCTTTAACGGCGGTATCGAAGAGCCGTATGAAAATGAGACACGGGTATTGATCCCAAGCCCGCAGGTGAAAACGTATGATATGCAGCCTCAGATGAGCGCACCCGAAGTGGGTGATGCCGTGGTAAAAGCGATGGATGAAGAGATTGATTTTGTCGTTGTTAACTTCGCTAATGGCGATATGGTGGGACATACGGGTAATTTTGAAGCAGCAGTCAAAGCGGTTGAAGCGGTCGATGCACAGTTAGGTCGGATTGTTGAAACAGCGCAAAAAAATGGCTATTCGATGGTACTCACCTCCGATCATGGTAACTGTGAAGAGATGCGCGACGATGCGGGAAATATGCTCACCAACCATACGGTCGGAAAAGTATGGTGTTTCGTTATGGCGGAGGGGGTGAAAGAAGTTCATTCCGGAGCTCTTAACAACGTTGCACCGACGGTTTTAAAACTGATGGAGCTTGAAATACCATCTGAGATGGACACACCACTTATATAAAGGATAATGATGAAATTCACAGGTAAAAATGTATTGGTAACAGGTTCAAGCCGAGGAATCGGAGCGGAAGTGGCGAAAGTATTGGCAGGCTATGGTTTGAAAGTATGGATCAACTACCGCAGTGGTGCGGCAGCGGCGGATGCGGTTAAAGCGGAGATTGAATCAGCGGGTGGTCAGGCGGCGGTTATCGGGTTTGACGTAGCGGACGAAGCGGCATTTGTGGATGCCATCAAAACGATTATCGATGCAGACGGGGAACTCTCGTATCTCGTAAACAATGCCGGAATCACCAACGATAAACTGGCACTGCGTATGAAGGCCGAAGAGTTTACCAGCGTACTCGATGCAAATCTCACATCAGCCTTTATCGGATGCCGTGAAGCGATGAAAGCGATGCGTAAACAAAAATTCGGAAGCATCGTTAACATGGCTTCCATCGTCGGTGAAACAGGCAATGCGGGACAAACCAACTATGCAGCCTCTAAGGGGGGGATGATTGCAATGACGAAAAGCTTTGCCATCGAAGCGGCGACCAGCGGTATTCGTTATAACTGTATTACTCCGGGCTTTATCGCTACCGATATGACCGATGAACTCAAAGAGGAAGTGAAAGCGGCATTCACCGCAAAAATCCCGATGGCCCGTTTCGGAAATGCTAAAGAGGTCGCGGAAGCAACAGCTTTTTTACTCAGCGATCATGCGAGCTATATCACAGGAGAGACCCTCAAAGTTAACGGCGGAATGTTTATGTAATTAGGGACTTAAAGGGAAAACTTTCCCTCTTAAGTAAAATATGTTATAATTTCGCGATTTTATTCATAGGAACAGGAGCTATTATGGCACTTTTGGAAGATATTAAAGAAGTAGTGGTTGAGCAACTCAGCGTTAACCCGGACGAAGTTAAAGAGAATTCTAAATTCGTAGAAGATCTTGGTGCTGACAGCCTTGATGTTGTTGAATTGGTAATGGCTCTTGAAGAGAAATTCGATATCGAAATCCCTGATGACGAAGCGGAAAAAATCCAAACTGTTCAAGATGTAATCAACTACATCGAAAGCAAAAACTAAAAACCGTTATCGAGGTCTTCCTCGATAAAGCAAATTTATTTTATGGTCTAAGATATTGGCTTAATGGAGCCAAAGTTTCAGACCATCCACCATCAGGAGAGAATGTGAAAAGAGTAGTAGTAACCGGAATGGGAATGATCAATGCTGTTGGTCATGATAAAGAGAGCTCATTCAAAGCAATTTGTGAAGGCGAATGCGGGATCGATATGATCACGATTTTCGATGCTTCGACACAAAGTGCACAAATTGCCGGTGAGGTGAAAAACTTCGATCCTGAATCGGTTATGGATGCCCGTGAGGTTAAAAAAGCGGATCGTTTTATCCATCTTGGTATTAAAGCGGCGCAAGAGGCAATGGCAGATGCTAATTTTCCTGAAGATTTTAACAAAGAGCGTTTTGGTATCGATGCGGCATCGGGAATCGGCGGATTACCGTCGATTGAGCGTAACTCGATTATCCTTGAGACCAAAGGGCCTCGTCGTATCTCTCCGTTCTTTATTCCGGGGGCTTTAGTCAATATGCTCGGCGGATTCATCACGATTGATCACGGCTTGCAAGGGCCAAACCTCTCAGCGGTAACCGCATGTGCGGCAGGAACCCACGCCATTAGTGAAGCGGCAAAAACGATTATGATCGGCGGTGCGGATCAAATGCTCGTGGTTGCGGCGGAGTCGGCGATTACCGGTGTCGGTATCGGCGGATTTGCATCGATGAAAGCCCTTTCTACACGTAATGATGATCCAAAACACGCATCACGACCGTTTGATGCGGAGCGTGACGGGTTTGTTATGGGTGAGGGTGCGGCGGCATTGGTACTCGAAGAGTATGATGCGGCAGTAGCGCGCGGAGCACGTATTTATGCTGAGCTTATCGGATTCGGTGAGAGCGGTGATGCAAACCATATCACGACACCAAGCCTTGAGGGGCCTCTTCGTGCTATGCAAGCGGCACTCAAAATGGCGGGAAATCCGAAAGTTGATTATGTCAACGCACACGGAACCAGTACACCGACGAATGACAAAAACGAAACGGCTGCTCTCAAAATCGCATTCGGCGGAAAAGAGAATTGTCCGCCTGTAAGTTCGACGAAAGGTCAAACAGGACATTGTCTCGGAGCAGCCGGCGGTATCGAAGCGGTTGTCAGTATTATGGCAATGCGTGATGGTATCATCCCTCCAACTATCAACTACGTTAACCCGGATGAAAACTGCGATTTGGATATCGTTCCGAATGCGGCACGCAAAGCAGAACTCAATATTGTTATGTCTAACTCATTTGGATTTGGCGGCACTAACGGTGTCGTTATTTTCAAAAAAATATAAGAGGGCAAGCCGTTGGCTACCTATTTAGATTTTGAGCAGAATATTCGTCAAATCCAAGAGGAGATCATTGCCGCAGAAGTGCGTTATGATCACCACGCGGTAGAGATCCTAAAGCAGGATTTGGACAAAGAGGTTCAAAAAACCTATGCCAATCTCTCTCCGTATCAAGAGCTTCAGCTCGCGCGTCATCAAGATCGTCCGTATGCCCTTGATTACATCAATCTTCTGTTAGATAAAAAATACGAGATTCACGGAGATCGTCATTTCCGTGATGATCTCTCCATTATTTGTTATATGGGTACTATCGGGGATGAGCGTGTGATGGTTATCGGCGAACAAAAAGGGCGCGGAACCAAAAACAAGCTCAAACGAAACTTCGGTATGCCTCATCCGGAAGGGTACCGAAAAGCACTACGTGCTGCAAAAATGGCAGAGAAGTTTAATATT
The DNA here is from genome assembly GCA_002742695.1 of Sulfuricurvum kujiense. GTDB lineage: Bacteria > Campylobacterota > Campylobacteria > Campylobacterales > Sulfurimonadaceae > Sulfuricurvum > Sulfuricurvum kujiense_A. Next base: position 11,293 of record DLUI01000151.1, on the reverse strand, counting down.
CCACTCCTAATGCTGATTGACACTCCGGGTGCCTATCCGGGTCTTGGGGCTGAAGAGCGTAATCAGAGTGAAGCAATTGCCCGTAACCTGATGGAGCTTTCCAATCTTAATACCATTACGGTATCGGTCGTTATCGGCGAAGGGGGAAGCGGCGGAGCGTTGGCGATCGGTGTGGCTGACCGCCTTGCTATGATGCGATACTCTGTATTTAGCGTTATCTCTCCTGAAGGGTGTTCGGCGATTCTTTGGAATGATCCGACCAAAGTGGAAGCGGCAACCAAAGCCCTTAAAATCACCTCTGCCGATCTCAAAGAGCTTGACTTGATTGATGATATTATTGATGAGCCGTTGATCGGTGCCCATCGTGATAAAGAGGGTGCTGTTAAAGCACTTAAAGAGTATTTTTTAGGAGAAGTGGCCAAACTCAGAACGTTGAGTGATGAAGAACGTCTTGAAAAACGCTATAATCGTCTCGTCGGTGTAGGGCAATATTCCGAATAAGGTTTTTCCTTATTCTTCCCCTTTTTTCTCTTTCTCTTTTTTCTCCGATTTCAACCGTTTCATTTTTTTTGCCTCTTTTGAATAAGCGATCAACTCTTCCGTCGTATGCAGTGATGTTGGAAGAAGTTTGAGGGTACGTTTGAGTAGTTTAGTTGTTGTCATCGCATCGGAGAGGGCGCGATGGTGTGTGGCATCACGATAAAGAGAAAGTTGCTCATTGAGATAGGCTAAGCCGTAGCGTTCGGATTCAAAGGTACGTTCGGCCAAATCTATCGTACACAATGAACGATTTAGAAGCCGCTCAAGTCCCACCCGCTCCATCATGGCAGAGACAAAATTATAGTCAAATTTGGCGTCATGTCCTACAAATACGGCATCTCCCAAAAAGAGGCGAAATTCTCTCATTACCTTTCTAAGAGAAGGTGCTTTGAGAGTTTGTTCCGTTGTAATCCCCGTAATATCTTGAATTTGATCGGAGATATCGGTGCAATAAACCAAACTCTCGTAGGTATCAAGTATTTTTCCGTTTTGGAGTTTAACCGCACCGATTTCAATAATTTGATGATGGGACGGTTTGGAGCCGTTGGATTCAACATCAACGATACAAAAGAGGGTATCTTCAATTGGGGTTAACGCTGTTTGGAATCGATAATACTCGTTATGCAGAACAATATTCATACCTTGAGCTTTGAGAAGTTCTAACGCTAGATCGCTATCACTCCCCAACAATGCTTCAAATTCCCCTTTTGGGATCCCGTTTTTCGTTAATCGAACAAGTACTTTAGGATCGAATACCTTCACGCTTTGGCCTTTTTGATAAAAGAGGCAACACGCTGAGGATCTTTTTTTCCATAAGAGGCTTCAACCCCGCTGCTCACATCGACACCGTAAAAACCGTAAGGTTTTAAATCGGCGACATTCTCGGGATTCAATCCTCCTGCGAGGATAATTTTAGAACAGTCAATCCCCTCAAACCATTCAATATTTAGCCGTTTTCCACTGCCGCCGAAGCTTTCGCAATACGCATCAACAAGACGATACTCATCAGCATACTCAAAAATATCTTCTCTTTTTTGCGCACGGATAACACGTAATGATGGGAAATTAACCTGAGTGAAAAAATCTTTCTCTACATCAAAATGAATTTGTGCGAGTGTGCAACCTGTCTCTAAACACATGGAACGGATAAATTCGGGTGTTTCATTGACAAAAAGGGCGACTTTATCGACAAAAGGAGGGAGTTTTTCGATAATCTTTTTTGCATCAGTGGGAGTGATATAGCGTGGAGACTCAGGATAAAAGACAAACCCTAGGGCATCTGCTCCCGCATGGATAGCGAGGAGGGCATCTTCCAGATTGGTGATTCCACAGATCTTGACTCTCATACTTTGAGGCTATCAATTGCAGTTTTATAATCCTCAGCACCAAACACATAGCTTCCGGCGACACACACATCAACACCTGCATCTTTAAGCTCTTGTATATTGGAACTTCCAACCCCGCCGTCGATTTCAATCAAGCAGTTTGGATTGATGGAATCGCGAAGTGTTTTGAGGCGTCTGATTTTGTTCACAACATTAGAGATAAACTTTTGTCCGCCGAATCCCGGATTGACCGACATAACAAGAACCATATCGATATCAGCGAGGAGATATTCTACCGCTTCGGCTGGGGTATGAGGGTTGAGGACGATTCCCGGTTTGATACCGAGGGATCGTATATGCTGAACAAGACGGTGGGGGTGCTTCTCTTCTTCGATGTGAAAGGTAATGTATTCAGGTTTGAGTGGGGCAAAAAGATCGACAAAAAAGGTGTTGTTTTGTACCATAAGATGGATATCAAGGGGTTTAGTGGCTGACGCGGCAATAGCACTGACGACAACGGGTCCGATAGTGAGGTTGGGGACAAAGTGCCCATCCATCACATCGACATGCACCAAATCGCATCCAGCGTCACAAATGGCACGGACATCGCGCGCTAAATTACCAAAATCGGCAGAGAGGACACTGGGGGCAACGAGCATGATGTACACCTTTACAAAATGTTTTCGTTATTTTAGCGAAAAAGATTTGCAGCTAGCTTTGGCACTCTTACCTTGTCAGGAAAAAGATGAAATTACTTCCTTCAAAACGCAAATTAACTTGAACCCCTTTTTTGTTTTGCGCCATTTCCATAAGAGAATTGACATCTGCATAGGTACGAGGAAGGGTAATATCGACACGGTTTTTTTTCTCACCTAAGAGGGCTTTTGCACGTCCGCCGATAATGTTTACAAACTCTGCCAAGGAGTCAAGTATCGCCTCTTCGTCTTCGCTATCCTCTCCAATGAGAAGCGAACATGCTTTTTTGGCAATATCTTTAGGAAAGATGAGGATAATCATTCCGTCTAAATCGCCGTAAAATCCGATGGAACTGGCGTATTGATGTGCGGCGTTTTTAATTTCCAACGTCTGGATGTTCATTGACTCTTTAACTGCTTGCGCATTGGTCATCATAGCAATCGTCGAAACAGTGGCATCGATAAAACCGGGAAGCTCATTAATAAGTGCTTTGGTCAGGGTTCGAACCTGTTTGGAGGCGGAAGCACTGCTCCCGCCGAGTTCTTGTAATAGATCTTTATTTTTGAGAATATCTTCCATCTGATCAAAAAACATGATTCCTGCATCTTCGAGATCGTTTTTAAAACTTTGCGGTGTTTTTTCAAATGTTAACCCGACAAAACAAATAGAAGCGTTATATTCGGCCGCAGATGAGGCGAGTTTTGTGAAGAAATTAAGGGCATGGACATTCATTGATACCACTTTATAGGCATCAAAAATAAAGAGACGAAATCCGACGTTGAGGGAGTTGTTATGATAGGCAATATTAAACGTATTGGTGATTTCGGCATCTAAAAAATTGGCAATGGTATAAATGATGGCATTGCCGGTAACACGGGTTGCAATTTTTTGACCGAATAATCCTAAGTAGGTCTCTTCGATAATGGCATAGTAGAGATCGGGATTTTGTTTTTTTTCTTCAAACTCTTTTTTACTTTGGGCGATAACGGGATTATGACCGTAATCGAACAACTCAATCGCCATAGCGGAACGTTGCGAAGCGTCTTCATTGTACAAAAGGACGGTTTTAGAGTCGTTTTTATTGGTAGGTACAAAGAGCTCGGCAATTTTTTCGGTACGGAAAAGAGAAAAAGTGAGATTGCTACCGTAAAATTTATTGATCGTAATGAATTTAGCGGAGTCGTAGTCGCATAAACCGACCGCTATATGTTTATGAGATCGGATACTGTCCAAAAGACGAATAAAAACATCCAAACCGTTTTTATTGAAAAAAATAACTTTTTTCAAGGAGACCAATAGCATATCGATGTTAAGGGATTCGGTCGCTTTGATATCATCGATGGTAAGAAAGGAGGGGGCATTATTCCCATCTAAAAATCCTTGCGGGTGGAAAACGGCAATGCGCCCCTTAACCGTTGGTCTCATCGTACTCCACCACCTGCATAAAAGATTCGTATATTTCTTGGACAAATTCAATTTGAAACTCAACGAATTCGTTCAGCCCTGCCTCGACATAGGTGCTTTGGCTTAATTCATAAAAGAGCAATAAATGCATCCATTGCGCCAAGATTTTGTCATTTGCCTCCAACTCTTGATCCAATCCGGATGAGGCATGGACGATGCGGCTGATTGCCGGAGATATTTCCCATTTTAGTGCGATTTCGGTACAAATATCAAACAAACTCATTTTAGTGAGTCGGTGAAGAATAGTATTGTAATCCAACGCTTTAACGCTTCTGAGCTGCTCCACTTCACTTTTGTATTCACCGAAGAGGGCATCGCAGACAATAATACTGGCCGGCAAAAGGGTAATAGCACTTTCGTTGTCATGATTGAGAAGATTGAGATGGGTAAGGATTTTTGCCCATTTGCGACTGAGGGAAGCCTGTAAATCATAAAACGCTTGAGAACTGAGGTTAAAAAGTCCCCACTCTTTTGGAGCCAAAAGGGTCATTAAGTAATTGTATAAAATTTGTTGCGCCGTTGAAATTCCGAGGATACTGAAGATTTGGGATAAATCGCTTACTTCATTACGAAACCCGTAGATAGGACGGTTTACCAAGGTTCTGAGATAGAGTTTAAGAGCCGGATCTTCTTCGGCACATTTGGCCGCTTTGGTTAAATCACCGACCCGTACGTAATCAAGTGTTTGCTTGACGACAAAAGGGGCGGGGGGGATATTTTGGATGTAAAGCAAAATTTGTTCTTGAGTAACCACGTATCACAGCATCCGATCTTAATTATTTTTAAAGTCCGCTAATTGTAATCGCGGTTTGATTAAAGGAGCCTTTATAGGAGGTTAATCCGTTGCTTAAGGTAAACTTTGGGTTTACTGCGATAAAATTCGCAACTAAAATTTACGCAAGGAGCCTCAAAATGGCAAGAAAATGTGCTATTAGCGGTAAAGGCCCAATGAGCGGAAACAATGTTTCTCACGCGAAAAATAGAACTAAGCGTCGTTTTTTACCAAACCTTCGTACTGTTCGCGTAACGCTTGAAGACGGTACTACCAAAAAACTAAAAATCGCTGCTTCTGAACTTCGTACATTGAAAAAAGATTCGTAAACGTCCCCCAAAGGGTATACGTTGAATCTTATTCAAAAGTTACAGAAATTTCTCAATTGGGAGCCTTCTCCCAAACCTGACATCACGTTGAATGCTGAGTTATACGCTCAGTTTCTCCCTTTTAGAACCCCCCTGATTTTAATCCAGCTCTGTATGATTTTCGGTACGCTCGGCTATATGTACATCGAAGGGCACTCTCTTATCAATGCACTTTTTCAAACCGGTTATACTTTTACCACGGTTGGATTCGGATCATTGGGAGAAGGGGAGTTTACTCCGCTAGGAAAACTTTTTACGATTACATTGATCATTTTTGGATTTGCGGTATTTACCTTGGCTTTGGGGATTATTGTCGATGTTATTAATCGGGGAGAACTCAAGCGAATATTGAAGGAGAGAAAAATGTTGTATCGGATTGCCCGACTTAAAAAGCATTTTGTCATTTGTTATCATAATGAATATGCGGTGCAGGTGACAAAACAGCTTCGAGCGAATCAAATCCCTTTTGTTGTAATCGACCCGAGAGAAGATATGGAAGCATTGGCAAAACTGTATAAATATCCCTATTATATTCAAGCTGAACCCCATACGGAAGAGGCAATGTTGAAAGCACATTTGAGTTCCGCCAAAGGACTTATCACGTTGTCGAGTTCGATTGCGGACAATATTGCCCTTATCGCATCGGTGAGGCTTTTTGAAAAAGAGCATAAAATTCCTGCACCCTATTATGTCATCAGTTCGGCAGAGGGTGTGAACGATATCGATAAACTCAAAAAATTGGGTTCCGATACGGTGGTCTCTCCGACGAAGTTGACCGCGCAGCGTATCACGGCAATGGCCGCACGTCCCGACATGGAAAATTTACTCGAGCAGTTTTTATATAAAAGCGATACTCCGCTTGATATGGAAGAGGTATTTGTCCCTAAAACGAGCTGGATGGTTCTTAAAAAGCTCAAAGAGACCCATTTACGCGATATCGCAAACGTATCCGTTATCGGAATCACAAAAAAAGACGGCAAAATGATGCCGATGCCCAAAGGGGATGTTTTAGTTATGAGTGAGTCCAAACTGCTGGTGATCGGGACTCAAAAAGGGATTTTATTTACCAAAGCATTGGTGAAAAAACACGAAAAACCGGAGGAACTCAAATATGTATAATTTAAAAACTATTGAGGGCGGTGTGTGTGCGGCGAAAGGATTTTTTGCGGACGGCATTCACATCGGACTAAAAAAAGAGGGAGCTAAAGATCTCGCTTTTATCTATTCAGATAAACCGTGTGCGATTGCATCGGTCTTTACCACCAATAAAATGACGGCGGCTCCGATACGTCATTTTCGTGCACAAGGTGAGTTTGAAGGAAATTTTGTCCTCATCAACTCCAAAAATGCGAATGCCATGACAGGGCGAGCAGGAATCGATGACATTGACGACGTTTTATCGGCGGTGCAAAAGAGATTTCCCGTGATCCAAAACCCTGTGATGAGTTCGACGGGAGTTATCGGGGTACGTCTCCCGAAAGCGAAGATTATTGAAGGGGCGATGCATTTCGATCTTACCGCTCGCGAGGGGATCAATGCCTCTGAAGCGATTATGACGACCGATACCTTCTCGAAACGGATCGCTTATGAAGTGGTATTAGAGGATGGAAAATCGTTTCGACTCGGTGCGATGGCGAAGGGTGCGGGGATGATTAATCCGGCGATGGCGACAATGCTTTGCTTTATTACGACCGATGCGGCCGTCGATAAAGCAACCATGCAAAGCATCCTCGATGAGTGTGTTCATACGACGTTTAATGCGGCAAGCGTCGATGGGGATACCTCGACGAACGACACGGTTTTGGTCATTGCAAACGGCACAAGCGGAGCGTTTCATGCGGCAGCTTTCAAAGAGGCACTAGAGTCAATTATGCTCTTTTTAGCCAAAGAGATGGTGCGTGACGGCGAGGGGGCAACAAAGCTGGTCACCTACAAAGTAACGGGAGCGATCAACCACAAAGAGGCGGAGATCGCGGCGAAAGCACTGAGTAATTCACTCCTTGTCAAAACGGCATTGTTCGGTCAAGATCCAAACTGGGGGCGCATCGCATCAACGGTCGGTGCTAGCGGAATTATGTGCGATGAGGCATTTTTGAGCATCTGGTTTGATGATATCTGTGTCTATAAAAAAGGGGAGCTGTTGTTCGATGAAAAACTTGAACCGCTCGCCGCGAGCGTTATGCAAAAATCTGCTTTTACGATCCACTGTGATATCGGTCTGCAAGACGGTGAGTTTACCGCGTACGGATGTGATTTGGGGCACGAATACGTCAAAATAAATGCGGATTATCGCACGTAGTTTTAACCGTTACTAAAGTGATAGGTTGCTATAATCGCGATAATTTAACGGCAACAGGATAACTTAATGCGCGGATATAAAATTTTCAGCGGTTCAGCGTGTACCGAGTTTGCGGCGGAAGTGTGCAGAACCCTCGATGTTCCCCTCTCCAAAGCTTCAGTAAAACGTTTTAGTGACGGAGAGATTAACGTTCAAATCTCTGAAAGTGTTCGCGGACGTGATGTTTTTATCATCCAATCAACCGGTGCACCATCGAATGATAATTTGATGGAATTACTAATTATGACCGATGCCCTTCGCCGCTCTTCAGCTAACTCGATTACGGCAGTTGTCCCCTATTTCGGATATGCACGACAAGATCGTAAAGCGGCTCCTCGTGTTCCGATCACCGCGAAACTTGTTGCCGATATGTTTGAGACAGCGGGGATTGATCGCGTCGTGACGATTGATTTACACGCAGGTCAAATCCAAGGATTCTTTGATATTCCGGTTGACAACCTCTATGGGGCGATTATTTTTGAAGAGTATATTCGCTCTAAAAATCTTGCAAATCCTGTCATCGCTTCTCCTGACATCGGCGGGGTAGCGCGCGCCCGTTATTTTGCCGAAAAACTGGGTCTGGATATGGTTATTGTCGATAAACGTCGTGAAAAAGCGAACGAGTCAGAAGTGATGAACATTATCGGTGACGTTGCGGGTAAAGATATCATTATGATCGATGATATGGTCGATACCGCCGGAACAATGGTTAAAGCGGCAGCTGCTTTGAAAAAACGCGGAGCTACGTCGGTTATGGCATGTGCCACTCACGGTGTACTCAGCGGGAATGCGTATGAGAATATCAACAACGGTGAGCTCGATGAACTTGTTATTTCCAACACGCTCGTTCTTCGCGGACAAAGCGATAAAGTTAAAGTTTTAAGTGTTGCCCCTCTCTTCGCCGAAGTGATTCGCCGAGTTTATCATAATGAAAGTGTCAACAGTTTGTTTAGCTAATGGATAATATTCGCAACTTTTCAATCATCGCCCACATCGACCACGGCAAAAGTACGTTAGCCGATCGTATTATCCAAGAGTGCGGAGCGGTCAGTGACCGTGAGCTCAGTAAACAGATGATGGATACGATGGATATCGAGCAAGAGCGCGGGATTACGATTAAAGCACAAAGCGTCCGTTTGGATTACGTCAAAGACGGCCAGCACTATATCCTCAATCTGATTGACACTCCGGGCCATGTCGACTTTAGTTATGAAGTAAGTAAGTCACTTGCATCGTCCGACGGAGCCTTACTGATTGTCGATGCTGCGCAAGGTGTTGAGGCACAAACCATCGCGAATGTCTATATGGCGATGGAAAACAACCTTACTCTCATCCCCGTTATCAACAAAATCGATCTCCCCGCCGCAGAACCGGAACGGGTCGCCGAAGAGATTGAAACGACGATCGGGATCGATGCAACCGATGCGGTTATGATTTCAGCCAAAACAGGGGTCGGCATTCGTGAATTGATCGACGCGATCGTTGATCGTATCCCTGCACCTAGCGGTGATCCATTGGCAACGACGAAAGCGATTATTTACGACTCATGGTTTGATGCGTACCAAGGGGCTATGGCATTGGTGCGTGTATTTGACGGTGAGATCAAAATGGGTCAGATGATTAAGCTGATGCACAATGATGAAAATCATCAAGTGTTAGAGTTGATGTACCCTCATCCGCTTCGTCGCCAAAAAACGCAAGCGATCAAAGCCGGAGAGATCGGAATTGTCATTTTGGGGGTTAAAGAGGTGGGCTCTATCCGTGTCGGCGATACGATTACCGATGCACGAAATCCGACGCGTGAGCCGGTGGGTGAATACGCCCCTGCAAAACCGTTCGTATTTGCAGGGCTTTACCCTATCGATACCGATGAGTTTGAATCGGTGCGGGATGCCCTTGATAAACTCAAACTCAATGACAGTTCCCTCAGCTATGAACCGGAAACCTCCGTTGCTCTCGGTTTTGGGTTTCGTGTCGGGTTTTTGGGAATGCTTCATATGGAGGTGGTCAAAGAGCGGCTGGAACGGGAGTTTAATCTCGACCTGATTGCAACCGCACCGTCCGTTATCTATAAAGTCTACAAGACCGATGGAACGATGATTGAAGTCCAAAATCCGAGTGAACTCCCTGAGCCGCAAACGATCGAGAAAATCGAAGAGCCCTACGTTCGTGCAACGGTGATCGTTCCGACCGATTATTTGGGGAATGTGATTACCCTTTTGACCAATAAACGGGGTATGCAGGAGAAGATGGAGTATCTGAACGAAACTCGTGTTATGCTCATCTATGTCATGCCGATGAACGAAATCGTCGTCGATTTTTACGATAAACTCAAATCAACCTCCAAAGGGTATGCGAGTTTCGATTACGATCCTATCGAATTTCGTCAGGGTGATTTGGTTAAACTCGATGTCCGTGTTGCGGGAGATGTGGTCGATGCACTCAGCGTTATCGTTCCTCGCACCTCTGCCGATATGCGCGGTCGTGCATTAGTTACCAATATGAAAGAGATCGTTCCGCGTCAGCTTTTCGAAGTGGCGATCCAAGCGAGTATCGGAAACCGTGTTATCGCTCGTGAAACGGTCAAATCAATGGGAAAAAATGTTACCGCCAAATGTTACGGCGGGGATATCTCCCGTAAACGTAAACTCCTCGATAAACAAAAAGAGGGTAAAAAACGGATGAAAGCAATCGGGAAGGTTCAGCTTCCTCAAGAGGCGTTTATGTCCGTCCTCAAAATGGACTAGACATGCGTTGTATGATGTGTGAGCGGCTTAGCTTCTCGCATATCTGCTCCGCGTGTCAAGAATCGCTCCTCACCCCGAGTCTCCATAAACGCAAAATCCTTGGCTCACTGCCCGTTTACTCTTTTTTCTCCTATAATGAGATAGAACCGCTTCTTCTTACCAAGCATACCGATATCGGATACTATATCTATACGATCTTGGCAAAGAGAGCCTTAGGGGAATTTGCAAAAAATTGGGAGTACGAAAATCGTGTCGCCTCCATCGGTATTGACGATCAAGCGTCAAGCGGCTACTCTCATACGGCGGTCTTGAACCGAGCGTTAAAATCTCCAAATATTACCCCCCAGTATGGAAAACTTCGCGCGACGAATCACCATAAATATGCGGGTAAAAGTGCCGAAGAGAGGCTCTTGAATCCTCGGCAGTTTCGATATACACCATTTGCGGAAAATGAGGTCATTTTGGTGGATGATATTGTCACGACGGGGACAACTCTTAGTGAAGCCTCGGAGATACTTCACACAAACGGTAAAAAAGTGATCCTTTGTCTTACCCTCACCGATGCGGAGAATAAATAATCAGTACGGTGGCAATGTTGTAATACGTGTGTCAACAATCGCACGGCCGATCGTAAAATGGTAAAGTGACTGATAGCGTTGATCGTTTATCCCCAGTAATGCGTGAAACTCATCATCCAAAAAGCATCCGATCCCTGTTGCACTGAGATTTAACGAGGTTGCTTCAAGATAGAGCATTTGGCCGATCATACCGCATTGATGATAGAGACTTTTGTAGCCGATTCCTCCGTGCGTTTCGAGCGTTGATGAAAATTTGCAGAGCATTCCAAAACTAAACGCCCCCTCTTTTGCAATCTCTTGGTTGCATGAAATCATCTGTGCCGCTCCACGGTAATCCCCTTCTCGAAGCAGATAGAGCTCCTCACCACACTCTTTCCATTTAAAAGTCTCATCCAATGTCTGCTGTAGAGAGATCAGATCCTTTGTGTCACGAACATAGATATAGAGTCCTTTTTCCAGCCCCTC
>DLUI01000039.1 GCA_002742695.1 Sulfuricurvum kujiense | reverse complement strand
ATATCCTCCGAAGCTATCAACGATCAGTTTACGTCCTGTCAAGCCGCTATCGTGAAGACTCGAATGTGAGACATATTTACCCGTAGGGTTGATATGGATAATACACTCTTTAGGATCAAACAGATTGGTCGGTAACCCCGTATCAAGGATAAGCTCCATAATCAGTTCACGTACTTGCTCGATACTCATCGTGTTGACACATGGAGCAGAGACAACGATGGTATGGATCGCCTGAGGGTTACAGTTTTCAAAGTTGTCTTTGACACCGTAGTCCATTGTCACTTGGGTTTTAATATCGACACCGAGTTTATGAGGGTGGGCGAGGGCGTAGTGATAGACTTTCTCCATCAGCATCCGTGCATAGGTGATAGCACTTGGCATAAAGTTCGCCGTTTCACAGTCGGCATATCCGAACATAATCCCCTGATCCCCCGCACCGGTTTCACCATCACTCTGATCAACACCTTGGTTAATATCGGGAGATTGACGGTTAAGGAGGACTTGTACCTCTACATCATCAGGATGGAGGCACTCTTCGCGGGTAAAGTGAGGGTGTCCGTTATAGCCGATCTTTTTAAGGGCATCGAGTGCGATATGTTTGTACTCTTTGGTACTCAGCTGAACATTAGAGGTAACTTCCCCTCCGATAACGACATGTTTCCCTGCAACAAACACTTCGCTCGCTACACGGCTTTTCGGATCACCGATGATGAGACGATCGACGATGCTGTCGGCAATGATATCGGCACATTTATCGGGATGTCCTGGGGAGACCACTTCGGAGGTGAATAGATACATTTAAAGAGTTCCTTGTTCATTTTTATACCAATGGTACATTTGTGTAATTCCGTCGCGTAATTCTACTGTGTGTTTCCAACCAAGTGCATGGAGTTTGCTCACATCGGTGAGTTTACGCATCGTTCCGTCGGGTTTATCGGAATTAAAATAAAGCTCGCCGTTATAGCCGACAATCTCACGAATAAGATAGGCTAGATCGTGAATACTGATTTCGACACCGCTTCCGATGTTGATATGGGTGTTTCGGATTTCGCTGGTGGTACTAAACGTATCTTTAAAATCACGTTTTTCCATCAGGAATACACAAGCGTCCGCCATATCCTCTGACCAGAGAAACTCTCTCATCGGTTTGCCACTTCCCCAAATTTCAACACGTGGAGCTTCGCTTAGTTTGGCCTCATGTATTTTGCGTAAAAGGGCGGGTAATACATGAGACGTTTCTAGATCAAAGTTATCATTAGGACCATACAGATTCGTCGGCATAACACTGATAAAGTTAGTGCCGTATTGGAGGTTATAGCTCTCGCACATTTTAATACCGGCGATTTTTGCAATAGCATAGGGCTCATTGGTATATTCCAAAGTATCAGTAAGGAGATACTCTTCTCTCATCGGTTGGGGAGCATTTTTAGGATAAATACATGTACTTCCTAAAAACATCAGCTTTTTGACCTTGTGAAGATAGCTCTGATGGATAACATTATTTTGTATCATCAGGTTGTCATAGATAAATTCGCCGCGATAGGTGTTGTTGGCCACAATACCACCCACTTTTGCCGCCGCAAGAAAGACGTATTCCGGTTTTTCACTCTCAAAAAATCTTGAAACCGCATTTTGGCTAGTCAAGTCAAGCTCACTGTGGGTACGAGTGATAATGTTGGTATACCCTCGGGATTCAAGATTTTTAATAATAGCGCTTCCAACCAGTCCGCGATGACCGGCTATATAAATTTTGCTCTCTTTATCCATCATTTACTCGTAATAACTCATTGTTTTATAACCGCCCTCTTGGAGGTAAACGTCTTTGGTCATTAGTTTGAGATCGGATTTCATCATATCATCGACAAGTTCTTGGAGTTGGTACTCCCGTTTCCATTCTAGTTTTTGTTCTGCTTTGCTCGGGTCACCGAGGAGAAGATCGACTTCGGTCGGTCGGAAATAGCGAGGGTCTACCGCTACGACCTCTTTACCGATTTCGACTTGGTAATCGGGATTGGTGCATGAGAGTACGTACCCTTTTTCATCCACTCCCTCTCCGCGAAACTCTAAAGTGATTCCGGCATACTCAAATGACATCCGGACAAAATCACGGACAGTCGTTGTCGTACCTGTCGCGATTACCCAATCTTCAGCCTCTTCGGCCTGGAGGATCATCCACATCATCCGAACGTAGTCTTTGGCATGTCCCCAGTCACGTTTGGCATCGAGGTTCCCCAGATAAAGTTTATCCTGAAGCCCTAATGCGATTTTGGATGCGGCACGGGTGATTTTGCGGGTGACGAATGTCTCTCCTCGTACGGGAGACTCGTGATTGAAGAGGATTCCGTTGCACGCAAACATGCCGTACGCTTCACGGTAGTTGACGGTGATCCAGTAGGCGTACATTTTAGCCACGGCATAAGGAGAACGGGGATAGAAAGGGGTGGTTTCTGATTGGGGAGTCTCTTGAACTTTGCCGTAAAGCTCTGAAGTAGATGCTTGATAAATTTTAGTTTTTTGGCTCAGTCCTAAAAGCTTAACCGCTTCGAGGATACGGAGAGTCCCTGTGCCGTCTGCATTAGCAACGTATTCGGGTGTCTCAAAGCTGACGTGAACATGACTCATAGCGGCGAGATTATAGATCTCATCGGGCTGTACTTCTTGGATGATACGGGTAAGATTCATACTGTCGGTCATATCACCATAATGCAAAAATAAATTTCGGTTATCGACATGGGGGTCTTGGTAGAGGTGATCGATACGGTCGGTATTAAAAAGAGATGTTCGACGCTTGATGCCATGGACGATGTACCCTTTTTTGAGCAAAAATTCGGCTAAATAGCTACCGTCTTGTCCCGTGATACCTGTAATAAGAGCTACTTTTGGGGTACTCATTCATTTCCTTCTCGATTAAAATCATCTTCAATTCTTACAATATCGTCTTCACCGGTGTATTCACCCACTTGCGTTTCGATAATGGTTAGGGGTATTTTACCCAAATTTGCTAAGCGATGGATTTCTCCGGCTTTGATATAGGTGGATTCATTGGGATGGACGGAAAAAGTTTTTTCCCCTACGGTAACGGTAGCGGTGCCGCTGAGGACAATCCAATGCTCATTTCGGTGAAAATGTTTTTGGAGACTGAGCCGTTTGCCCGGTTTTACCATAATGCGTTTGATTTTATACCCCGGGGTATCTTCGAGTACGGTATACGTTCCCCACGGACGATGCGCCGTTCGGTGGATATGGGTGAGTTCAGGATTGGTTTGTTTGTAGTGTTGAACAACCTCTTTGACTTTTTGGGATGAGCCTTTATGACTGATTAAAAGGGCATCTTCAGTATCGATAATAATGAGGTCTTTGACATCAATAAGATTGACCGGTTTGTTCGAGAGGATAAAATTGTTATTCGCATCATTCGGCATTACATCGCTAAGGGCATCAAAACTTCCTACGTCGCTCCACCCGATCGATGAGGGGATCACTTTGACGCGAGTGCTTTTCTCCATAACGGCGTAATCGATACTTTCATCCGGAATGGCGTTCATATCTTCGTAAGAAATTTTGGTCATTTCTTCATGTGTTGCATTGGTGTACGCTTGAGTGGATGCATCAAAAATAGCAGGACTCCATTTTTGCAATTCATCCAAAAAGCGACCTGCTTTGAAACAGAACATCCCGCTGTTCCAATAATAATTTCCGGAATTTACGTAAAGTTCTGCTGTTTTGAGATCCGGTTTTTCATGGAAAGCTTTTACATCCTCACCAGAGGCTTCGATGTATCCAAATCCAGTTTCGGGGAATGTCGGGGTAATGCCGAATGTCACTAAATAATCGTCTGATGCCAACTTGGCTGCTTGGGTGATAACTTGAACATAAGCGTGCTGATCTTTGATAAGATGATCGGATGGGGTTACAAGGACGATTTCGTCTGGATCGAGGGACATACATGCCAGTGCAATGGCGGGGGCGGTATTGCGTCCTACGGGTTCAAGGATATACCTATTATTAGCCTGATTGATCTCCTCAAGTTGATTAAAAGCGAGAAAATATTGTTCAGAATTAGAGACGATGAGCTGTTTATCACATACAGCACTATTACGCTCAACGGTGAGTTGAAAGAGCGATTTGTCCTCAAAAAGTTTAACGAACTGTTTGGGCATTAGAGTACGGCTGATAGGCCATAACCTCGTTCCAGATCCCCCGCATAAAATAATATTGGTCATACATTTTTCTCCCACTCCAGTGCTGTTTTACAAATGAGTGCCAAATCATCATAGTGAGGTACCCATGCAAGAGTATTTTTGATTTTTGTGTTATCGGAAATGAGAAGAGCAGGGTCACCTGAACGGCGTGGAGAAGTCTCTACGGTAAAATCAATAGAACTGATTTTTTTCATTGTTTCAATAACTTCATACACACTAAACCCATGACCGTATCCGCAATTAAAAATATCGCTTCGGTTCCCATGCGATAGATATTCAAGAGCTCGAAGATGAGCGGAAGCAAGATCATCGACATGGATATAATCACGAATACAGGTACCATCGGGGGTGTCATAATCGGTTCCGAATACGGAGATTTTTCCCCGCTGAGCTAGAGCTGTTTGTGCGGCGACTTTGATCAGATGGGTGGCATTAGGGAAGCTTTGTCCGATTCGATTGTGTATGTCGGCCCCGGCGACATTGAAGTAGCGTAAAATAACAAAATGAAAAGCAGAATTTGCATCAGCCGTATCTTGCAATACGCGCTCACTCATGAGTTTACTCATTCCATAAGGATTAATCGGAACGGTAGGGGTCGTTTCGTTTACGGGGACGATTTCCGGTTCGCCATAGACGGCGGCAGTGGAGGAAAAAATGAATTTTTGTACCCCATATTCATTACAGAGTTTTATGAGATTGGTAGTATTGACGGTGTTATTCATATAGTACTTAAGGGGATTTACAACCGACTCAGGGACGACAATCGAAGCGGCAAAGTGCATGACGGCATCAAAACGGTTAGCCAAAAATATTTTTTCAACTTCGACAAAATTGGATAAATCGGTACGGTAAAAGCGAAGATCCCCATTTTTGGAGGTGAGAGCTATGTGTTCTAACGTATCAAGTGTTGCTTGATGCCCGGTAGAGAGGTTGTCGATAATAGTAACATCATGGCTGGTTTCTTCAAGTAGTTGTTTAACAACATGACTACCGATATATCCGGCTCCACCGGTCACTAAAATATGCATAGGTTAAGCCTTTAATTGATCATATCTATTTAAGTAACATTAATTATATCAAATAGTGTATTGTAACCTTCTTCAAGAGCTATGAGGGAACTTCTTAACAGTTATTTTTTTAATCCCGTTTAAACAAACATATTGCTTATTGTCTGCGCTTTTATTATGAATAAGATAATTGGTATGCGCTTGTTCTTGGTTGAAGTTCTTTTTATGGTACAAATGAACCAAATTTGCGCTGTATCTACAAGATTTTACTTCTATACCGATCCCCTTTAAGCGCATAGCCACATCTGTATCTTCCCCGTAGGTCGGAGCTATAAAATTTTCATCAAAACCATTTATTTTTAGTAAGTCATTTTTATAACACGACCAATTACAGCCTAGAAGAAAGTTTACCTTTCTGCGAAGTAATTTTGATAATGGATTTTTTGCATTTATATAAAACATCTCTTCAAGATGTCGCGTTTTAAATTTTAGCAGAGTAGGTAAATTTCTGAAATAATGATTTGTTAAATCATGAAAATGGATAGTTTTTCGTCTGATTTCATGTGATAATGATTCATTAAACTCTATCCGTCTTCCGGCTAAAATGGTATTTTCTTGAGATAACAATAGGTGATTTTCAATAAATGTACTATAGGGCAAACAATCACCATCGATAAAAATAAGATAGTTACTTTTTGCCGCAACTACAGCACGATTTAATGCTCTATTTTTTCTCCAACCTACATCTTCTTGAGTTAGATGAATTACGTTTAAATTTGGAAATTTAACTTTCGCGTGAAGGATAAAAGATGCCATGTCGGGATTGTCGCCATCTTCTGAAATAATGACTTCAGTGGGTTTAACCGTTTGCTGATCGACACATTCAAGAATCAGATTCAAGGCTTCCGTGTCTTTGTAGACAGAGATAATGAGTGTTGAAGTGGGATATTTCATATCATTGACCCTATCGGTCGGTGTATTTTTTCA
Organism: Sulfuricurvum kujiense; assembly: GCA_002742695.1. Lineage (GTDB taxonomy): Bacteria > Campylobacterota > Campylobacteria > Campylobacterales > Sulfurimonadaceae > Sulfuricurvum > Sulfuricurvum kujiense_A. Next base: position 7,995 of record DLUI01000039.1, on the reverse strand, counting down.
AATACCACTCTATCGTTTTCACGATTCCCGTATCAAAAGTCTCTTCGGCACTCCACTCGAGTTCCGTTTCAATTTTTGTTGCGTCGATAGCATAGCGGCGATCATGTCCTGCTCGGTCTTCGACATAGGTGATTTGCTTTTTATAGCTTTTGGCATCATGGCGTGGTTGCATCGTATCAAGCAATGTACAGATGCGCTCGGCAATTTGATTATTATTGCGTTCGTTGCGTCCTCCGATATTGTACACTTCGCCGCTTCGTCCGCTGTGGTAGACGAGATCGATCCCTTTACAGTGGTCGAGGACATAGAGCCAGTCACGGATATTTTTACCGTCACCGTAGATAGGAATATTTTCACCTGAAAGTGCTTTGCGAATAATGGTCGGGATCAGTTTTTCATCATGTTGTTTCGGACCGTAGTTATTGGAGCAGTTGGTGATAACCGTGTTCATCCCATAGGTGTGGTGATAGCTACGAACAATCATATCGCTTCCCGCTTTAGAAGCGCTGTAGGGGCTATTAGGGGCGTAGGAGGTTTCTTCGGTGAACAGACCGCTCTCTCCGAGAGTTCCGTACACTTCATCGGTGCTGATATGGTGGAAACGGCAATCCTCGTAACCTATTTTATAGACAAACGGTTTCTCCATCCAGTGTTTATAGGCGACATCGATGAGGGTAAAGGTTCCGTTGACGTTGGTTTGAACAAATACCCCCGGATTTTTGATGGAGTTATCGACATGGCTCTCTGCAGCAAAATGGATAACACCGTGAATATCGTAGGTTTCAAAGAGTGATTCGACAAGCTCCCGATCACAGATGTCTCCTCGCACAAAAATATGTCGATCATTGTTTTGAACTTCAGAGAGATTTTCAATATCCCCGGCATAGGTAAGGAGATCAAGATTGACAAGTCGTACTTCGGGATATTTTTGGAGGAAATAGGGAACAAAGTTGCTCCCGATAAATCCGGCGCATCCGGTGACTAGAATAGTTTTCATGATTGGGCTCCTAGTTCTTGTAAACATGCCTGAAGAGAATCTCTCCAATAAGGGATGATGATTCCGAAGTCGGCTTTGATTTTTGTTTTGTTGAGAAGTGAATAATGGGGACGCACTGCCGAAGTCGGATATTGATCGGTTGTGATCGGATTGACCTGACACTCTATAGTGGAGAGTTCAAATATCGTCTGAGCAAAATCGTACCAGCTGGCAACACCCTCATTAGCGTAGTGATAGATTTGGGGTGATTCATTCTTGATACGGGGGAGAATCTCTAAAATAGTTTGCGCTAAATCCCGCGCATAGGTCGGAGTTCCTACCTGATCGAAAATGACACCGAGAGTATCTCGTTCACGACCTAAACGGAGCATTGTCTTGAGAAAATTGTTACCGAAAATCGAATAGACCCATGAGGTTCGAATAATGATCGTATTGGAAGGTGCTACAGAGAGGATCGCATTTTCCCCATCACATTTTGTTTTTCCGTACATCCCTTGCGGATTAGTAGGATCGCTTTCGACATACGGGCGGTGATTCATCCCATCAAAGACATAATCAGTAGAAATGTGGATCAAGGTACAGTTTTGTTTTTTAGCAATTTTTGCCAGCATATCGACAAATCGGTGATTCACCGTCTTGGCAAGGTCTGCTTCGCTTTCAGCTTTATCTACTGCCGTATAGGCGGCACAGTTGATAATCGCATCAAAAGTATGATCATCGAAAAAATTTTCCATTTTGCACAGATTGCTAAGGTCAAGTGTTGTTCTATCGGTAAAGGTAAATTCGTATTGCGGATACAGCGTACTTAATGTTCGAATCTCTGAGCCTAATTGCCCGTTAGCCCCCGTTATGAGAATATGTTTATTCATAGAGATTAATTCCAAAATTAAACAAATCTGCATCGTTTAATAAGGGTTGCTTGGTATCTTTAGCGGATAGTTGCAGTTGAGCGTTTTCTACAATCCAATCAAGTTTCAATGCCGGATCATCAAAAGCAATCCCTCGATCACACTCAAGATTGTAGTAATTGTCCACTTTGTAGGCGAATGTGCAAGTTTCGGAGAGGACGACGAACCCGTGGGCAAACCCACGTGGAATTAACATTTGCCGTTTGTTCTCTCCACTGAGTTCTACCGTGACATGATGACCGAAGGTGGGTGATCCTTTGCGGATATCAACGGCTACATCAAGAACACTTCCCTCGATAACTCGTACCAGTTTAGTTTGCGCATAGGGTGGAAGCTGGTAATGCAGACCCCGTAAGACCCCATAACTGCTTGATGACTCGTTATCTTGACAAAAAGAGATAGTAAACCCTAAAAATTCTTCGAGTTTATCGGCGCGAAACGTCTCGACAAAATAACCGCGTGCATCACCGTGTATTTTCGGGTTAATGATCACAACATCTGGTATTTCAGTACGTGTAAACGTCATACGAGAGTTTTTCCTTCGTTGGCCCTGCGGATCAGATATTGACCGTACTGGTTTTTACTCAAAGGCAACGCCAGCTTTAAAAGTTTTTCTTTTGTTATGTAGCCCATCTCATAGGCGATCTCTTCGATACAAGCAACTTTGAGCCCTTGGCGGTTTTCGATGGTTTGGATAAACATACTGGCTTCGAGTAACGACTCATGTGTTCCCGTATCCAGCCAAGCGTAACCGCGTCCCATAAGTTCAACTTTGAGGGAATTTTGCGCTAAATACGTTTGATTGACGGTGGTGATTTCCAGCTCACCCCGCTCGCTAGGCCGTACATTCTTGGCGATTTCGACAACACTGTTGGGGTAAAAATAGAGACCTACGACGGCATAGGAGCTTTTAGGCAACGCCGGTTTCTCTTCGATAGAGAGGACATTTCCCTCAGCATCAAATTCTACAACACCATAGCGTTCCGGATCTTTTACTCTGTAACCGAATACCGTCGCCTTGTTCTCTTCCGTGACATTGCGAACGGATTGAGCGAGCATTTTTATAAGACCGTGTCCGTGAAAAATATTATCACCTAAAACGAGACAGACATCGTCATTACCGATAAAATCGGCACCGAGGATAAATGCTTGAGCCAATCCATCAGGTGAGGGTTGGACGCAATACTCAAAACGCATCCCGATATCGCTTCCGTCTCCTAAGAGTTCTTCAAAGCGGGGAAGATCGGTTGGGGTAGAGATGATAAGCACTTTCGTGATTCCGGCAAGCATAAGTACGGAGAGAGGGTAGTAGATCATCGGTTTATCGTAAATGGGGACGAGCTGTTTGCTGACCCCTTTGGTAATCGGATAGAGACGTGTACCGCTACCGCCGGCTAAGATAATCCCCTTCATATAACCCCACTCTCTCTTTTATTAATGTAATTATAGTCAAAAAAGATTATAGGCCGATTTAATCAACTTTGAGGCTAATTTCGCGATAATACGGTTATGAAAATACTAATTATTGACCAAGTCGGATTTCAGCTCCAAACCCGAAAAATGCTCTTAGAAGATGCTATAACAAATTGTACTGTTGACACCGCATCTAGTTTGGGTGAAGTCTTTATCTCCTATCAAAAAGATACCTATGATGTTGTCGTGGTTGACCATGGGATTGAAAACGGTCAGCAATGTGTGGATCATATTATACAAACCTCTCCCTCTCAGCCCATCTTGGTTGTCAGTATTGCAATCCATTGTGTGATAAGCCGTTGTGAAGATTGTGTCAATAACCATCAGATTCGTCGTTTATTTAACCCGACGCCGATTAAAAATATTATTCGGTTGATAGAGGGCTTTAGAGGGTATTCTTGTGATCATTATGATTCTGAGACGAATAAAATACGTTAAAGTGTGAGTTGTTTAAGAGAAGGGGGGGGGTGGCTCCGAATGCTGGATTCGAACCAGCGACCAAGTGATTAACAGTCACCTACTCTACCGCTGAGCTAATCCGGAACGTAAAAATTGAAAACGTATCATAAAGTGGCTCCGAATGCTGGATTCGAACCAGCGACCAAGTGATTAACAGTCACCTACTCTACCGCTGAGCTAATCCGGAATGTTTATGAGGGCGCAATTATACGCTATGTTACGTTGATTGTCAATAAAAAATGGGGCTATTTAGAGCGTTTCCGGTGAATATTTTCGGAAGGGGAGAAAAAGTTTACGTTTGAACGTTCAATTTGGGCAATTTTGCCTTGATTTAGGAGATCAGTAAATCGTTTTTTTGACTCACTGTCGAAAAGGGCATCGATATCATCCATCGTTAGCGGGCGTTTATCAAGGGTAGTAAGAATCTCCTCATCGCTGTAGCTGCTTGGGCTTGCGGCGGCATGAGTACGGGATACGATATGAATCGGCAATGTAGGATCAAAACGGCAAGAGAGGAGATAGAGCTCCTCAAAGCTCAATCCCTGTACGGGATAAGCAGGAGGGCGGTCAATGGTACCGATATCGATACGATCACAAGAGATTGGGAGCAGGGCACGCTCAAGTGCTTCTGTCTCGCTTAGTGAATCATTGACCCCTTTGACAAACAATATCTCTAAAAACAATTTTCCCTCAAATGCATGTGAAAATCGGGTGATGCTCTCGATGATTCTGCTGATTTCAATCCCCTCGGCAGGGCGATCGATTTTTTTAAACGTTTCGGGGGTGGCTGCGTCGAGTGAGAGTTTGACTTGGTCAAATTTTAAAAGGGTAGTGAATACTTCAGGCTCATTCAAGCAAGCACTGTTAGAGAGGATGAGCGTTTGAATATCACCTTTGATTTTGTTGATTTCATCAACAAGGGTATCAAGATGGGGGTACATTGTCGGTTCACCGTTTGCGGTGATGGTTATAACGTCAATAGAGGGGTGTTTTGAGAGTGACTCTTTTAAATCGGCGATGATGCTCTCTTTGGGAGTAATGGTGTGCTGGTGTGCCATTGCGGGCGCAGGGGCGAGCTCACAGTAGAGACAGTCAAAATTGCATTGTTTACCCGAACTGGATAGGTCGATCCCGAGCGATGTACCGAAACGTCGCGAGTGGACAGGACCGAAGATGGAAGACATTATTTTTTACTTACTCTTTGGCATTCGCGAACGAAGTGTTGCGCATTTTCAACCGGAACATCGGGAAGAATCCCGTGACCGAGATTAAAAATGTGACGACGGCCACCCATAATCTCTTGGATCGCTTCAACACACGCGGTCGTTTGCTCTTTTGAGTACAAACGGCACGGCTCCATGTTCCCTTGAAGGACATAGCGATCCCCGAGTTTCTCTTTCGCAAGTGCCATAGGGGTGCTCCAGTCGACACCGAAAACATCGAAATTTCCGTAGACTTTATCCAAAAAGGCTGGGATCCCTTTTGGGAACATAATGACAGGAACATGAGGGTATTTCTCTTTGAGGTACTCAGCGATTTCGACCATGTAGCTCCATGAGAACTCATCGTATTTACTCGGTTCGATCGCCGCAGCCCAGCTGTCGAAGATTTGGACGACATCGATCCCCGATTGGATCTGTTTTTCCATGTAGAGCTTGACTACATCGGTCACTTTACGGAGAATTTTGTGGAGAAGTTCAGGGTTAGAGTACATCATCTTTTTACAGATGTTATACGTCTTTGTCCCTTGCCCCTCGATCATATAGGTTGCGAGTGTCCACGGTGCCCCCGTGAATCCGATAAGGGCTTTGTTATCGCCGCGCGCATCGAGCTGTGTGCGCAAGATTTTGATGGTTTCATAGACATACGTGAGTTTAGACGCTGCTTCTTCACCGCCGATAAGTTCATTCAAATCTTCTTCGGTTGCAATCGGTTTTTCAAAAACGGGACCTTCCCCTTTGATGAAGTCGAGTTTCATCCCCATTTCATTCGGAACGACCAAAATATCGCTGAACAAAATCGCCGCATCAACTCCGACGAGATCTACAGGCTGAATGGTGACTTCCGCAGCCATGTCAGGGGCGTGGCAAAGGTTGAGGAAGTTTCCGGCACGTTTGCGCACTTCCATATACTCAGGGAGATAGCGTCCCGCTTGGCGCATCATCCAAACTGGGGTATACGGAGTCTCTTTACCGAAACACGCATCAACGAAAATCTTACTCATGGTGACCTACTTTGCTCAAAAAATAAAGACCGACGGCAACGGCTGTGATCGAGAGTGCTAGATAAAGGAGCTCTAATGCTCCCGTGAATACGGTATGTCCCACTTTTTGGAAAAAGCCGACGACGAGTACCATCACGATAACTTTGGAAATTTTATCTTTAAGCTGGTCGAGTGAATGAACCGCCAAAAGTTGGTTTTCTTTGCCGTGTTCATCTTTTGCCGGGTCGATATCGGAGATGAAAAGCTCATATAAACCGAACGAGAAGATGATCATAACGACACCGATAAGGTACAAGTCAACCGCACCGATGATGCCGCCGACAACTGTTTCATGGAACCCCTCTGGGTGTGCATGGGTCACATAGGTATTAATAACATACGATGTCGTGTAAAAAATATCAAAACTGGCAATAGCAAATAGCACAATAGCACCCAGTAATCCAAACACGACGGCTAAGATGATGATGAAACGTGAACTCCAAAGCCCTTTTTCGAACAATGTTTCAATGAAACTCATATTATTCTCCTTGCATCTCTACCCATTTTTGGGCGATTCGTACGGCATTGGTTGCAGCACCTACACGAAGGTTATCGGCAACAACCCACATGTGAAGAACATTGTCACGGAAGATATCATTGCGGATACGTCCTACAAATGTCTCATTTTGATCCATACAGAGTGATGGCATCGGGTAGATGCTCTCGCTTGGGGTATCCAAAACGATAATATTCGGTGCTTTGCTCAAAAGTTCGCGTGCCTCATTAGCATCCACTGCACCGTCAAACGTGAGGGTAAGGGTTTCCGCATGACCGCGAAGCGTCGGGATACGGACACATGTTGCACTCACTTCGATATCTTTGTGCATAATTTTTTGGGTTTCGTTCACCATTTTGAGCTCTTCTTTGGTGTAGCCGTTATCGGTGAACGAATCGATTTGTGGAATAGCGTTGAGTGCGATACGGTGAGCGAATTTTTTCGGTTCCATATCATCGAGTTTGAACGCGAAAAAGGCTTGCATCTGCTCTACAAGCTCTTCCATCCCCGTTTTACCCGCACCTGAAGTCGCTTGATAAGTACTGACATCGATGCGCTGTAAATCATAGGCATCATCGAGGGGCTTAAGGGCTTGAACCATTTGGATGGTAGAACAGTTAGGATTGGCAATGATACCTCGGTTACGCCATTGGGCGATGTCTTCGGGGTTCACTTCAGGAACGACGAGAGGGACGTCCTCATACATACGGAAATGACTCGTATTATCGATGACTACGGCTCCCGCTTCTGCGGCGTAAGGGGCAAATTCTGCCGATACGCTTCCGCCGGCACTAAAGAGGGCGATTTCGATCTCTTCTTCGGCAAAAACGGTAGGGGTCAACTCTTTGATTACGAGGTCGTGATCTTTGAATGTAACCGTATTTCCTGCACTTCGTGCACTTGCCATCGGGACAAGTTTGTTTAATGGGAAATCGATCTCTTCGAAAATACGTAAAATTTCTTCTCCGACGGCACCGCTGGCACCGACAATCGCAACGTTATAAAGTTTCATAGGAGTCTTTCCTTGGGGATGAATGGGATCACCCGTGAATATTTTTTCGCGATTATATCGAATACCGACTTATATTCGACCTAATCCACGCGCTTCTAAAAAGAGGTCTTCGGTATCAATAACCTCTCCGTCACTTAAAATCGCTGAACGTTCAACGACGGAGATAAGTTCACGAATGTTTCCAGGCCAGTTGTAGTTCATTAACGCGTTGCGTGCCGATGTCGTAAAGGCTTTGGACTCGTAACTGTACTGAGTGCAATAGCGCTCCAGAGCCGCTTCGGCTATCGAGAGGATCTCTTCGCGCCGTTCACGCAGCGGCGGGATATTGAGGGGGATGGGGTTAAGGCGATAATAAAGATCTTCTCGAAACTTACCTTCGTTAATTTT
>DLUI01000064.1 GCA_002742695.1 Sulfuricurvum kujiense | reverse complement strand
CCCGATACCGGAGCGGATCTCTTCAATCAGCGGGCGAAGAATATCAAACTGGATGACACTGGTGTCTTGAAATTCATCGAGAAGAAGGTGTTTGAGACGTGAATCTAGGCGAAAATAGAGAAACTCGCTCTCCAGTTTTTCCCGCAGCAGCGTATGTACATTGAGGGTGATATCGTCAAAGCTCAGTTCATTGCTCTGCAACGCCATAGAGTGACGGCTCTTGATGTAGAGTTTCAAAATACTCAACAACTCTTTAAAATAGAGCACTTCACGACGACGCATCTGAGAAGCTACCGCAGTTTGAATCTCTCGGAGCAGTTCATCCATACGTGGCTCATAGATTTTTTTAAAATCCCAATACTCCAAACTCGGCTTCATAAGCCACGTCTTTCCTAAGAGATCTTCAAAACTCTCAATCTGCATCGTTTTTTGGGCACGCTCGCTCAGGGGTTTGGATAACACCAACCGTGAGAGTTCCCCTGCCAACTCAAAGGCATACACCATCGACTCTTCCGGAGCTTCAGTCCCCTCATACGCTTCCAAATTTAACTCTTTGTATTTGGAGTAGAGGGTAGAGAGGAGGGTAAACAAATCACTGAGCCGCTTGTCGCTCAATAAAGAGAGGTGTACCAATGCCTCGGAAGAGCGAGATACCTCCACCTCGTTTAAAAATCGCTCCAAAAGTGCGCTCTCATGATGATTCTGAACTGTTTTAAAGGTGGGCATCAGCCCCGCATTAAGGGCAAATTTCCGTAAAATTCGACCGAAGAATTTATCAATCGTAGAGATTTGAATATCAGAGCGGAGAAATCGCGCAAGAATTTTGGGACGCTCTTGCAGTATCGTCGCTTCATCGATCCCGCTGAGACGCGCTATATGAGAAAGCTCGCTCCGCGTAGGCAACTCTTCGAGGGTGAGGAGGATCCGCTCCAACATCTCATTTGCCGCTTTATTGGTAAACGTAAGGGCAACAATGGAAGATGGGTTCTCACCCATAAAAAGGAGGCTCAAATAACGGACAACGAGGTTAAAGGTCTTACCGCTCCCCGCACTCGCCTCATAGGCCAAAAAGGGTTCAAATTCCACGCATTACCTCCCGATGACAGAGATAGGTATAAGGGCAGTGGCGGCATCGGCTCAGATCCTCACACATCTCCCAATTCCATACTTTCTCGGAGGCCATAAAGGCTAATATCTCTCGCAGTTTGGCAATTTTTTCCTCCAAGAACTGCTCAAATTTGAGTTCCCCTTTTCCTAGATCATAATAGCCGCATCGTCCAACCTTTCCCAGTTCTCCCGCAAGAAGGGCATAAACACTCAGCTGATAATCAACATCCTCCTCTTTGGGCTCTTTGGTCGTATCGGGATATTTACCGCTTTTATAGTCGATCACTTCCAAGAGAGCGTTGTTTTCATCAATCCGATCGATTCTCCCCATCAGGGTAATTCCCTCGATCTTCACACTGCTATCCTTCTCGTTATAGAGGACATGTGAACCCGTGCTAAAACGCTCTGCCTCACTGCGGTAAAAAGGATCTAGCTTATCGATCCATAGCCGCTTCATATAGCGCTCCAATGGATCATCCGCTTTCTCCACTTCCCATTGCGCACGAAGCGCCTCTTTGATCTGCGCCGCCGAAGTATAGCGGTCTCTTTGGGTGAAAAGTTGCTCCAGTGCGCTGTGCAGCGCATTCCCGATATCACGTTCCTGTGAGAGATCGCGCGGCAGTTCGTGATCACGAAGATGGGCAATATAGCGATAGTAAAACGCCCTTTTACAGGTTAAAAATGTTTTAATCCCGCTTGCGGAGAGGGGCTGAACCGTAAAATCGTACTCACTCTCTATCGCATCGACAGTCCGCTCGTTAAACCTCGCAGGGGGAAATAAAACCTCCTCAAAACGGTAACGGGCAGGGATACTCTTGATCCCCAGTTGGAGTAAAAAGCGTGACGGCACCGACTCGGCATTTTGAACACATCCGATCACCACTTTTGAGGCACGGTTAAAAAGGATCGAGTAGTAATGCTTTTGGAGCGATTCACGGTCATGCGCACTCGGAAGCCCCGCATATTCTCGTGTTTTGGTGTTCAGAAAGAGATCCTTTTCACTCTTGTGGGGAACGTATCCTTCGTTAAAATCGACGATTACCACACCGTCAAACGCAACGCCACGTGTCTCTAACAGCCCCATGACGGTAATTTTCCCTCCGCGCACGTCATCGATACTCTGCTGACGCAAGCGATTCATAAAAATCCGAAACACCGCTCGAAAATCCATCTGCTCCAGCGCATGAGAAAGGTGGCTGAACCGATGCAGTTCATCACGAACGACTTCCACCGAGCCCTCCTCCGCACCCTCTAAGAGTTGAATCATCTCCTCGAGTTGTACAAACTGAAATTTTTGGTTGTAATGAGATTTAAACCAATCAAGAGTCGTTGTTTTGATATTGCGAATCCGTTCACGGTTTAACACACTCGCTTCATCCAGATACAGGGTAATGCTCTCCAACTCTTTATAGAGGACGCTATTGCTAAACGGCTCCCCCATCGCAAAGTTGAAATTCCCTTCGGTATCAAACTCCTTTAACATCTGCGCGGTATCTTCATCAGGGAGTACTACCGCAATTTTTTCCGGTGCTATCCCCTCCTCCACAAATGTTTCAACAGAGGCTTTGATAAATCCTATCTGAGCGAGGCGTGTATGAAACACTTCACACGTGAGCGAGCGATTGCTAGGAAGCGGCATTTCAGCAATAATACGAAGTTCACTCAGAGACAACCGATACTCTCGTCCCTCACTCAGTTCAAATCCTATCTCCTCGAAGCGTGCCGTCATTTTGCGGTTATACGCCGTTGTGTTATAAAGGAAAATCAGTTCTATATGGTTTGCACACTCTCTCAACAAGGCGATCTCATAACGGCTCAAATACCCCTCAACCACAATCGTGATTGAATCAAAATTGCGTAAAAAATCGTGCTGTATAGTTGTGTGCTCGGAGTTGAATATCCTATCTGCCCACCCCTCACGAGCGCATATCTCGCCGTAACGCTCACGGAGCCGTTTCAAAATTGTGATATGCTCTTCATATTCACCGTAGACATCGACGGACTGAAGGGTCTCTACTGAGACACATTCAGAAGAGAGCTCTTCGAAAAAACGGAACAGATATTCTGAATTTTGGATAAATGTGAAAAAATTACGCTCGATATTCAATGCGCTAAAAGCGGAAAAATCGGATGCTTCATGCATGGCCAACAGGCGTAAATCCTCATCCGGAACGATTTTTCCTACCGAGACATAGGCACGCGCGAGAAACTCTCCCATCGTCATGGTATGGGGGAGAAATCCCTCACTGCACTCTGCAACCGCTTCACGAACACACCGTGCGGTCGGATATACAATACATTCTCTAGTCATACAGAGTTTTTCCTCGATTTTCTACCTACTGCCCACTTGGAGATTCGGGAATAAACAGGTAATTTTAAATAAAGGCTATTGTAGTGAATTTCCCCTAAAGGGGAGAAGATACGATTATGAAGATTAAAACTCAGAAATGATCGGGTTGCGGGTATCCGCTTTGAGGTTATAGTACCGTTGCATGGTTCCCACAGAGACTTTTGCCATGATGTCCCATCGACCCGCTTTAGGAAGATCGATAGGAGCAAAAGTATATTTCCCCTCTACCACACTTGGATTGCTGAGATTCATATCGAACTCTTTAATATCCGGACGTGTGAGGATAATTTCAACCTTTGCATCATTAACGGCATTGCCTGATTTATCACTCACTTGGTACTCAAGGATTGAGCCTTTTTCACTAATTTGAGGTGTTAAAAAGGCAATCGTATAGTTTTGATCAAACGCAATCTTCGCGTTGATAATTTCGTTTGCATTGGCATCATAGTCATGATAACCCTGCATCCCGTAATTGGACAATTCGACCGGATTATTGAGTGCAACCTTTATCGTCCACACACATGCACCGATAACACCGACAATAGAGAGTCCAATGATAATCGGCCACTTCGTTCCGGGGTTTTTAAACATTCTCGGTTTCCTCTTTTTTACGTAAGAATTTCCCACGTAGATATTTAAAAATAGCAAAAAGAATGATACCGTAAAAGATTACTCGTAAAATATCAATGAAGTTTTTACTTCCGCTACCCGCAGATGAACTTAAGGTAACGTTATGTTTAGCAGCAATCTGCTCGGCAACATCGCTGTAGCCGTTGAACATCGCGACGGAGTATTTAGAGACAATTTCAGCCCCCTTGGCACGTTCTGCCAAAATCGGCAAGATAGTCCCGCCGCGATTGCCAATCAATTCTGAAGCTTCATCAAAACTGCGTGCAAACATCACGGCACTCACTACTGAGCCCATAAAGGTTGCATTCGGACTTAATACCTGAGATTTGTTAAAATATTCGTATAAAGAGACGGGACGCGCCAAAATATCAACTTTTTGCTTGAGTTCGATAAACGTCATAATTACCGCAGGCTCTTTGAGCTCTGTTGAGAGTTGTTTTTCGAAATCGGCAATGCTCTGATTTTCTTCCGTATCACGTACCATAACCAAATAGAGCGACACGCCCGTTTTAGCTTTGAGTTCCGCACCGATGGCATTAATTTGCTCAGAAAACTGAGGATTTTTGACAACATCATCTTTATATAAATATTCAGCATGAAGAGAAAGTGAGAATAAAATGGTGAGGGTGAGGGCCGCTAGCCCTCGTGAGAGTAACAAAAGCTACCCTTAACCGACGTAAAGGTGATTTGGTGTTATCACCGCCCACAACGTTACCGCTGCAGAAACCACTAATGCGATTGTGATGAGTTTATCCATGATACTTGCCATACTAAACCCCTTATTTTACATCAACACGATGTGTAGCATTTTCTGTGCTGAACATCTTGATGTCTTTTTCATTTTCAACTTGGTAATAGTTCGCTGCACTGCCTTGTTGAACACCCAATCCCCACACGGTTAAACCGGCGAGAATAGAGAGAAGCAATACAGTCGCGATCAACATACCGGTGATACCGTCTAATGCAAAAATACTACGATTTTCCATTCGGCTCTCCTTACTTACTAAGATCGGTGACATAAGCACCAAGCGCTTTAACTTGAGCTTCTGTCAAGTTGTTGAATGCAGGCATTGCACCGATAGCACCTTTTTTACCGTGTTTAAGAACGTCTGCAACAAGTGTTGGATTGAATTCCGCAATACTAGGCGCAACCATCTCCATACCTTTTCCATCAGCTCCGTGACACGCAGCACAAGTACCGGCAAATACGTCAGCACCTTCAGTGCCTTTCATTCCGCCAGCTACATATTTAGCAACTGCATCAATCTCAGCATCGGTAATCAATGCATTGGTATTAACATTCATCAAACCGTTACGATCTGGCATCGGAGCCGGGAATCCTAGCATACCTTGACCATTGTTAATAACGTGTTTAACTGTTTTTTCTTCCAAACGTACATTCAAATTCGCCGCTTTACCGTCGATACCGTCTGCTTGTAGACCGTGACACGGTGCACATTGAACGATAAAGATTGATCCACCCATCTCTTTTAGNNATAACCGCCCATCCAAAAGGAAGTTCGTTTTTATATTCTCCGATTCCATCCCAGTTTTCATCTGCCAATTTACCGCCAGCGCGATCATTTTGCATTTGTCGAACATATTTGGTAACTACAAAAGATGTAACGATAACGAGAACAACTGCACCCAATACGGCGAGTTTGTTAACCCAGTCACCTTCTCCACCCATACCGCCGGCCATTCCGACAGCGACATAGGTAAAGCCAAGCATTGCAATTACAACTATGATAGCAGCAAGTACTGTCTTATTCATTTATGCCTCCTACTTTTTTATCATCGTTTTTCGAGATTGTTTCGATCGGTTGATCGGTAACATCGTCGTGGAGCGCGATATTTCCGTACTTTTCATAATCGCGCTTCCCTTTCCATTGCGAGCTGTAGAGGTGATAAATGTACGAGTACAGTACCACCACTAAAAACGCAACGAAGAAAAAGTAAGCATACGCTTGAAGTGTACCGAGATCCACGCTTTCTCCCTTATTTCAAACTGTTAAGATAAGCAATGATTGCTACGATTTCAGGGATTTGACCCGCTGCTACCGCATCTTTAACATCTTGATCTTTCATATCTGCTGCAATCACTTTTGCCTCTTCGAGAGCTGCTGCTTTTGCTTCATCTACTGTCGCTGCCAATGGTACAGTTGCTTTTGTGCCGTCTGCCATTGGAATTTCAGTGTTATAAGGTGTTTTAAACACTTTATTTACGGTAATTTGTTCAGCATACGCAGTATCGATATCCGCTGCATTTTTGAACATCCAGCGATATGCCGGCATGATTGAACCCGGAACTACTGCTGCAGGATCTTTCATGTGATTTTCGTGCCAATCCGTTGTACGGTAGTTACCTACACGCATCAAATCCGGACCGGTACGTTTTGAACCCCAAAGGAATGGGCGGTCATACGCGTATTCACCGCTCAAGCTGTAGTGACCGTAACGGTCAGTTTCAGATTTAAACGGACGAATGAGTTGAGAGTGACATCCCATACAGTTGTTTTTAATATAAACATGTCGACCTGCAAGCTCCAACGTAGTGTAAGGTTTAGTCCCTACAACCGGTTGAGATGCTTGCGCAAAGTTTGGCAAAATTTCAATAAGCCCCGCAAACGCGATGGTAACGAAAATCGCTACCGCGAAAAAGAACGGGTGTTTTTCTAACCAGTGAAACATTTTTTCCCCTCCTTATTATGCGCCCATAGGCGATGCGTTTTGAAGTTCACTCTCTTCAACACGGCGAGAGCTTGTCATTGTTTTGTACATATTGTACGCGAACAAGAACATACCTACGAGGTACAATGTACCACCAACAGCACGAATAGTGTAATACGGATGCAATACGGTTACCGTATCGATGAATGAGTAAGCAAGGTTACCGAATTCATCGTGCGCACGCCACATCATACCTTGTGTAATACCTGCAATCCACATAGATGTGAAATACAAAACAACACCGAGAGTTTGAATCCAGAATTGTGTATTCATCAACGATTTAGAATAAATCTCACGTTTGAATACACGTGGAGCCATATGGAAAAGTGCAGCCATAATCATGAATGCAACCCAACCAAGAACACCGTCATGAACGTGACCAACGATCCAGTCCGTAAAGTGAGCCAAAGCATTAACTGATTTGATCGCTTGAATCGGACCCTCAAGAGTAGAGAACATATAGAATGTAGAAGCCAAGATCATGAATTTGATCAATGGACTGCTAGCAACTTGTTGCCATTCACCCTTCATCGTAAGGAGCATATTGATCGCAGAACCCCATGATGGGAGAATCAATACAACCGAGAATACAGAACCCATGGTTTGCATCCAATCCGGTACTGTA
>DLUI01000048.1:2851-11448 GCA_002742695.1 Sulfuricurvum kujiense | reverse complement strand
TCTACTACTTCACCTTCTGTAATGCGTGTAGATTCTTGCTCTTTGAAAGATGCCTCTAACATCTCAGCAAAATTTTCTTCTTCGAACGATTCGTTATCGAAAGCCATGCCTATCCCTTGTAACTAAAAATTGGCTGATTATAGCGAAAAAATGCTTGATTTTTGATTTATTATCTATAAATACAACCTTCTATCTTTTACGATATATTTACGATGTCAGTCTGATAAACTGCTATTTATATTATTCTAAATAGGACTATCCAGCGGTGAATACTCTTGAACGGCTTAAAGACAAAACAATTCTCTTTCTCGAAGACAATGCTGAGTTAGCAGTAAATGCAACCAGCTTGCTCAACATCTTTGTCCAAAAAGTGCATCATGTTACTACCTTGGCAGAGGCTGCATTACTCTTTGAGAAATCGCATATTGATATCATCATCAGCGATATTAAACTCAAAAATGAAAACGGTCTCGATTTTATCCGTAAAATTCGGAGCACAAACGTTCAAATACCGATTTTAATCATTAGCGGACACAAAGACGAAGATTTTTTATTGCGTTCGATTCCGTTGGGACTTACAGCCTATCTCCTCAAACCAATCAAATACGATGAGTTGATTCAAGCACTAGAACAATGCAGTGAAAAGCTAGGGTTAAATCAAATGCAAAAAATAGAACTCAAAGAGGGGTGGTATTTTGATACTGAAAACAAAATACTCATAAAAGAGGGGGAGAATCTCTCTCTGAATAAAAAGGAATCCCTTCTTATGGAGTTGATAGCCCACAATAGAGACCGATTAATCACCAAGGATATGATTCAATCAGCCGTATGGGAATTTGAAGATATGAGTGATTCTGCACTGACCAACTTTATCCTCCGAATCCGCCGTCGATTTGGAAAAACGTTTATCTATACAATTCCTGATCTCGGGTATCGGTTTAAACTTTAATCCAATTCAACCGTACATTCGTCAACATAATCTTTGAGGGTTTCTGCGTAGAGTTTGTATTTCATATCTTCGGTAACGATATGATCGATCAGTGCTTTTTTGATAATAAATTTAAGTTTGGTACGAATCATAGCCAGCGTCGGAGAAGTCGTGATCGATTGGTTTACAAATTCGATAATTTCATGGTGTAAATTTCGGTGATACTCGTATGCAGGGAAACCGATCCGTCTCATATAGATTTCTTCATCGCGAAAATGCTCGCTCATATAGCTGTTAAGTTCTCCTAAAATGGCCTTGAGTTCCTCTTTGGTCGAAGTGAGCGCATCGAGTGCTGCAATCCGCCCCACGATCTCAAAAAGATGTTCGTGCTGAGCATCAATCCCGCTAATTCCGAGTCGGTACTCTTCGCTCCACTCCAATCCTGTTGCCATAGTGTTGATCCCCTGATTCAAATAATATTCGCTATTATTACCTCTTCATATCGCAAACAGATCGCAAAACAACCGTAGCGCATAAACCGACATCTGTATTATTCAATTCCAGACGAGCACCGTATTTTGCAACTATCTCCTTACACATCGGCAAACCTAGCCCACTTGAAGATATTCCTAAATCCATCCCGCCGCCGTTATCGCAAAACATAATTCGATTCGGATTTAACTCAATCCGTATCGTCGGATTCTCGATCTTTCGTTCTGAAAATACCTGAACCGCATTATTTAAAAGATTGAGCCAAACTTGCATCCATTCATTTTTAACTCCGTTTAATACGCTATCTTCCCCCTCTATCACCACATGAATCCCCAAATCGAGAATTTTTGTTTCAATGATAGAGATAGAACTTTCTATCGAATCATACGCAGAAAAATCACTTTTAACACTGTTTTGTTTGTAAAATTCTAAAAAGTTCTGCATGGTATGAGACATAAAATCAATCGTATTTTCGATCTTTTGAGACTGCTCTAAAAGCCACTCGTTTTCTATTGGCTGCCCCATTCTTATCTTGGCAATGGTGAGAAGATTGAGTGAACTGAGTTTCGAGAGGGGCTCACGCCATTGATGGGAAATATTGGCAATCAGATTACCGATTTCAGCTTGTTTCGCTTTTTGATAGAGCTGATCTTTAATCCGAAGATTTTTTGCCACTTCCAAACGCACTTTTTTACGAAGCAGATAATTCCATCCAATCATTAATGCGCTGATCATGGCAACCAATGCGAGTACGCTAAGAGCAATAATCCCATAGGGGTTTTGTTCTCTTATAACTGTTGTATAACGGTTATAAAAACGCTGCATCAAGATAGGATCAATACCCAAAACTAATTTTTCAAAGATATCTTTCAAAATCGGTTCATCATTTCGGGTTCCCACTGACAACTCGACCTTCTCTTTTAACCGCAATGATACCTTCAACATTCCGGTATGTTCTTTTTGGATGTACGAAGAGACAACCATGAGATTATCGATATAGCCGTATAATTCACCTGATTCAACGCGGTTAAGACCGTCCGTGATAGAGGCTACTTCAACGAGGTTAAGATCAGGATAGTGTGTTTTTAACTGTTCCGTTATCGCATACCCTTTTACGGAACCTAACTTAACATTTCCCAAAGATGTAATATCTTCCGTAAACGGTTTATCCATCTTTGTAGCCATCACGATAGGCAACGTCACATACGGTGAAGTAAAATCCATGTAGTGGAGTCTCTCTGGGGTACTTGATGCAAGGGAAAAAATATCGCATTCCCGTTTTTTCGCAAGAGTAATCGACTCTTCCCACGATTCGACAGGATGAAATTCGATAGGAACCCCGAGCCGCTTTTCAAACTCTCTCATCACATCCGCAGCGATCCCGATATGACGCCCCTCACGAATCGCCTCAAACGGATACCATTCGGGATCGACGCACATAACGATTTTTTTCTTGTTCAGCAAATAGTGTTTCTGAACCGTCGTCATCTGAACGTCATTGTTCGAAGCAATAATCTCTTGAAACATAAATTTTCCGAGCTTCTGATCGCCTAAGAGCCTTCCGGACTGAACCAGTTGTTTATAGGCTCGAACGGTCAACTCTTCATTGGCCTGACCAATCGGATAAAAATCGGTCATCATCAATTTTTTTGTCACTTTGTACTCATATACAAGCGCATCCCTGGATTTTCCGGTCTTGTATTTTTTCAGGAGTAAATTAATAATTTCATCTGGATGGTCCAAAGCGTATTGCCACCCACGATTGGTTGCCTCAATAAATTTTTGTGTCCGCTCAGGATTTTCAAGGGCTTCATTCCGTGACGTAAAAACATTTACAGCACTCATTACAAATCCGTAATCTGCCGGATCGATAACCGTATAAGGAATATTCAAACGATCCAGTTCATACAATTGATTCGAGCGGAAGACGGTAATAGCATCGCATTTTCCGTTAATAAAATCGTGTATATCAAAAGAATGGAGCAAAAAAGTTGCATTTGCAGGTGTGATTTCGAAGTGGTTGAGCATCAATCCAAGAGAGGAAGATCGAAACTCGTCTTTCGTAGCCATAATTTTCTTACCAACTAAATCAGCAGGATTGTTAATCCCTTTACGGACGGCGAATACGAGAGGAGAACGCTGCAAGTACGTTCCAAGCAATACGACAGGTGCCGGCTTCCCCCCTGAAATAATTATACTGCTGTTATACGAACCGTAGGTGGCTTTACGGTTGATTATATCAGATGCCGTATCCACACTGTTGTGGTACTCTCTTAGATCAACATCCAATCCGGCATCGCGGTAAAACCCTTTTTCTTTTGCCGCTACAAATCCCGCAAATTCATACTGAAATTTCCAATCAAGCTGAATGGATACCTTTTCAAGATTTTTTTGTGACCACCCTGATGAAACTAAAATGAGTAGTACAAAAATGAATCTCATTGTATTAAACGGTAATGGATCTTATTTTTTCAATAACCTGATTAATAATCCAATCAGGAGTAGAAGCTCCTGCACTGATACCGCAAAAATTTTTACCGTTAAACCACTCCGATTGTAAATCCTCTTGGCTCTCGATATGATAACTCTCTGGGCAATACTCTTTAGCAATCGAATGCAGTTGCTTGGTATTAGAGGAGTTTTTCCCTCCGATAACAATCATAACATCGGCTTGTTGTGCCAGTTTACGCACGGCATCTTGATTATCAAAGGTTGCATTACAGATGGTATTAAAAACACGCACCTCTTTATGGGTCGCCATTAATTTGCCGACGATTTGCTGATACTCTTCCACTTTACGGGTGGTTTGCGCCACGGTTGCAACTTTTTCCCGCAAGCGGAGTGCATCAATTTCATCAGGACTGTTGACGACGTACACATTATCTTTGGCATAGCTCTTAACCCCTTTAATCTCAGGGTGTGCTTCATCACCAAAGATGACGATATCATACCCCTGAGAGCTCATCTCCTCACAAATTTGCTGCGGTTTGGTCACATACGGGCATGTGGCATCAATTACATTAACGTGACGTTCGTTCAGGGTAGAGAGTTCCTGTTTCGGGATACCGTGGGTACGAATTACCGCCGTATCTCCGGCTTTAAAACTATCCAGATTTTCACTGAGGGCGACATTGAAATCGTTTTTAAGCCGATCAATCTCATTGGCATTATGGATAAGCGGACCATACGTTGCGGAATTTCGGTTCTCTTCGGCAATTTTGATCGCCCGTTTTACTCCGAAACAAAACCCGTAACTCTCCGCCAACTCGATTTTCATTTCTCGACCCTCGTACAGAACCCCAAAAGATCAAAAAAGTTTGGAAAAGAGGTATTAATACACTCGATATCCTCAACCTCCATACCGCATTTTAGCCCTGCTATCAAAAAACTCATCGCGATACGATGGTCGCCGTAACTGTTTACGACAGCCGATTTTAACTCTCCTCCGAGTACAGCATATCCATCAGGATACTCTTCGGTTTCAATCCCGCAAAAGTTCAAATTATCAACGACCGTTTTAATACGATCAGACTCTTTGACACGTAACTCTTCGGCATTTTTGATAACACTTTTCCCCTCTGCACACGCCATAGCAATAGAGAGAGCCGGAAGTTCGTCAATGAGCCATGCAATATTCTCTTCCACCGTGACCGCTTTTAGAGGGGAATATTCCACTTTGATCGTCCCGATCGGCTCATACCGCTCATCATTGAGTATATAAGTGATTTTCGCCCCCATACGCTCCAACACTTTAAACGCTTCAATACGGGTGGGGTTAAGGGTAACCCCTTCGATTGTTGCAGAAGAACCGGGGATGATAGCTGCCGCTACCGCAAAGAAAAAGGCGCTGGAAGGATCGGCGGGAACACGAATATCAAGAGGTTTTAACGGTTTATTAAGAGGCCATATTTTCGTCTCAAGTCCGTTGATCTCAACACGAGCACCCATCCCGCGCAACATACGCTCGGTATGGTCACGGCTAAGCTCCGGTTCGCGAAATGTACACACTCCATCGGAGCGAAGCGCGGCAAGCATCATCGCACTTTTCACCTGCGCCGAAGCGATAGGAGAGACGTAATCGAATGCTTTAAGGGATGCCCCTCGGATGGAGAGAGGTGCCAGATCACCGTTATTGCGTCCGTCGAGTTTTGCTCCGATTGAGCGTAGCGGTTGCGTCACCCGTTTCATCGGACGACGTTTAAGATACTCATCACCCGTAAGGACAAAATGTCCCTTAGCCGAACTGAGAAGCCCGCAAAAAAGACGTATCCCCGTTCCCGAATTACCGCAATCGAGTATTTCGGGCGTTTCCTGTATCCCGTTGGAACGGATGGTGATTATTTTCCCGTCATCGGTGATCTCTGCTCCAAGATGGCCGACGATTTTGAGGGTATTAAGGGTGTCTTCTGCGCGAAGAAAATTCTCAATTCTGCTCTCACCTTCAGCTAAAACAGAAAACATCGCACATCGGTGCGAAATCGATTTATCGGGCGCAATCGCATCACTTTTAAATTCGAACGGCTGTGCAGAATAAACCTTGGCGGACATCATCTCAAACCTGCTCCCAACTCATCTTTAAGACCGCTGAGAATCCACTCCATAGCAGCATTGATATCCTCTTCTTCGAGTGTTTTTTCATCCGATTGAAGGACAAAACGAAGGGTAAGACTCATCTGTTCTCCCAAGCTCTCGGATACATAACGATCTACCGGATAGAATCGTCTTACTTGCGCAGAGGCGTGTTTTTCGATCACGGCTTTAATGTTCTCATACGTCACCGCTTTGGAGATCAAAATACTCAAATCCCTAAAAGAGGCTTGATATTTCGAATACGGTTGCGCTTCGATCAGTCCATATGGGAGGCAATCGGTTTTGAGTTCACACATAAACGTTTGGGCAAGGTCAAATTCTTCCTCTACTTGAGGATGTAGGCGGAACAATTCACCCGCTTCTTTCCCGTTGATCATTACCTTTGCACACACATACGGATGTGCTAACGAGTGGCTTGGGGTATGCGATACCAGTTCAAACGATCCCGCTACATCCGCGATCAACTTTGTAAAAGAAGCAAAATCGATAACGGCAGGTTTACCCGCATTGGAAATCTTTTCATTCTCCATAGGACCGGATACAATAAATCCGATACGCTTTGACTCGCGGCGCTCGCTATCAAAAACCATCCCTGCTTCAAACAAAGCAATTTTCTTTTGATTCACTTTGACATTCGCCGATGCCGAATTCAAAAGTCCGACCAAAAGGGTAGGACGTAGAGTATCAAACGTCGCGGTGATCGGATTTAAAAGCTCTTTTGAACTCTCGGTACAGACAAATCCGAATTTTTCCACTTGGATCCGTTCATTAAAGACGAAATGGACAGACTCGTAAAACCCGCTTTGCGCCGCACGGTGACGATACATTCGTGTTTTTTTATACTCTGCCAAATCACTGCTCATTTGATTTGCTTCCGCAAAAATAAGCGGCTTAGAAGGGATATTATCGATTCCGACGATACGGACAACCTCTTCGATAATGTCTTGTTTGTTCACGATATCATGACGAAATTTAGGAACCGAAATAGCAAAGGTTGATCCTTTAGGTTTTCCGATATCCATCCCGAGATTTTTGAAAATTTGGGTAATTCGTGTTTTATCGATTTTAAGACCTATAAAGGATTCGAATTCAGACTCAACCATACTGATGATACGGGGTTCATAGGAACTGGTGAGTTCTATATTTCCTCCGTACACTTGCGAGGCCGAATATTTTTCAAACAGTTCTGCGGCGTATCGGATACCCATATCGATTGAGGGTTCGCTTCCCCGTGACGTACGATAATAATGGGGACAGCTAGGGATTTTTTTCTCTCCCATTTTTTTAGCAATGACTTCCGGAGCAATGTAACTCGCTTCGATAACAACCAGCCCCTCATTTGCACTAAAATGTGCCTCTTTCTCTTGAGAGACACCGATAACGGAAACTTTTTCTTTGCCATAGAGGGCAGCATAGCCGTTTTCATCATTTTCAAAGGTAATGACCCCTTTGTTTTCAACATCCCCGAACTTTTCAAACGGATAGGCTCGTAAAATAACCCCCGTGCTTTGTGTCGCATAGAATAAAAGTGCATCCACTGTTGTTGTGTACTCTTGATCGACCAATGCCAAACGGAGAGAGATAATCAAAGGGACACTGAGTTCTTTAACCTCTACGGCACCAAATAACAAATCGGTGTTAAGGGTTTCCGTATGCTGCAGTTGCAAAATACGTCCGATTCCCAAACGCCCCTCTTGGTTATCTTTAACATTTTTCTCACGAAGCGGACGGGCCAATGCGGCACGCAAATCACGCGCGATTCCGTAAATACTCAAGCA
Organism: Sulfuricurvum kujiense; assembly: GCA_002742695.1. Lineage (GTDB taxonomy): Bacteria > Campylobacterota > Campylobacteria > Campylobacterales > Sulfurimonadaceae > Sulfuricurvum > Sulfuricurvum kujiense_A. The sequence goes on along the minus strand of DLUI01000048.1, from coordinate 3,660 downwards.
ATCACCGCGATTGGCAGTCAGTTCAATCTCGATAACATCATCATTGAATACACCGTATTCATTGAGATTTTTACCCATAACCAACTCACCGATACTCTCATCGAGGATCATAATTCCCTCACCCATAGAGGGGAGTCCAATCTCTTTAGCAGAGCAGATCATGCCGTGTGAATCGACACCGCGTAGTTTTGCTTCTTTGATCTTAAGGCCGCCGGGAAGTTCCGCACCGACCGTTGCTAACGCAATGTATAGTCCTGCACGAACATTCGAAGCACCGCACACAATCTGGCGCACTTCTTTCCCGACATTAACTTGACATACATTAAGTTTATCAGCATCAGGATGTTTTTCACACGATTCGACGTATCCGACAACCACTCCATCCGCAACACGGACAACGTCATGTCGATCTACTTCTAGACCGATCGAATTTAATGTTTTTAGCAACAAATCGGTACTTACGTCAGTAAGATCGATCCATTCATTTAGCCAATTTTTTGTTACGATCATCTAAACTGCTCCAATAATCTCGTATCTCCCTCAAACAAAGAGCGTAAATCACCGATTCGGTGGATCAGCATTGCAAACCGCTCAACCCCTAAACCGAACGCATAACCGCTGACATTCTCATAACCGACCGCTTTAAAAACGTTCGGATCGACAATACCGCATCCGAGCACTTCGAGCCATCCTGTTTTAGAGCACACTCGGCACCCTTCCCCACCGCAGAAAATACAGCTGATATCAACTTCCGCCGAAGGCTCCGTAAACGGAAAAAAGCTCGGACGGAAACGAACCTCGACATCTCC
>DLUI01000048.1:0-2728 GCA_002742695.1 Sulfuricurvum kujiense | reverse complement strand
TGAAAATCATCTTCCACCATCGGACCCGTTTGTACCGAAAAGTTCATCGCAACGAAATACTCCACGATTCGATCCATCGTCTCCATAACAGGGTGAAGTGACCCGTGTTCCGTAGTGGCGGAGTAGAGACTTACGTCAATCGCTTCCGCCCTCATCGTCGCTTGCAAATGTTCCATGGCCAAGAAAAGTTTACGATCGACCAAAAGAGCATTCAATCCCTCTTTATGGATATTTAACTCTTTGGCAAATGTCCCTTTTTCCGCGTCGGGAATATCTTTCATACGGGTGAACTCAGCGTTCATTATCCCTTTTTTTCCGAAAACGGCGATTCGGATCTCTTCGATTTTATCAATCGAGTCAGCCGATTTTATAGCGTCATACCACTCTTGCAAAATAGAGTCTCCATTGATGATTTTCTGAAAGCTTTTAAATACGTTATCACTATTTCTGAAAGTGCTTTCAATTTAGGGGATATTGTAGTCAAATCTCTTTTATAAATAGCTTCAAGCGATCTTCCATATGCTACAATAGCACAAAAAAAGAGGTTTAAAATGTGCATTTTCTGTAAAATTATTAACAAAGAAATCCCATCCAATGCCGTTGCCGAAAACGACGAATTTTATGCGTTTCATGACATTAATCCCAAAGCACCTGTTCATGTTTTGGCAATTCCGAAAGAGCATTATCAAAGTTTCAACGATATTCCCGGAGATGTGATGGGGAGAATGTCAACGTTTATGCAAGAGGTCGCCAAAGCATGCGGAATTGATGAGAGCGGCTACCGAATTATCAGCAATATCGGTGAAAACGGGGGGCAAGAGGTGGGGCACCTCCATTTTCATATCCTCGGCGGAGCAAAGCTCAAATGGGGTCATTTTGCCGATGCTGACCCTAAGGATTTCTTTTAATCCTTAGGCGTTACACCCTTGCAACGTACCGAAATCGACAGCACTTCCGCCGCCGCTGATCATCTTCTCATTTTCACGAATCACAGTGCCGTTATGGATGATCGTATAGCTAATAGCTGTCGTATCACGGATCGTATTGATCGTGGAACAATAGGTTTCCAAGCTCGCCATCACCCAACGCGCCGCGAGTGTATCGTCCGCATTCGAATCAAAGCGATATTCAAGATGAAGCGCATTGAACTTGCGCGGTGCAGACTCATTACGAACCACTTCACCGCTTACTTCAAGATTTTTTACCTCATACCCCTGCTGTTTAGGGAGCATCACGACATCGGTCGCACTGCAGGTGATAATCCCGCTTAAAAAATACTCGATCGGAGAGATTTGGGGGCAATCGATAATAAAACTGCTCTTCTCTGTTTTAGCTTCAAAGCGCATTGCATCCTGATGAGAAACGGTAATCTTCATTGTACATCCTTGAGAAAATGGTCAAAATAGATGATTTGTTCTAGCGTACGAATTTCCGCCGTTCCCCCTTGGGAAGTACGGGCATTCATCGAGTGCTCGATCGCCAAATAAGGGATAACATCCTCCTTAATCCGCTCATCGATTGCATAAAGCTCAGCATAGTCGATATCGCTCAAATCTATTCCAAGCACTTCGGCACGCGCAACGGCGCGTCCGGTGATATGGTGGGCTTCGCGAAACGGAACGTCACAGTGCTCGACCAAATAGTCGGCCAAATCGGTAGCGGATAGATGCCCTAGCTTACATGCACGAGCCATATTTTGAGGTTTGATCGTCATTGTACGCAATGCTTCGCGGAGAATTTCGAGGGAGAGTTCAGCCGTCTCAACACTGTCGAATACCCCCTCTTTGTCCTCTTGGGTATCTTTGTTATAGGCTAGCGGTAACCCTTTCATCACGGTTAAAAGTCCCATCAGGTTACCAAATACCCGCCCCGTTTTTCCTCGAAGTAACTCAGGAACATCAGGATTCTTCTTTTGCGGCATAATCGAACTACCCGTCGAATACTGATCGGAAAGTTCGACAAAACGAAACTCGTAACTTGACCACATAATAATCTCTTCGGCCAAACGGGAGATGTGCATCATCAATGTCGAGATATTAAATAAAATTTCCAGTGCAAAATCACGATCGCTCACCGTGTCGAGACAGTTGATACTCACCGAATCAAAGCCAAGCTCTTTCGCCGTCATTTCACGGTTGATATTGTGCGGTGTTCCGGCAAGTGCGGCACATCCGATCGGTGAGATATTATTACGCACAGCAGAGCTCTCAAAGCGTTCAATATCACGTTTAAACATCGAAGCATATGCCAGTAAATGAAATGCGAAATTGATCGGTTGTGCATGTTGCAGATGGGTCATCCCCGGTAACAACGTCGTAGTGTGATCTCTGGCGATGTCAACAACAACACTCATAAGTGCTTTGATCTGTTCGACAATCTCACGGTTTTTACGAAGAACAAAGCGGCGGAAATCAAGAGCTACCTGATCGTTGCGACTACGCGCGGTATGAAGTTTTTTTCCTGCTTCGCCGATAATCGCAGTAAGACGTTTTTCAATCGCCATATGGAGATCTTCATCACCGATTTTCCACTCAAATACACCCGATTCGATTTCGCTGAGTACCTGCGCCATCCCTTTTTCAATCAAGGTAGACTCTTCATCGGTTAAAATCCCTTGATGAGCCAACATTTTGGCGTGGGCGATAGAACCTTCAATATCTTCACGGTAAAGTTTTTGATCAAACATGATCGAGGCATTAAATTTTTCCAAAAGGGTTGACGCATCTTG
>DLUI01000161.1 GCA_002742695.1 Sulfuricurvum kujiense | reverse complement strand
ATCACGAAAAAATATAATAATACGCTACGGACGAAACAACCATAGCAAACATAAAAGCGACTTTTTTCTTTTGGGTACATTTTGAACACACATTCTCTCCCTTGTTTAAAAAGGGTATTTTAGTCCTACTCTTTTAAAAGGAAGCTTCATTCGAGACTTATAAACACTATGCTATAATCGCGAACTTTTTTAAAAATCAAGGATTAACATGACAGGTATACTGCTCATCGTGCAGATCGTTTTGGTCGTTATGATCACCATCGCGGTACTGCTACAAAAAAGCTCAAGCATCGGTTTGGGAGCATACAGCGGTTCCAACGAATCGGTTTTCGGGGCTAAAGGACCGGGAAGCTTTTTGGCTAAAGTAACCTTTTTTCTCGGATTTGTTTTCGTAGTCAACACCATTGCATTGGGCTATTTTTACGCTCAGCAAAAAAATGCTTCCGTTGTTGATTCTATGATCGATACTACAGAAGTTACGGCGCCGACGATCAATATCGTCAACGACACCAACACTACCAAATAAGACGAAGGGGAATTTCATGTTAAACGAAGTGTATCAATTTTGTGAAGAGAAGATGCAAGGGAGCTGTGAGCACTTGCTCAGCAACTTTCGCACACTCCGCACAGGACGTGTCACCACTAAAATATTGGATAATGTTCGTGTCGATAACTACGGCTCACTCACTCCGATCGATCAAGCAGCGAGTGTTTTAGCCACCGACGCTACAACGATTACTATCTCTCCATGGGATAAATCAATGCTTAGCGTTATCGAAAAAGCGATTATGAAAGCCGATATCGGTGTTAATCCGAACAACAACGGAACCGAAATCAAGCTTTTCTTCCCTGCAATGACGGTTGATCAGCGTCAAGAGACGGCAAAAAAAGCCAAGGGGATGGCGGAAGATGCGAAAGTAGCGGTACGTAATGACCGTAAAAAAGCAAACGACAAAATCAAAGTACTCGAAAAAGACAAACTCGTTACGGCTGATGAATCTAAATCAGCTCAAGATCAAGTTCAAAAAATCACCGATAAATTTATTGCCAAAATCGAAGAATTGCTCAAAAGTAAAGAGCAAGATATCTTGACGGTATAACTGTGATGGATATCAAACAAATCTACCTCGATGCGAGCGCGATGCTCGAGGGACATTTTAAACTCAGCTCAGGCAACCACTCTGCCTATTACCTCCAATCGGCAAAAGTGTTGGAACAACCGAAAACGGCAAAACTCCTCGCCGATGCGCTGAGTGATACGATCAAAGCAAGCGGAATTGCTATCGATACCGTCTGTGCCCCTGCCCTCGGCGGTTTGATCGCAGGATTCGCCCTCGCGACGGCACTCGACAAACGCTCCATTTTTGCAGAGCGTGTCAACGGTGAGATGCAAATTCGTCGCGGATTTGAGATCACTCCGGGCGAACGTGTCCTCATCTGTGAAGATATCATCACCACCGGCGGCTCGGCAATGGAAGCCGCAAAGGCGATCGAAGCCCTCGGTGGCGTAGTGGTGGGATTTGCCGCTCTTGCCAATCGCGGTTTTTGTAAACGCGACGGCAGTGCGTTGGAGCGTAAAGCTAACTGTGCACTCTCCTCGGACAAACCTCTTTTTGCTCTTGCTGATTTCGATTTCGAAATGTATGCACCCGATAACTGTCCGTTGTGCGTAAACGGAAGCGAAGCGATTAAACCGGGTTCACGAGGAAACTGATGTCTGAGAATTTCAAACTCGATATGGCACACCTCCAGCGGGTACAGCGTACCCTTCGCAAAGCGGGAAATATTTTCCCCAACGAAAAAGAGCTCGTCGCAACACTCGAAGATTTGATTATCAAAGCCCAAGACGATACCTCGCTCAATACCTACTATCATATGGCGCAGTATCTTAAACAGCGTCTTAAAGAGTTGAAAGCCAACCTTGATCAGCCGCTCGAAGCCGTTGATACCGCCATAGAAGATCTGGAGTGGTCAATCGGCTATCTTCAGTGGCTTGTAACCGAACAGCCTAAAAAATCATAATTCGCAGGTTAGCGCTTCGCTCACAAGGCGGGCAGCCACCTCTTTTTTCCCATCAATCGTAATCGTGATAGGAAGGCCGCGTAACTCCCGTTTCTCTTCCAAACTCACCACTTTAACGACCAGTTTGACCTCCGGAGCATATCGGAGTATCGCTTCGCAGATTAGCCGCTTTTTCTCAAGATTGTCGAGGGTAATAATAACACTGACGGAATCTTTGGTGCAGAGTTTATCCAAAATAGCACTCTTGGACATATCCCCGAAATAGACCTCTTGATGGTCACGAAGCGCCTCTTGGACGTGCTTATAGCTGTTATCGGCTACGACATAGTCGACTCCCGAAGCACGCAGCTCTTTTGCCACAAACTTTCCGACGATACCGTATCCGCACACAATAATATGGTTGTGCCGTCCCGGAAGCATCGCAAAGGTTTCGGTTACACTGACATCTTTGAAAAAATAGCCGCTGATAGTCGCTAGATAGGTCAGGACAAACGGAGTCAGGATAATCGAAAGAACCGCCACTAAAACCAAAAGCTGAGAGAGCTCTTCGGGAATCAATCTGTAATTTCCCGCCAATGCGAATATAGCAAACGAAAATTCCCCCACTTGCGCGAGGGCAATAGCGGTTTTAAAGGCTATTTTTGACTGTGAATGGATTCGAATTACACCGAAAATTACGACGGCTTTCACCGCTAAAACGACACCGAGAATGGCTAGTATCTCGAAAAAATGGCTCGTAAAGAGTGCCAAATCGATCTTCATCCCCACCGTGACAAAGAATGTCCCGAGTAACAAATCTTTAAAAGGGGCGATATCCGATTCGACTTTATGATGGTAACGGGTTTCGGCAATGATCATCCCCGCGACAAATGCCCCCAGCGAATAGGTAAACCCTGCATAGGAAGCGAGCAGTGAGGAGGCAACGACGATGACCAAAACAGAGCCCATAAACAACTCGTCCACTTCACTGGAAGAGGAGAAATGGAGCAGCCATGTCATCACCCGCTTACCGACAATAAAAAGCGATCCGACAATGACGACCGCACTGATGGCCGTTTGAAGTAAAACATCACCGATATCTTTACCGTTTGAGCTCAAAAAACCGATCAAAATCAGGATCGGGATGACGGCAATATCTTGAAAAATCAAAATTCCCGTCGCTTTTTGACCGTAAGGTCGGGCAATCTCTTTGGTCGATTTTAGATAACTGAGGACGACCGCCGTTGATGAGAGTGAAAGAGCCATAGAGGTAATCAAAGCGCTCTCCAATGAGATACCAAAACCCCAGTAGGCAATCGCAAAAAAGATCACGGAGGAGAGAAGAACCTGCAGCGATCCGTTAAAAAAAACATCGGTTTTCATCGTGGAGAGGCGTTGAAGCGAGACTTCAAGCCCGATCGTGAACATCAAAAAGACCACACCGAATTCGGCGATCATCTCTAAGGTATGCGAATCACTCATATGGCGCAAATCGAAAGCATACGCTACCGTCACACCCGTTAGAATGTATCCGATAATTTGAGAAATTCCAAACCGTTTTAAAATAAGATTGACAATGATCGACATTCCCAACGCTATCGTGACGTAATATAAAGCCGATTCCATTAAATTCCATCTTTCAAACGTTTTTATAAGTCTTAAAAGTATATAATACGTTCCTTAAGAAGAGCGGCAATTTGTCGACGTTTTGGATCATCACGACCCATTTAACCCAATCGTAAAACGCTAAGAGCTAAGGAATGATTCAATGACCAAATATATTTTTGTAACCGGCGGAGTTCTGAGTTCACTCGGAAAAGGGATTACGGCAGCCAGCATCGGTGCACTCCTCAAACACTCCGGCAAACAAGTCGGTATGCTCAAAATCGATCCCTATATCAATGTCGATCCGGGAACTATGAGTCCTCTAGAGCACGGTGAAGTTTTTGTTACCAAAGATGGAGCAGAGACCGATCTCGATATCGGAAACTACGAGCGTTTTCTCGACACCTCCTTTTTACGTACCAGCAACTTTACAACCGGTCAGGTTTACAGTTCGGTCATTGAACGTGAACGCAGCGGCGGATATTTAGGACAAACGATTCAAGTCGTCCCTCATATCGTCGGAGAGATTGTCGATCGGATCAAAAAAGCGGGTGAGGGGCATGAGATTCTTGTCGTCGAGCTTGGCGGTACCGTCGGAGATATCGAAGGGCTTCCGTTTATGGAGGCGATCCGTACGATGAAACACGATGACGAGGTTGAGGGGACATTTTTCATCCATGTCACCCTCATCCCGTTCATCAAAGCAGCCGGTGAGCACAAAAGCAAACCGACACAGCACTCGGTTCAAGAGCTTCGCCGTATCGGAATCACTCCGCAGATGATTATCGCCCGTAGTGAAGAAAAACTCCCGAAAACCTTTAAAAAGAAACTCGCGTTAGCGTGTGATGTCAGCGGTGACAGTATCATCGAAGCGATGGATGAGCAAACCATTTACGCCGTGCCGCTCAGCTTTTTACAACAAAATATCCTTGCTCCGATCAGCAAAGAGTTGGGATTGGGCGAACTCAAACCCGATATGGAACAATGGGATTCATTGGTCAAAAAAATCGTCTCTCCGAAATACCACGTCACGATCGCTTTCGTCGGTAAATATTTGGAGCTCAAAGAGTCGTACAAATCACTGATCGAAGCCCTCATCCACTCCGGTGCACACCTCGATACCCGTGTAGCAATCCACTGGGTTGACAGTGAAAAAATCGAAACACAGGGGGCCGAAGCTCTTTTACGTGATTGTGATTCGGTTCTCGTAGCGGGCGGTTTCGGTAATCGCGGCGTTGAGGGGAAAATTCAGGCAATCCGCTATGCCCGTGAAAACAAAATCCCGTATTTGGGAATTTGTTTGGGAATGCAGCTCTCCATCGTCGAGTATGCCCGTAACGTGTTAGGTTATGAGGATGCCAACTCGATTGAGTTTAACCCAGCAACAACCCATCCGATGATCTATTTGATCGATAATTTTATCGACCAATCGGGTGAAACACAACTCCGTACACACCATTCACCTATGGGAGGGACGCTCCGCTTGGGTGAATATCCGTGCGAAACGAAAGAGGGTTCAAACCTCCGCACCGCCTATAATAACGAAGCCCTTATCCATGAGCGCCATCGTCATCGATACGAAGCTAATCCAACCTATCGTGCGGCGCTTGAAGCTGCGGGAATGGTCGTAACCGGAGAATCACACGGTCTTATCGAAGCGGTAGAGATTCCTGCGCATCCGTGGTTTTTAGGGGTACAGTTCCACCCTGAATTCACCTCACGTCTCCAAAGCCCGAATGCTTCGATCCTCGGATTTGTAAAGGCAACTTTCTCGCATGCAAACCCTGCCTGAGGTTCCCCTACTCGATCATAGTGCTCTGGGGAGTTTTTTAGCGCGCCGATTTGAGGCGCAGAGTGAAAAGCTCTCCGATATCCCCCACCCCAGTCTTCTCAAAGATGCCCAGAAAGGTGTCGAACGGCTCGCACATGCTATCCGTAACGGTGAACGTATCGCACTGGTGGGTGATTACGATGTCGACGGCGTCACCTCGACCGCGATCGTCAAACGTTTTTTCGACCTCATCCCCTACCCCCTCATCACCACGATACCCAACCGATTTACCGACGGATACGGTGTCTCGAAAAATGTACTGGAGCGACTCGATGCCGATGTTATTTTTACGGTCGATAACGGGATCAATGCCCTCGAAGCAGCAGAGGTATGTAAAGCAAGAGGGATTGATCTGATCATTACCGATCACCATACCCCGGGTGATAGCCTCCCTAATGCCTATGCCATCATCAATCCCAAACAGAGCGATTGCCCCTATCCGTTCAAGGAGATATGCGGCGCACAGGTAGGATGGCTTCTTATGGGGCTTCTTAAACAAGAGCTGGGACTCACGAGCGATATGCGGCAATTTTTCCCTTTTCTCTCCCTCGCGATTATCGCCGATGTTATGCCCCTTGTGGGGATCAATCGTGCCATCGTCAAAACGGGTCTGGAGATGATGCAAACATCAACCCTCTCCCCTTTTGTGATGATCCGCGATTTTCTAAACCGTTCCGCCATCTCGGCGGAAGATATCGCTTTTCAAATCGCTCCGCGTATTAATTCGGCAGGAAGACTCGAAGATGCCTCCATCGCCCTCGATTTTCTGCTGGCCGACACCACCGAGCGGGCATACCATCAGTTTGAGCTTCTCACCTCTCTCAATACATTGCGTAAAGAGACCGAAGCGCAAACGACATCAGAGGCGATGCTGCACGTTAACCATGATGATCCCATCATAGTCGTCGCCGGTGAGCACTGGAATGAGGGGGTTGTCGGAATCGTCGCCTCTCGTCTTGTCAACCATTTTCAAAAGCCTGCCATTGTCCTGAGTCTCCATAACGGCATTGCAAAAGGGTCCGGTCGCAGTATCGGCAACGTCGATCTCTATACCCTTATCAAATCCCAAGAGCACCTCCTCGCCAAATTCGGCGGACATAAAATGGCGGCAGGGCTATCGATGGAGAGAGACGCCATAGAGTCGTTTCGACGCGGGATCAATGACGCGGCCAAACATGTTAATCCAAAAGACTTTATCCCCCATAACGACATTGTCGGGGAGTTGGCGCACGAGATGATCAATTTTCAACTCCTTGAACTTCTGGAGCGATTCGAGCCTTACGGCGAAGGGAATCCCCGCCCGCGATTTTTGATTCGTGAGGCCGATGTCGTTACGGTAAAACTCTTCGGAAGCGATCAGTCCCACAGCCGTGTTGAATTGCGTCCCTCACGGCTCAGCCCCAAAACACTTGAACTGATTGCGTTTCGGCGGACACTCGAATGCCCCCAGAGCAAAAAAATGTCGTGCAGTTATACGGTGAATAAAAACGAGTGGAATGGACGGGTCTCTCTTCAGCTCATGGTGGAGCGGATATTTTGATCCTCCGTATCCTCATCACCGCTCTCATTCTTATCGGGTGTAGTACCCCAAGCGATACCCTCCCCTACCCGCTGCTCATCAGTGAAGAGGGGCTGGGTGCTATCCATCCGGAGACTCCGTTTGAGCAGATCAGCACGTCACTAAGCGGCTTTGAATTTGAGAAACTGAGCCAAATCTCTCCGCAAGAGAGCGAAATACTATTTCAGATGAAACGGGGGAATTCCGCAATGGCACACATCGTCTCCGATGCTTCCGGAAAAAAGATCGCTTCCATTCATATCCTCTCACCCCTCATTAAAAATAAGAATAACCAAGGGCTAGGAGATATATTGCTGCAAACAAAAACCCTCAATTGCAGTGATGATCTCTGCCACTACGCCGAGGAGCCCTCCCTCCTCTACCGAATCGATTCAAAAAGCAGAACGATTCGCGAAATAACCTATCAAAAGCTATAATACGGGATGGACACATTTTTTATTGAATTTCGCGATCCCCTTTTCGGCATCGTCGTTTTTTTTATCCTCCTTTTCATCCTCTCCTTT
>DLUI01000122.1 GCA_002742695.1 Sulfuricurvum kujiense | reverse complement strand
CCAGCTGATGATGGCACAATCACGCCACGCGGCAATGGGGGAGATGATAGGTATGATCGCCCATCAATGGCGTCAACCTATCTCCGGTATTGCGATGAACGCCAATAATATATTGCTCGATATTGCGTTAGAGACATTTGATACCGCATCCGCTACGGTATACGCCCAAGATATTCTCGATCAGACACAGCACCTTTCCAAAACAATCGATGATTTCAGAAACTTTTTCAAACCGGATAAATCGGTTACCAGCGTGAATCTCAAAGAGATTATCGAGGAGACCTTCACCATCGTAAAAGATAGCCTTATAAATAATGGAATCCGGATCAAAACCACCTATCTGAGTGAAACCAAAGTAGACGCATACTCTCGAGAACTGATGCAGGTATTTGTGAATCTTATCAACAATGCAAAAGATGCATTGCTCTCCAGAGAGACGAAAGAGCCTTATATTGATATCTGTATCGATGAAGATGAACTTTATCTTAACACAACTTTCTGCGACAACGGAGGCGGTATCAGTGAAGCCGTTCTTCCAAAATTGTTTGACCCCTATTTCACGACAAAAGATGAAAAAACGGGAACGGGACTGGGACTTTACATGAGTAAAATGATTATAGAAGATCATCTCCACGGTATTATTGAAGCCTACAACACTGATGAGGGTGCCTGTTTTAAAGTGAGACTGCTAAAAAAATCCCCTAAAAATGAGATACTTATATGACGCAACACCACTATGATGTACTCATTATCGGGGGAGGAATATCGGGATGTGCCCTTGCGTATGAGCTGGCACGGTACACCGATATTGCGAACATTGCGGTCGTTGAAAAGTATGGCTCTATTGCTACGCTGAACTCAAAAGGGACAGCCAACTCCCAAACGATTCATGTCGGTGATATCGAAACCAACTATACCCTCTCCAAAGCGGCCATCACAAAACGAACCGCCAAAATGGTCGAAAAGTATTGCCTACAATACGGCTACCAAAACAGCATAATCTTTTCCCACCAAAAGATGGCACTCGGAATCGGTGAGGAGGAGGTGGAATTTCTTCTGCACCGCTATGAGGAGTTTTCCGAGTTATTCCCTTACCTCGAAGTGTGGGACAAAGAGGAACTTAAAAAGATCGAACCTCGCGTCGTATTCGATGAAAAAGGAAATGAACGTCCTGAGCGTATTGTCGGAATCGGTGCAAAGGGTCAGTGGACGACGGTGGATTATGGAAAAATGGCACAATCGTTTATCACCAACGCACAAAATGAACCCGATACGACTGTCGACCTCTTTTTAAATGCACCCGTCACAGCCATCGAAAAAAATCCTTTGCGCGGCTACAGTGTCCGAACCAAAGAGAGAGTCTATAGTGCCGACTTCGTGGTTGTCAATGCCGGTGCTCACAGCCTCTATCTGGCTCATTCCATAGGACATGGACTTGACTATTCATGCCTTCCGGTTGCAGGGAGTTTTTATCTTACCTCACAACATATCCTCAACGGCAAAGTCTATATGATCCAAAATCCGAAACTCCCTTTTGCCGCACTTCACGGTGATCCCGATATTCTGGCAGAGGGAAATACCCGCTTCGGTCCAACCGCCCTTGTCCTCCCTAAACTCGAACGATTTACCGGCGGAACCTATCTCGATTTTTGGAAAACGTTTCGACTCGATCTCAATGTCTTACGTGCCTTATGGAAGCTCCTCCGAGAAAGCGATATCCGCAACTACATCTTCCGAAATTTTCTCTTTGAAATTCCCTACCTAAACAAACGTCTTTTTTTACACGATGCCCGTAAAATTGTCCCCTCACTTCGTCTGGATGAGTTTGAATATGCCCATGGCTTCGGAGGGGTTCGTCCGCAAGTAATCGATAAGCATCAGCAAAAGCTGATGCTGGGTGAAGCCTCTATCAATACGGGAGAGGGGATTATATTTAACATGACCCCCTCCCCCGGAGCAACGAGCTGTCTGGGCAATGCAGAGCGTGACCTTCGCTATGTGGTGCAATATCTGGGAAAAACGTTTGATGAGAAGCGGTTTAATGACGAACTCACCGATGGAGAGTACTGTGTCCTCTCCGCACCGATTGAAGAACAAAAGAGAACACTCAATGCGATCCGTGATGCGATGAGTGCCCTTGAAAAAGAGTATTATGAAGAGATTCATGTCGGGAAGCCGCACGAGTCGTTTTGGAGCCGACCGCACAGTTTATGGAGAAAAAAATAATTACCCTTTAGGGGTGGGGATATTCACGAGGAGACTCGAAAAACGCTCCAGATAGTTCCAAAACGATTGGATATGTTCAGGGGATATCCCCTCCTCTTCCAGATAGGGCAAAAGGGTGGCAAAAGAGTTCAGCCAAATCTGACGACCTCTCTCATCAATCCGAAAACGCTGATGACGTGCCAGCATCCTTGGATCTCCTCGGGTTTGCGCAAAATAATCGGGACCGCCGCAAATCTGTATGAAAAAATCGGCTGCGTGTTTCTTGACCTTCGCAAACTCATCTTCATACTCAACCGGAAACATAAAAGCAATATCACTGTGAGCGATATTTTCATAGTGATCGTCCACCAGCTGGCGAAAACGTTCTTCCCCTACTTGATTCAAAAACTCAGGATTAGGCTTAATGATCGGAGAATCCACACCCAATGTACTCTCTTTTATCGTAAAATCCATCCTGATCTGCCTCTGTATTATCTTGATACCCTAAAAAAGTCTATCAGCCCATACTTCACTGAAGATTTCAATGTATTCAAATATAGCAGAATAAACACTATAGAAAGCGATACCCATAACGGTTCCTTGCACGAATAATATGCTTCAAGTAAGCAAAATCTATTCCTAAAACCGAAACGTTACCTCATTTTACTCTTTAAGAATCACTCGGCACCGTAGGCTTGTTTAATGTACATTTCGAGTTTTCCGTCCATCGCACTCATAATAGAAGCTAAGATTTTATCTTTTTCGTCGTTGGAGAGTTGGTTGCCCGTTGATTTTTCGATAGCGTAGATCGCAGTTGATGCGGAAGTATCGAGGACATAGTTGTTGAGCGCCATCGCCATTTTTGCCGTATGATCACCGACAACTTGAGATATATGGTGTTGAAGTTCTATTAGCATTTGTTCGTTCATTTGTAACTCCTCTTTGGTTTCTATGAGAGCAGTATTATATCTCAGGTACCCATTTTAGTATAAAAATTATGTCGCAAAATGTTCTTCATAAAAATCATTGGACCAATTGTAGCTCTCCGTCGCCATCATATTTAATTTATCTTCATCAAGATTCAATTTTGTTATTTGCTCTTGAATGTTGCTAAAATTTTCTTCTTCAATAGAGATTACCAATTCAAGCATCTCCCCGAGCCTTCCCTCTTTATCGATTAATGCGGATACAATCAACTCATTCAAATGAACACCGGAAAGTACCTCTTTCATCGGTAAAGCCATCATCACATCAAACAAAGAGAGCAAGCCGGTTAAAAATGCTTCATCATGGATAGGAGAATTCATACAAGAAACCAAGCAACTCATCATTTTTGCCCGAAACAGTGCGGATAAAAGTATAGGTTCCGAAAACATTGATCCGGTGGCATCGGCATAGAGAAATAACAAAATCCACTGTTTTAACGATGCTCTTCCGAGCAACGTCATCGCATGTCGAAGTGAGGAAATCGGCTCTTTTGCCCCTATCTCAACCGAATTGATGTATTTCAAGAGATTTATAATCAAATAGGGGCAATTTAGCAGTTTGGCTTCCAGCTCCTTGATATCTGCATTATCATCTATCAATGCAATCACTTCTAAAAGTACGTGATGAGATGGGTCAAATCTTTTTTGTGTAAAAACAGTAGGTTTTTCATAAAAATAGCCTTGGAAATAGCTAAATCCAAATTTTTTGTAATACTCATATTCCTCAATGGTTTCCACTTTTTCGGCAAGAAGCTTAATCCCCTCATACGCTTCAAATATATTAATTTTTTCATGTATTTTTTCTTTGCTTGCAGTGAATAGATCGATTTTAACATACGACAAATAGCCAAATAAAGGTTCAAAACGTTTAATCATCTCATCACTTAGATCCATATCGTCCAATGCGAAGGTATACCCTTGCTCTTTGAGATTTTTTACTTGAACTACAAACGCATCATCAATAAAAGTATTCTCTAAAATTTCCAATACAAATTTATCAGCGGGTATAGCATTAAAAAGAGGAGTATCAAAAAAAGTATGATCGATGTTAATAAAACCAAAATGTTTTCCGAGAAGTTTGCGTGAACCGAAGTTGTTGAGTGAATTGACCAAAACACGACATGTAGCCTGAGTATTACAAGAAATTGGTGCTGCATAATTATCAAAACTCTGGCGAAACAATAATTCATAGCCATGGATATTTCCATACAGATCAATAATAGGTTGTCTTCCAATAAAGATATTTTGCATATAGAGCCTATGATTAAATTTGATTTACAGCATAGCAAAAGGAATGAAAAATCTCACTTAATCAGTTAGCTAATTGACTTAATATAATAAAAAAAGTTACTTTATTGAATATTTTTGTATTTTTTAGAGGTGTAGGTTTACGCAGTTTTTGAAAATCAGTTTTAATTAAATCTGTTTCAATTTCTTTTCTTCATAAGACAAAATCAATGTATTAAATGCTTCATAGATTTTTTTACATTTTTCGATATCGACATCGATATAGATCTTTTTTCCTTCTTTATAACTCTTGATCAAGCCCGCTGATCTGAGTATGTCAACATGTGCTGAGATAGTTGGCATAGAATAGGTGAACAATGCTGCAATATCGGTTATGCACATCATCCTGTTCTCATGAATACTTTTATCAACGTTCAATAATATTTGTTCGAAAATTTCAAGTCTTGTTTTATTACCAAGAGCTTTATAAATTTCTACTCTTTCTTCAAATGTAATTTTTCTTTTATCAATAAAAGACATACTCCCCCTTTTGATTGTTCTAATGCATAACATGATTGTATATCACATTTGTAGTAGAAGCAAAGGTTATATTCATTGACTCAAAAATATTAAGTTCAATTAAAAATAACCCAAGTCAGTATTTTAGGGACTTTCAGTCACAAAAAAGTCATAAAACACTTTTATATTCATAAAATAGTAGCTCTATACTGTTGCATCCGTGTTGCATTTTTGACACTATAAAGATAAAGTAGCTAAAACATACTTTTTTAAGACTATATTTAAAAAAAAAGCTATAATAATTTTTATTACTTACTGATAAATGCACTGTTTTATTTCCAACAATAAAAATATTAAAGAAAGTAGGAGTTCTATTATGATTCCAATCGATTCTTTACCTATAAACATTGCACTTTACCGTTACGAGAATGGTGACTTTTTATTTGTCGATTTGAATCTTCAAGCGCAAAAAACGGATAGTGTTATACGTGAAAATATTATAGGTAAAAAAGTACAAGATGTTTTTCCCGGAGTAAGAGAATTTGGGTTACTTGAGGTACTTGAACGGGTTTACAAGACGGGTGAAGCAGAACATTTTGAAGCTGGTTACTATAGAGACGAGCTTCGAGAAGGATGGCGATCTAATGATGTGTCACGCTTGGATAATGGTCATATTATGGCTGTTTACAGCGATATTACACAAGAAATTCAAAATAAACATTCTCTCGAATCATTGGGGAACTTGATTGATAAAAGCCTGAATGAAATCTATATCTTTCATCCGGAAACATTACTATTTTTCTATGCGAACACGAGTGCCTTGCATAATATCGGCTATACCATGGAGGAACTCTCAAAAATGACTCCTCCGGATATTAAACCACAATATAGCACTGAAGAATTTCGCAAACTCATTCAACCTCTGCTTGATGGGACAACACCGTTATTAACCATAGAGACAAAACATTGCCGTAAAGATGGAACTGAATACGATGTGGAAGCGCGTATTCAAAAAATGCTCTATCTCGGAAAAGAGCATCTTGTCGTGAATATTATAGATATTACCGATCGTATCAAAGACCAGCAGGAGATGCTAAAACTTCATCGTATGATTGAGGAGAGCGAAATTCTCTTTAAGACACTGACAGAAAGTGCGCTAGCAGGTATCTTCCTCTATCGGGAAACCTTTCTCTATATCAATCAGGCATTTACTAAAATGACCGGATATACGTTCGATGAGCTTCAAAGCATGACACCTATGGATCTTGTTACGGCAGAAGAACGAGAGTTCATAGAAGGACGTGTAGAGGCTAGATTGAAAGGAGAGTTACAAGATCAAATCGTTTACGAAGATTTGAAAATTGTGACGAAATCAGGAGAAGTACGATGGTTTTATATTGCTATTTCGGTGGTAAAGTTTCAAGGAAAATGGACAGGGCTTGGAACCGCTATCGATATGACACAGCGTAAAATGATGGAAAAGAAGCTTGAGTATGTCGCGCAGACCGATCCATTGACAGGTCTCTACAACCGTCTCAGATTTGATGATATTATTCAGCGTGAAATTGCTGTTGGAAAACGTCAAAACACACTGATCTCTTTTATTTATATGGATATCGATTTTTTCAAAAAAATCAACGATACATGCGGTCATGATACGGGTGATATTATTTTGAAAGAGATTACCCGTATTATACGGGAGGTCTTACGAACAAGCGATTATCCATTCCGTTGGGGCGGAGAGGAGTTTATAATAATTTGTCCGAATACAACGATAAACGAAGTTAAAGTTTTAGCAGAACGGTTACGTACAAAAATTGCAGAAAATCATTTTTCTATAGTGGAGAAAGTGACTGTCAGTATCGGAGTCACACAGTATTATGATGATGAATCAGTCGATGAAATGATCAACAGAGCCGATCAAGCGCTTTATCAAGCCAAAGAGAGTGGACGAAATAAAGTTATGGAAAAAGTTAAATAATCAGAGTGTAGGTACATCTTATGCCGATTGCGGTGTTTTATCCAAAAGCCGCATAAGTGTGCGCAGTGCTTCGTTGACAGATTTAGAATCGGGAAAAACTTTGGTAACATCTTCATCAATTTTTACGATATTGACCCCTTCGTGATATGCTTGCGCATATTTACCGCTTCATCATGTTATACTAAAAAATTGACACAAAAAAAGGATAATTTTTATGAATAAAATTTTATTTATTATTGTAACTAGTATTTTGTATTTCAATTCAATTGCTATAGCTGATGTATATGTTCAACCTGCCGAAACAATTTTAAATGAGAATGTGAAAATTAAAGCTGGTAATTATGTTTACTACAAATTTACACTGAATGAAGAAGAGCAATTAAAAATAAATATATTAGTAAATGGCGGATTAAATAATATTATTGATGTTCGCTTAGTTGATATGCATAATTTTCAAATGTATACAAGTAATCAGCAATATTCATACATTAGTTCTGTAAGCGGTTCAGTTCAAAAAACTGGAAACTATGACTTTATTGCACCAAAAACTAATATCTATTATCTGATTCTAGACAATAGAAAAGCCTTGTTTGCATTTCGTAACGTAGACATAAAAGTTGTTAAAATTTCAAATAATCAAACAGAGTCTTCATTAAATATTCAAAAAGAATATGAAAATAATTATAATGGATTGAAAAAAATATTTACATTCAATGATTTCAATATTAATGTAAAAGTCTGTGGTTTCGAGAATGCTTTCTCTAATCCTGATATTACAATGTGTATAGAATTAATAGATAGTCTAAAGAAACAGAACTTGTCTAAGGCTATAAATTTTGTATTTTTACATGAAGTATCACATAGTCTACTAAATATTTGGGGTTATCCCACCTATGACAATGAAGATGTTGCCGATGAGCTGGCTACTGTTCTAACAATTATGGCTGGACATGAAGACGTAGCATTAGAGGCAGCAGAATATTGGTCTGAACAGTTATCAAAAACATCGGCAATTTCTAAACTATATATCGATGATCGTCATACTATTTCTCCTCAAAGAGCACGAAACATTATTAATTGGCTTAATAAAAAGCCTGAACTTATAAGTCGCTGGGTCAATTTATTACTTCCTAAAATGACAAATCAGAGCTTGAAGCAAATCGCCAAGAATAAAAATATTCAAAAAAACAATCCATTTTTACAAGAAATTGAAAGACGTAAATTATTAAAAGAATGGGATAATAAAAGTTAATAGTTATTAGAATTAGCGGTCAGGTATTCAATCTTCAAGTTTTAAAAATAGCAAAATGTACCATTTATCAAAAAGATTTTTGACGAAACACCGTCAAGATATGGATAGTAGTCTCTCCAACATTAAAAACAATCGTATATCCTTTATAAATCATATCCCTCGTTAGTTCATCCTCAGTGTAATAACTTTTTCGGCAACGTAGCGGCATTTCAGACAACGAGGCTATAGAATGTTCTAGTTCACGAATAAATGTTGTAGCTTTATTTTTGGAGTCGTTTTTAGAGATGAAGGTATAAATATTAATGAGGTCTTGAAGAGCTTCGGGTTCGACGATGACGCGATAGGTCATTTAAGAGTGGATCACTTTTTCGATGGCATGAGTCAGATCAATACCCTCATTTTTAGAGATATTATTTATAGCCTGACCTACTTTGAGTTTTGCTTCGTCAAACGAAATCGCAGGATATTCATTTTCTTCGATAATCTCAATTTTATCTTTCGGAAGAATCTCTAAAAGCCCCATCAACTTATCGTAAATTGTGTCATGGATAGTGAGTCTGAGCGTATGCATTCTTACGTCCTCTAGTGTTCTTTTAATGGCTGTATTTAAAATTGTATCATTGATTTATATAATTGTGGTAGAAGTAGGTACAACGTAAGCCGGGTTCTGGATGAAGTGATAATTAATCTACTGCCTAGATCACTCTAGGCCTCTAGCGAAACAATAGCGATGTAGGACGCTAACCATCTGTTTCTTGCTGCGCGGTTGGGTTTACATAGCTCTCATAGTTGCCTAAGAGACTGGTGGGCTCTTACCCCGCCGTTTCACCCTTACCTCTTGCGAGGCGGTCTATTCTCTGTTGCACTATCCCTCATGTTACCATGGCCATCCGTTAGATGGAACCGTGTCCTACGGCAGCCCGGACTTTACCTCTTGGGATTACTAGTTCCAAGCTATCACCTGTTGTACCTGAACGCATTATAGGAAAAAAAGGATTAAAGAGACGAATAGGAAATAATCAATCCGAAAGTTTATAAATCAAGCGTCCTGCATATTCCATATAAAGACTTTTTTTATGTTCTTCAATCTCATCTGGATTCATAATCGCATAGCGATTAACGATTTTATCTAAATCTTCTTCACCATGTTGCTGCATTAGCATCTTTTCCATTACGGCGATTTTGGTTAATATCTCATCAAAATCGTATCGATAGGTATCCTCATTAACTTGTTTTGCGATATCCCAGTATTTTGACTGTGGAGAGCCGCTAAAGATATCGTCTTCATCTTCAAATAGTGCATCAAATCGTGACATAATGAACTCCTAAAATAGTTATGCGTAGAGTATCCAACAAATGATTAATCACAATACACGCTGCATGAATTAAAACAGATTTATAAAGAGAGAGACAAGAGGTTTTTCCGCCGAAGCGGAGCGGAAATTACATTCCGAGTTTTGCTTTTGCTTCTTTGGCGTATTTGATACCCAAATCCCAAGCTTTGTTGTTTACTTCGTGTACTTTTTTAGGAACTTTTGAAAGCATGACCTCTTTCAATGTTTCCGGTTCAAGAACACCGGTAAACTCATTAGTGATACCCAATGCAACTACCGATTGAGTAATAACGTTTCCGACTTCCTCTTTTGCGATCGTAATGATCGGAATCTCAACGATGATCCATTTTTGACGGTCTTCCTCGGTTGGATGAACCAAGTTTGGCTCAACAACGATGATTCCGCCCGGTTTTACACCGTTTTTGAATTGTTGGTAGCTCACGTTGGCAACGGAGAGCATGAAATCGATCTCACCCTCATTCGCATACGGGTAAAAAATTTCATTGTCATCAAGGGTGATATCAACAACCGTTGCTCCACCGCGAACTTGTGACGTATAAGTCGCAGTTTTAAGCCCATGACCGCCCAGTTTGATTTTAGCCGCAGCCATAATTTCACCGGCGAGAAGAACCCCTTGTCCACCGACGCCTGTAAATCGTATCGTATGTCTCATGGTTTCTCCTTAGATTTTTTTCGCAAAGTCGTCTTGCGTGATTTTTCCACGTTTGCCTTGAGCGGAAGCGATGACCATTTCATACATATCACAGTACTCAGCTTGCTCAACTTCACGCAATACACCCGTAGGGAATTTATTCATTTGATCTTCCGGTGATAACGCTTCCCATTTTTTCAACGGAGTTGTAATACTGTCGATCCACTCAAGGTTTTCCATAGCACTCAACATTTTGTTTTTACGGCCAAGGTTGATATGGCAGTTAGACATAATATCAAAGAAAGAGAACCCTCTATGCGAGAACCCTTTTACAAGGACTTTTTCCAATTTTTTCGGATCAAGCATCGTTTCACGCGCTACGAATGACGCACCGGCACCGATAGCCAGTTTACACGCATCGAATGTCGGATCGATATTCCCGTTTTGCGCCGATACACACCACATACCCTGTGGAGTTGTCGGAGAAATTTGAGAGTTGGTCAAACCGTAGATGAAGTTATTGATAAGAATAAAATTCAAATCGATGTTACGACGACACCCGTGGATCGTGTGGTTACCACCGATCGCAAGTCCGTCACCGTCACCCGCTACAACAATAACGTGTGCATCGGGACGGGTCAATTTGATCCCCGTAGCGTACGCGATTGTACGACCGTGTGTTGTGTGAACGGTATTACAGTTGATGTATGAGCTAAAACGCCCTGAACATCCGATACCGGAAACAACACACACTTTGTCCATATCCCAGCCCATTTTATCGATAGCACGGATAACCGATTTAAGGATAACACCGTCACCACAGCCCCAACACCAAAGTGTCGGCATTTTATCTACACGTAAATATTGATCGTAATTGAAAGCCATTAGAACATCTCCTTAACTTTTGCTACCATTTCAAGTGGTGCGATTGGACGGCCGTTTGCTTTGAGAAGCGTCGTAAAATCGCTGCGTCCCGTAACACGTTCGATCTCTTTGAGGTATTGACCCATATTAAGTTCAGTCACGAAAATTTTGTCAAATTTTTGACCGATCTCTTTGAGCTTTTTAGCCGGACTCGGCCACAATACGATTGGTCTGAAAAGACCTGCTTTGATACCGTCGTTACGAAGTTTCATAACTGCTTCTTTCGCACCGCGAGAGATACTTCCGTATGCGATCATACATACTTCGGCATCCTCCATCATAAACTCTTCATAATCGGCTTCATCATCCAAACCGTCGTTTTCTGCCGCAATCGTGTTGATTTTACCGACAAGACGCTCGATGTTGAATTGGCATTGTGCCGCATCTTCCGTCGGGAATCCGGTCGGACCGTGGTGAAGACCCGTGAAGTGGAAACGGTACCCTTCAAACATTGGATTCAATACCGCAGGTGTGTTCATAGGAACATCGTACGGACGATAATCTTCAGGCTTGCCATCATATCGTTTACGATTAACGATTGAAGCTTTTACCTCTTCGAGATCCGGAAGCATTGCTTTACCGTGCATGTGACCTACCGTCTCATCCAAAAGGACGAATACCGGAGTCATGTATCGCTCAGCCAAATTAAATCCGCGTACGGTTTGCGTATAACACTCTTCAAGTGATCCCGCACATAACGTGATCGATGCGTAATCACCGTGGGTCGGATATTGCGCTTGACCGATATCCGCTTGGGATACACGAGTCGGAAGACCGGTTGATGGACCTCCACGCATTACGTTAACAATAACCAATGGAACTTCAGCGATAAACGCCAAACCGATTTGCTCTGCTTTAAGAGAGATCCCCGGACCTGAGGTTGCCGTCATCGATTTTGTACCCGCCATTGAAGCACCGAGTGCTACAGAAATACCGGCAATCTCATCTTCCATTTGGATAAATTTTCCACCGACAGTCGGTAGAAGATCAGACATCTCGTGCATTACTTCCGATGATGGAGTGATCGGATATCCGCCGAAAAACATACAACCCGCATCAAAAGCACCGAGTGCTGATAATTCGTTACCTGTTGAAATTACTTCTCTTGCCATTATTTCACTCCTGCTTGGTCTAGTGACATATACTTATTAGCGATAATAGCCGCTTGACGTGCTTTTGCTTCATCAGTCAGTTTTGCAAATTTATAATCTGCTTTATCCGCAACATAAATAGCGAAGTCAGGGCATGTGAGTTCGCACTCATTACAGCCGATGCAACTCTCAGGATGATTGATCGAGATCATAGCACCCAAGGTTGATGTCGGCTCATAACGCATACCGAGTACACCCGATGGGCATACCGATACACAAATATCACATGCTTTACAGTTATCGGTATTTACCCATACAGGGACGTTACCGGGATTGGTCGTTTTAAACATCTGTTCTCCTCACAATTTTGAAATTAATCTGATTCTTTATCAGTTGAAAATTTACCAACGGCACAAGAGACAAAACTCTTGAGCTTAAGAGTAGCATTATCAATAACACCCTCTTCCTCACCGATTAGAGGATATCCGAGGCTTCTTAATGTAGCCTTAAAATGTGCTAATTGCGCCTCGTCAGCAATCTCAGCTGTTACTTTGCGAGGCTCGCACGTGAGGTCAACATTGACCTCTTCAAATCCACCTTCTTGAAGTGACGTCGTAATCGTTTTAGCGCACCCGCCGCAACGAATATTAGCTACTTCAAAAGTCTGTTTCATAGTGATTACTTTCTCATCACTTCTGCGATAGCTTTACCGATATCTGCCGGAGAAACAACGACTTTAACACCTGCCGCTTCAAGAGCTGCCATTTTCTCAGCTGCCGTACCTGCACCGCCGGAGATAATAGCACCTGCGTGTCCCATACGTTTACCAGCCGGAGCCGTTTGACCTGCGATGAATGCAACAACCGGTTTGGTGATATGCTCTTTGATATACGCCGCTGCTTGGATCTCAAGATCTCCGCCGATCTCACCGATCATAACGATAGCGTGCGTTTCCGGGTCTGCTTCAAACATCGGAAGGAGTTGTTTGTAGCTCAAGCCGATGATCGGGTCGCCGCCGATACCGACCGCTGTGGTAATACCGAAGCCCTCTTTAACCACTTGGTTCGCTGACTCATACGTCAATGTCCCTGATTTAGAGATAAGTCCGATGTTCCCTTTTTTGAAAATGAACCCCGGCATAATTCCGATTTTACACTCATCCGCCGTGATAATTCCCGGACAGTTTGGCCCGATAGTCATCATGTCTTTTTTAACCGCGTACGCTTTTGCGAACATCATATCTTTAACAGGCGCACCCTCGGTAATAATAACCGCAAGGCTGATCCCTGCATCTGCCGCTTCCATAACGGCATCGGATACGAAAGCCGGTGGAACGAAAATCATAGAAACCGTAGCACCGGTAGCACGTACCGCTTCTTCTACCGTATTAAATACAGGTTGACCGAGGTGCTCTTGCCCCCCTTTGCCCGGTGTTACTCCACCGACGATCTTGGTGCCGTATGCCATACATTGCTCTGCATGGAACGTCCCCTCTTTACCTGTGAAACCTTGTACGATTACTTTTGTATCTTTGTTTACCAAAATTGACATAAATTATTCTCCTTTCGCTGCTGCAACGGCTTTACGAGCACCGTCTGCAAGATCGGTTGCCGCTACGATATTAGCGATTCCGGCATTGTTTAAAATTTCCGCCGCTTCGATAGCGTTGGTACCGTCAAGTCGAACAATAACAGGAACATTGACGTTTGTAAGTTTTGTTGCTTCCAAAATACCGTTAGCAACACGATCACATCGTACAATACCGCCGAAGATATTGACAAAAATTGCTTTAACGTTCGGATCTTTAAGGATGATTTCAAACCCTTTTGCCACTGTTTCCGCACTCGCACTTCCGCCGACATCAAGGAAATTAGCCGGACGACCGCCTTCGTAGTTGATCGTATCCATAGTACCCATTGCAAGACCGGCACCGTTTACCATACAACCGACGTTTCCGTCAAGTTTAATATAGCTCAGACCGTATTTGTCCGCTTCGATCTCTGTCGGTTCTTCCTCTGTCAGGTCGCGCATCTCATTGACTTGTGATTGACGATAAAGGGCATTGTTGTCAAAGCCCATTTTTGCATCAAGAGCCAAAAATTTACCGTCACCCGTTTTGATCAACGGATTGATTTCGATCATCTCAGCATCGTGATCCATATATACACGATAAAGTGCCGATGCAAATTTAATAAAGGTATTGATCTCCTCAACCGCCAAGCCTAAACCAAATGCCAATTTGCGGCCATGGAAGCTTTGGAAACCGGTCAACGGATCAATAGCGACTTTGATAATTTTCTCAGGAGAGTCATGCGCTACATCTTCAATCGCCATACCGCCCTCAGTAGAGGCCATCATAATCGGCATTTCAGACGCACGGTCGAGTAGCATACCGAGGTAGTACTCTTTTTTGATATCGGCACCCTCTTCAATGTATACTTTTTGAACGAGTTTACCCTCTGGACCTGTTTGGTGTGTCACCAATTGCATCCCTAGAATTTCAGCAGCCAAAGCGCGTACTTCAGAAGTAGAACGGGCTAATTTTACCCCGCCGCCTAAACCGCGTCCGCCGGCATGAATTTGAGCTTTAACAACCCAAACACTTCCGCCGAGTTCTTGAGCCGCTTTTACCGCCTCATCGGGTGTAAAAGCGATATGTCCGCGTGGTGTCGGTACATTGTATTTTTTGAATAATTCTTTAGCTTGATATTCGTGAATATTCATCCATTCCTCCTATTGTAAGTTTACGCTATTGGTCTTGTCATCTCTTCAGGGATGACATATTTATCGAACTCTTCGGCTGTTAAGAGACCCAGTTTAATGGCGGTCTCTTTCAGTGTGGAGTTCTCTTTGTGTGCTGTTTTAGCAATTTTTGCCGCGTTTTCATATCCGATGTACGGGTTTAGTGCTGTTACCAACATCAATGAATTGTTCAAATAGGCGTCGATTTGATCGCGTACCGGCTCAATTCCTACCGCACAGTTATCGTTGAACGACACGATAGAATCAGCGAGCAAACGAACCGATTGTAAAAAGTTATAGGCGATTACCGGTTTGAACACGTTAAGCTCAAAATTCCCTTGGCTAGCCGCGAAACCGATACAGGCATCATTTCCCATAACTTGGCAGGTTACCATGGTCACCGCTTCACTTTGAGTAGGGTTTACTTTACCCGGCATAATCGATGAACCCGGCTCATTTTCAGGGATAGTGATCTCGCCGATTCCACAACGCGGCCCTGAAGCCAACCAACGAACGTCGTTGGCAATTTTCATCATATCAGCCGCAAGCGCTTTAAGAGCGCCGTGTGCAAATACAAGAGCGTCATGAGAGGTCAACGCATGAAATTTATTCGGTGCCGTGACAAATGTATGACCTGTTAATTCAGTCAGTTTTGCCGCTACGCGTTCTCCTAATTCAGGATGAGCATTCAATCCCGTTCCGACTGCTGTTCCGCCGAGGGCAAGTTCGCGAACCGATTCGAGTGAATCTTTCGCCATTTTTTCACATTTGTTGAGCATCTCTACCCAACCGCTGATCTCTTGACCGAGTGTCAACGGGGTAGCGTCTTGGAGATGGGTACGTCCGATTTTGACGATATCGCTGAACGCTTCGCTTTTTGCGATTAACGTACGGCGTAAATGATCGATTGCCGGAAGAAGACGTGTCTCAACCGCGATAACCGCAGCAACGTGCAACGCCGTCGGATAGGTATCGTTCGAGCTTTGTGATTTGTTGACGTCATCGTTCGGGTGAACCAATTTTTGAGTTCTGAAATCACCGCCGAGAATCTCCGTTGCACGGCTTGCCAACACTTCATTGTTGTTCATGTTTGACTGGGTACCCGAACCCGTTTGCCATACGACAAGCGGATAATGAGCATCAAGTTTTCCCGAGAGCATCTCGTCTGCCGCCTGAGCGATAGCATCCGCTTTTTCTTTACTCAACATTCCAAGATCGCAGTTAACCAACGCTACCGCTTTTTTGAGAAGTGAAAATGCTCTTGTAATTTCATACGGCATTTTCTCTTCACCGATTTGGAAGTTCTCCAGTGAACGCTGTGTTTGCGCTCCCCAGTAAGTGTCATTCGGTACTCGAACTTCACCCATCGTATCTTTTTCGATGCGATAACTCATTATTTGGCTCCTTCAAAAAATTTATTCGTATTGAGGGTATCAATCAACCCTTGAACCGAGGCACATGATGCGGCAAACATTGCTTTCTCTGTCTCATTCAACGTTACTTCAATGATTTTCTCGGCACCGTTGGCTCCTAGCATAACAGGAACACCGCTTACCACATCATGGAAACCGTATTCCCCTTCGAGGTAAACGGCACACGGATGAATTTGTTTGGTATCTTTCAAGATCGCTTCTACCATAATCGCTGTTGCTTTTGCCGGAGCATAATAGGCTGATCCCGTTTGGAGAAGCGCTACGATTTCCGCTCCCCCTTTGCGTGTGCGTTGAACAATCTCATCAATCTCATCCTGAGTTAAGACATCGGAAAGAGGAACACCCGCAACCGTCGAATAGCGCGGAAGAGGAACCATATCATCCCCATGTCCGCCCATAACCGACGCACGAATTTGTCCGCCGCCGTATCCAAGTTTTTCTTGGATAAATGCAGCCATACGGGCACTGTCCAATACTCCCGCCATACCGATAACACGGCTGCGATCAAAACCGCTCTCACGCAATGCCACATACGTCATGGCATCCAACGGATTGGAAACCATGATAACGATTGCATTCGGAGAATATTTTGCAACTCCCTCGATTACTTCACGAGTAACTTTTGCATTGATCATCAACAAATCATCACGGCTCATTCCCGGAAGACGAGGGCTACCTGCGGTGATAACGACGACATCACAATCGGTCATATCCGCCATCGTTTCAGCAACCGTTACTGTTGAGTGGCTTCGGACTGCCGCTGCTGCTTGAGACATATCAAGCGCTTTACCTTTTGCAATTTCGATTTTGTTATCACGTAAAATAATCTCATGGCACGAACCAAGCATTGCAAGAGAGTAAGCGATCGTCGATCCGACATTTCCTGCCCCTACGATTCCGACGCGTTTTCCTTTTACCATTTTCCTACTCCTTGTGTCATATTGCTATTACCTCTCCAAAAAGAAGATAATCACAAGACGATATAATCGCCTTTTATCTATAGAGAAAACTCTACAGATAAAAAACGATTCCGGCGAACCGGAATCTATGCATTTAGATTGCGCTAATAATAGCGTTCAATGTTGCACTCGGACGCATTGCCGCTGTTACTTTTTCAAGATTAGGGTGGTAATAACCGCCGATATCTTGAGGTTTTCCTTCTACAGAGAGAAGTTCTTCCATGATTTTAGCTTCATTTTCAGACAACGCTTTAGCCACGTTAGCAAATTTTGATGCAAGTTCTCCGTCCACAGTTTGCTCAGCCAACGCTTTTGCCCAGTATTGAGCCAAGAAGAAATGACTCGCTTTGTTATCCGGCTCACCCGCTTTACGTGATGGCTCTTTGTTGTTATCCAAATACGCCGCGTTTGCAACATCGAGAGCCGCAGTAAGAGCGCTCAATTTGTTGTCTTTTTTCGTTTTGTTGATGTGACGTAGTGACTCTGCAAGAGCCAAGAACTCACCCAATGAATCCCAACGAAGGTGACCCTCGTTTACAAATTGCTCAACGTGTTTCGGTGCAGAGCCGCCCGCACCCGTTTCAAACAATCCACCACCTGCAAGGAGAGGAACGATTGAAAGCATTTTAGCCGATGTTCCAAGCTCAAGGATTGGGAACAAGTCAGTCAAATAGTCACGAAGAACGTTACCCGTTGCTGAAATAGTGTTTTGTCCTGCACGTACACGTTTAAGTGAGAACGCCATCGCTTTTTCAGGAGCCAAGATGTGATACTCGATCCCTGATTTGTTGAACTCAGGTAGGTACGCGTTCACTTTTTTAATGATTTCAGCATCATGCGCACGGTTTTCATCCAACCAGAAGACAACCGGAACATTTTCGATTTCAGCACGCTCAACCGCAAGACGTACCCAATCTTTGATCGGGATATCTTTAGCTCTCGACATACGCCAGATATCACCTTTCTCAACATTGAAAGTCATCAATACGCCGCTATCATCAGATACGGTTACAACACCGTCTTCTGCGATTTCAAATGTTGTTGGGTGTGAGCCGTACTCTTCTGCTTTTTGCGCCATCAAACCGACGTTTGATACTGAGCCCATAGTGGTAACATCGAATTGACCGTTTTTCTTACAATCTTCAATACACTCTGAGTACATTGTTGCGTAACAACGATCCGGGATTGTTACGATACATTGTTGTACTTTCCCTGCCGGATCCCACATTTTGCCACCGTCACGTACTACAACCGGTAGTGATGCATCGATGATCACGTCGTTTGATGCATGTAAGTTCGTGATCCCTTTATCAGAATCAACCATCGCCATAGCCGGTTGAGTTGGGTAAACCGCCATAATAGCCGCTTCGATCTCCGCTTTTTTATCAGCAGGGAGTTTTGCCAATTTTTTGTATAAATCACCAAGACCGAGATTCGGGTTAACACCGATCTCTTTGAAATCTGCTCCGTATTTTTCAAATACATCTTTAAAGAAGACAGATACCGCATGACCGAACATGATCGGATCGGATACTTTCATCATCGTTGCTTTAAGGTGGATAGACCAAAGGATATTTTTCTCTTTTGCTTCCGCAATCGCATCAGCATAAAATGAACGTAATGCTTTTGCACTCAAGAAGGTACCGTCAAGTACTTCACTATCAACCGCATTGATCTCTTTAAGGGTTTTTCCGTTCAAAGAAATAACAACTTTACCATCACCTTTTTTCGTGATTGATTGCTCATTCGCATAGAAATCGCCGCTGTTCATGTGGGCAACACGAGTTTTTGAACCCTCATCCCATGCACGTAGTTTGTGTGGGTTTTTCTTTGCAAAGTTTTTAACCGCAACCGCCGCACGACGATCTGAGTTACCCTCACGAAGAACCGGATTAACCGCTGAACCAAGACATGTAGCATAACGTGCAAAAATCTCTTTTTCTTCATCTGTTTTAGGCTCTTCCGGATAGTTAGGAAGATCGTAACCTTGAGATTGAAGCTCTTCAATACACGCTTTAAGCTGTGGAATCGAAGCAGAAATATTAGGAAGTTTAATGATGTTACCATCAGGCTGAGTTGCAATAACACCTAACTGAGCAAGATTGTCAGGAATGCGTTGAGCATCGCTCATTCTTTCTGGAAAAGTTGCGATTACGCGCCCTGCAAGTGAAATATCACTTGTTATGACTTCTACACCTGCTGCTTGTGTGAATGCATTTACGATTGGAAGTAGCGAATAAGTCGCTAGTGCCGGAGCTTCATCAATTACTGACCAAATGATTTTTGCCATCAGGTTCTCCTGTCATTTTTTTTATACGAGCATCATAACACTCTCACGAGAGTTTTTTTCTATTTAATGCCCTAAAGGGGAGAAGAAGTTCCAAATATGTTTCATTTTGTAGCATTTACTATGTTTTTACGGTGTGTAGAAAAGTAACTACTATAGATATGCTCACCATCCTTGCCGCGTACGAAATAGAGGTAATTAGTATCGGCGGGGTTCAGTGCGGCAGCTATTGCTTCTTTGGAAACGTTGCATACGGGATATTGTGGCAAACCTTTGTTTTTATACGTATTATAGGGAGTTCTGTCCGTTCGTATACGACGAGCGGTCACTTTTTGATGAGAGAATTCTCCGTAATTTAAGGTACCGTCCATTTGGAGACGCATCCCCTCTTTTATCCGATTATCAATAACGGAGCTTACATAGGGCATATCGCTGAGCGATGCTGCTTCTTTTTGTATAACGGATGCTTTTGTTACAATTTGTAACCATTTTTCCTTCTCAAAAGGTGTATTAAGCTCTTCAGCCCATCGTTGCATTTTCTTGTCCGATTCATTAAGGAGGTGAATAATCAAATCTTCTTCGCTGATTCCGTTCGGTATGCTGTAGGTATCAGGGACAAAGTTCCCCTCTTTATAAGGGGCGTGTTTCTCATACGCCGACACCAATAAATCTTTATCGAGCGACAGAGTTTCTGAGAGCTGTTCCAAGAATATAATACTCGTCTCACCCGGTATTAATGTAATCTGGCGTGTTGCCGCTTTTGCCGTCGTGAGGCGATAAAGATACTCGATTCGGCTCATTTTCTCCTCTTTGATATCAATCCACCCTTGCTGAGGCTGTCCTAATAATCGTAAAATAAACGCATCAAATTTATAAAGATTTACCCCTTCGCTTTGGAGGTGTGATATACTTTTAAAGACGGAACCTTGCGGTATATAGACGATTTTGGGTGATGTAACGGATGAAAACAGGTAAGTCATGAAAGATACAATCACCACCAAAATAATTCCAAAAACCCATAAGAGTGTTCTGCTTTTTTTAGTTTTTACTTTTTTTCTTGGCTTTTTCACGTTTGTCGCTTTGCTAGAGGGATTTAGTATTGACCATCTCACATTCAGAGGGGTCAAAGTTGAGAAATTATATCTAAAATGGGACAAAGCCCTCCATATAAAAGCCTCAAAAATTGATTTAACCACTCTTATAAGCGACGATGCCACCCTCACCCTCAAACCGCTCTCTAAATTACCTCGCACACTCCGCTTCGTAGAGAGTTGGGTCGCTTCCGTTCATATTGATAGTATTCACTATAAAGATTTTAAAGGGTCATTTCACTATCAAAAAAACAGTATTGGAAAAGTAATCTTTGCAAACGCCACTTCCCGATATCAAGGAAATTTTAAGCTTGATGAAACCAAATTTCATCTGGTATTTCCCACATGCCGCGTTAACGAAGCAAATCTCTCGGCAACCCTTTCTATCAACCTTGCAGATCAAACACTTCGTTCTGATATAGCACTCACACTTCCCCAAACACCCCTCATTACTCTCTCATTTTTAGGGGACAACGAAACGCTCCGTCTTTCCGCGAAGGCACAAGCACCCTTAACAACGGTCAAGCCCTTGATCGATTTTTTACAGTTGGATCCGGAAGTTACCCCGTGGATTGTCGATTATGCCAAAGCATCCTCTATCCACATTGCCCATCTTAAGGGTAGCTTCCGCTACGATCGCCCTGAGGAACTCTTAACAAGTCTCACGGCACAAGCGAGCATTATGGACGGTGAATATACTTTTGCAACCGGTTTTGAACCGATCCGTGCACCTCGCATAGATCTCCGTTTTACCAAAGGAAAACTCCATATATTCCCACAAAACGGCACTTTTTATGACCTTCCTACCGAGGAAAGTCGTGTTGTTATCGATTTTACAATACCCCACACGATGCTGGATCTCTATATTAAAACCGCTCATGCCAAACTAGGTGATCCTCTTTTATCCCTCTTGGAGTTTTATCATATCCATTTACCGATCAAACAGCTCAAGGGGGAGTGTGACGTAAATTTATATCTCTCCATCAATTTACACGATTTTGATACCGCAGTCAAAGGGGTATTCAAGCCCTCCTCTTCTGAAATTCTTCTGGATCAAATCCCCCTCAAAACCGAAGGGGGAATTGTCAAAATCGATCGTAGTGATGTGACATTTGAAAACTTCATAGCTCACTACGGAGAGGATGTGGCACATGCTCGTGTTGAGGGAGAGTACAATACCGCAACAGAGCGAGGTGTTGTTTCTATCAATGCGTATGCCATCTCCCCGACAACAGGAGATTTAACCCTCTATGATCCCCGCGATCCGTTGCATGTTACCTACGTCATCGCACCCGATGGGGATGCCTTGCAGGTTAACAAGTCCCGCTGGAACCTTTTAGGTGAAAAATTAACGATTGAAGCGTTCCACGCGCCGTTTGATTATCATCGTGCCTACTCAGCCATCCGTTCTGTCCCCTTCAGCCTCTCAGAAAGTGTCAAAGGAACAGTCGATGCTACCTTTGACGGT
>DLUI01000130.1 GCA_002742695.1 Sulfuricurvum kujiense | reverse complement strand
TTGATCCTCTTTGAGGACGATGCTCACCCGTTTGCCTGAGATAATATTTTTACGTTCGCGTCCGTCCATAGTTGATCCTTTGTCTTATGGATGCAATGATAGCGGATAGAACCGCATTTGCATACCCAAAAATAGTATATACTAAAGGGGAGTTATGACGATTGACGTCAATTTATGCCGTGCTGACGAAACATTTTTAGCTGATATCGAAGAGATTATGGAAGAGTCGATGGTGCAGATGTTTATTCTCCATCCCAAAACGATTTCCGAGATAGAGGAAGCCCAAGAGATTGCGGATGAATATGAGAGCATCTTTTATTCTGTTCCACTCTCTTTGCAAGATAACGCGAGTAGTAAGTGTGTTGCCTATTCGATCCGTAGTGAAGGAGAGAGTATGCTCCTGCCCATTGAAAAGCCGATAGTCATCGAAGCTGAACTATTAAATGATGCGATGATCACGAAACTGAGCGGATCAAGAGGCATTATCCTCAATCCGACTCAGGAGTACACTTCATTAGAGGGATTTTATCTCGCGATGGGGAGTGGAAATGTCGGAGCGTTTGAGACAGAGGTGCTATCACAGATGAGCATGGATAAGATTGTTCTCCAAAGCACCTATCCAAGTCATGGTTTTGAGGAGATCATGGAGTGTGTAAAGGTGATCTCCAATGCGATGTTTCGACCCGAACAGAGCATTATCGCCCGTGCGACGAAAAGCTCACTCGAACTGTTCGGATTTCGTAAACGATGAGAAACGGAGTGTGAACGGCAAACGCGTTATAATTCCACATCAATTTACAATTTTAGGAGAATCAATGATTCGTTTCGCAATGCTCTCAATAGTGACCATTTTAATGTTTAGCGGATGTACGGCAAAAGAGTTCGGTGACGGCGTCGGTGATGGTATTAATGATGTCAAACGTGTTATACGCGGGAATAATAACTAATCCCGCATCCTCTTTAGCACGCTAACACTTCGATAACGTCTACACCCTTGGGGACGAGACACAAAAAGCTATACGTTTCCTCTCCGAGGGTCTCATAACTATGAGGCACTCCTGCTGGGATTAGCAACACATCTCCCGCACCCGCTTCAATCGTTTTATCCCCGATTACTACACGTGCGCGACCGCTTAGGACGTACTGTTCATGTTCAACACTGTTGGTATGCAGAGGCATATGACCTCCTGCGTCGATGGTAAAGTTACGCATCGCAAATGTGGGGGATTCATCGGGAGATAGGAGCATTTTCATACTGACCCCTTTGCCGGCTTTTTGAGGAGCCGCTTCAATGGTGTCGATTTGTTTGTGTAAGAACATAGTTACCTCGTAATGGTTAAGTACGAAAGGGTAGCACAGGAGAGTTAAAAATTTCTAACGGACATAACGGAGAAGCTGCCCTTTAAAGGCTTGGGTAAGATAGGTAGTATTCAGCGGTTTGCTTTGGGTATGGGAGAAATCGAGGGTGACCATTTTTTTACTGAAATGGGAGTGGTTTCCGCGCCCCGGATCGACAATGATCACTTCGCAATGTTGTTTAGTATGGCGATCGATAAATCCCGCTAAAAGGTTGATATGGTCTCTCTCATAGAGGAGATCACTTCCGATGATAAGATCGAACTCACCCAGAGTATCGTCAAAATCTCCCCATCCGGTTCGGGTAAACGGGATAAGTTTGTCGTTATTGATACGGACATTTACGTCCATAAAGCGTTCGGCTTCGGGGTGGTAATCGGTGGCAGTGATATCGGCCGCTCGGTGATTGAGAACGAGGCTAGCCAGGCCGATGCCGCAGCCTACCTCTAAAATCCGTTTTCCCGCAATATCAAAATCGCTCATCAGATGGGCTAGAATTTTGCTCGAATCCCAAATCACCCCAAACAGCGGCCATGAGGCTGAGGATATTCCGAGGTTGTGTGCCATATCGTCGGTATCGTAATATTGTTGGGTATCTCTGAGGGTTCGGACGTGGATGTCGGTGTTAATAAATTCGAGGGTTTGATAACGGAATCGTAAGGAGGAAGACATAATACCTTGCGCTTATGCGCGAAGGTTTAGCCACGAGGGAGGATTATCGAAACTGAGTTCACTTTCGTGCCAGTCGGTTTTTTCACTGTTGCGGGCGTGGAGTTGACCGCCGATAAGGGTATATTGGAGCCCTGTTACATTGCTGGTAAGTTTTTTACCCTCTTTTAACGCATCTAAAACGGCTTCTCTGCTTTCCATAGTGGTCCTTTTAAATCGGCTTGGAAAAACACCTAATAGTGTCTTAGTAAAATGATTTAGGGAAGATGGGCAGAAAAAATCTGCCCAAGAGGAAGTTACAGAGCTGTAACGTTTTCTGCTTGTGGACCTTTGTCACCTTGACCTACTGTGTAAGTCACTTTTTGACCTTCGTCAAGAGAAACACGGCCATAACCAGTGCTGTTAATTTGACGG
Organism: Sulfuricurvum kujiense; assembly: GCA_002742695.1. Lineage (GTDB taxonomy): Bacteria > Campylobacterota > Campylobacteria > Campylobacterales > Sulfurimonadaceae > Sulfuricurvum > Sulfuricurvum kujiense_A. Next base: position 3,242 of record DLUI01000130.1, on the reverse strand, counting down.
AAATGTACGAATACATCTTTCCCGCCGTTATCTTGTTGGATAAATCCAAAACCTTTTTCGCTGTTGAACCATTTAACGGTTCCGTTTAGTACGTCTGCCATAGTAAACCCTTTGTTTTAAAAATACACTTCGTTGCCGAGGTGGTCGAAAATATAAAGTGGAGTATTCTTATGGTAGATCGTACTGTTAACTAAAAGGTCTTCAATAAAAAACAAACCAAAGATGAAACTCTAAATCATCTTTCAATGGAAATATTATACCTGAAAAAAAACTTAATAGCAAGGAAAGTAATTATACTTTAGATTGTACGGTAATTTTCGTCGCTTCGAACAGCTCTGCCGCTTTTTGGATCATAGGCTCTTTGAGGACATCGCTGCCGTCAAACTCTTTGACACTGGTTTCATCACACGCGCTGACACAGCTCCCGACCCCTATTTCGGCATCTTCGACCATTGAAGCGGGTTCAGGAATACTCTCTTCTTCGGGTAATACGATTTCTGTATTGGGAGGGGTTGGTTCCTCTGCAGATTTCGTACACCCTTGGGATTTGATCTGCGTATCGATGCCGTAAATCTCTCGGACAAACTGGCGGATGATCCCGAAACTGTTTTTGAGGAGCTCTTTATCTTCACCCTCGGCACAGCTCTCCCACGTCAGGGTCTCATTCTCAAAGGAGAGGAACGTGACATTGTTCTTAAAAGATATTCCCAACTCGGAACTTCGGTCACTGATCCTCTCACACAGCTGCTCGAAAGAAGATTTTACCGCAGGGGGAGTCGGGGTGACATGAATACTCGGTGTTTCACTCACACTGGCCGCAGCAGGGGGAGAAGTTTTTGTCGGCACATGGGAAATTCGTGATTCAAGAGATTCGATCATCTCATCGATCTCTTTGATTTTGAGCGCTTCGATCATCTTAAAGAGGATGAGACTGACGACAAATCCACCGTCCGCATTGATCGCGAAAAGGGTTTTGGCATCGCTCAGTATTCGGAAAAATCGCTCGATAACGAGAGGGCTGAAACGGTGATCCCCCTCATACAGACGCTCTTTGAGATAGGCGATCAGTTCATCGACGACCATTTCCGACTCATACGCTTCGAGTTCTTGGAGCATTTGGATCAGGGATGGGCGGTCTTTGGCAAAAATAGCGTCAAAAAGACGGCTAATGTAATCGGGATCGAGAAGTCCCAGCATATCGGCGACGGTTTTGACGTCTACGAACCCTTTGGAGTAGATGATCGCCTGATCCATGAGGGTAAGGGTGTCACGAAGACTTCCCGAACCGCTGCGGGCTAAGATATCGAGTGCTTCGGCTTGGTACTCGATGTTCTCCAAATGGAGGATATGACTGAGATGGTGGACGATGTTGGGGTGGCTGATCCGTTTGAAGCGAAAATGCTGCGTTCGGCTCAAAATGGTCGGGGGGAGTTTAAGCGGATCGGTCGTCGCTAAAATAAATTTGACATATTCAGGCGGCTCTTCGAGGGTTTTAAGGAGGGCATTATGTGCCTCTTTCGTGAGCATATGCACTTCGTCGATAATAAAGATTTTAAAATTGCCACTCGCAGGGCGGTATTTGGTGTGTTCAATCAGATCGCGGATATCGTCGATCTTGCGGCTGGAAGCGGCATCCATCTCGATGATGTCGATATGACGCCCCTCGTTTGCCATGACGCAGTGGCTGCAGACGTCACACGGTGCGGAAGTAGGGCCGTTTTCACAGATGAGCGATTTAGCAAAAATCCGAGCGGTCGACGTTTTCCCCGATCCGCGCAAACCTGAGAAAAGATAGGCGTGAGAGAGGCGTTTGGAATCGAGTGCGAGGGAGAGGGTTTGGGAGATGCTCTCTTGTCCGATAAGCTCTTCGAAACGTCGGGGACGGTATTTGAGTGCTAATACCTCAGAATTTTGAGCCATATGTTCTCCTTCTTTTTAGCTAGGTATGCGGATGCAAATCTGCCCCAAAGGAGCAAGCTTTAGTGCCTTAGCGGCAAGCGTAGCGAAGCGGGGCTTTGCTCCGCTTGCGTTCTAATCTAATAAGAGCCACTCTTTGGCGACACGGCGAAGCCCTTCGGGATTTTCAGAAGCGAAAAATTTGAGGCTGGTCTCCTCATATCGTTTCGTAAAGTTGTAATGGCTCTCCAAATATTCGACGATCGCTTCGCCGGAGTGGATCAGGGTGCTTTTTCCTTCGAAATAGCCGTCAATCGCTTGTGCAACGAGGGGGAAGTGGGTACATCCGAGGATGATCGCATCGGGTGTTTTTTCGAGTGAACCGAAATAATGGTGCAATGCACTTTGGAGCACTTCCCCCTCATAGAGTCCCTCTTCGACAATAGGAACCAGCAGTGATGTTGCGATAGCACTGAGATTTTTGTATCCTAATTCGTGCAGTTTTTTTTCATAGGCTCCCGATTTGACGGTCGCTTTGGTTCCTAAGATGAGGATATTGGCATCGGCATCGCCAATAGCGTTTTTGAGTGCCAAAACCCCCGGATCGACCACTCCGATAACGTCACAATCGCTGTGTTCTCTCATCTCATCGAGAGCATAGGCACTGACGGTATTACAGGCGGTGATCAGGAGGTCGATTTCAAAGTTTTTGAAAAATTCGAGGGCTTCGAGGGAGTAGCGGATGATGGTATTTTGATCTTTGACGCCGTAGGGGACGCGGGCGGTATCGCCGAAGTAGATAATCTCTTCAAAGAGTTTATGCTCCAACAGCGATTTTACGACGCTCAGTCCTCCAACACCGCTGTCAAAGACTCCGACTCTCATCTTATTTAGTCGACTCGTTCATGCTATCCAAAAACTCGATATTGGACTTGCTTTTGAGCATGGTACTGTAGAGGAAGCGGAGTGCTTCCACTTCGTCCTCTTGTTTGTGCAACATCGAGCGAAGGACAAATACTTTTTGCAATACATCCGGTCCGAGGAGAAGCTCCTCTTTACGGGTTCCCGATTTGAGAATATCGATCGCAGGGAAGATACGGCGATCGGAGATTTTACGGCTGAGGACAATCTCGGAGTTACCGGTCCCTTTGAACTCTTCGAAAATAACTTCGTCCATTCGGCTTCCCGTATCGACAAGGGCCGTGGCGATAATGGTGAGACTTCCGCCGTTTTCGATGTTACGTGCTGCACCGAAAAATCGTTTCGGTTTGTGCAATGCGTTGGCATCGACTCCCCCTGAGAGGACTTTTCCCGAACTCGGTGTTACGGTATTGTAGGCACGAGCA
>DLUI01000030.1 GCA_002742695.1 Sulfuricurvum kujiense | reverse complement strand
AATAGTGTATGATAAAAGAAAAAAAGAGTAACAAATGTCTAATGAATTTCAACTCCTTCTTATCGCAATTTTTGCCCTAGCACTCTTGATTGCAGTTTTTTACTTTTTTGCTCAAAAACGTCCAACTCCCAAAATAGAGCCTGATCTATCACAAAAACAAGAGATAAAACAGGAAAAAGAGGTTTTCACTACCCCCCTGATTCCTGATGAAAAATCTCTTGATGTAACGAATAGACGAAAAAGTGATTACACAATACCAAAACGTGCTGTTCCTGAGTTTGGAAAAATCACAAAACAAAGTTTTTCTGAATTTGCCGGAGAGAGAATTTTGGTGGCGGAAGATAACCCGATCAACCAAAAAGTTATTGTGGGTCTTTTAGCCGGAAGCGGTATCGATGTAGTTTTGGCTAACGATGGGCAGGAGGCTTTGGATATACTGGAAAAAGAGACAAACTTCTTAATGATATTAATGGATGCCCATATGCCAAGGGTCGATGGGTTCGAGGCGACGCGTATCATTCGTGCAAATCCGCAGTATGATCACATCTTGGTCGTAGCCCTTAGCGGAGACGTCGGAGCCGATGATATCCAAAAAATGAAGAGTGCGGGGATGGCGGAACAGCTCGAAAAGCCTCTTAGAATGGAGTCACTCTATAAAATATTCTATGCCTATTCTACAAAAGAAACCCAACCAGAAACAGCTGTGACGAATATTTTGGATGCCGCTGAAGGTGTTGAAATATGCGGAGGAGATGAGAACTTTTACCGCGAGATTTTAGCTGAGTTTGTGAGTGACTATGGCGATTCGGCGGATAGATTGGGAGATTTTTTACGTGTGCATGATATGCAAGCCGCTGATGCTTTACTCCTTGATATTGTCGGTGTAGCGGCAAATATCGGGGCGCATTCTCTTGGTGATATTGCTTCGCATCTTAAACTCTCACTCAGTGATACCCATGAGAAGAGTTATTTTAGTCTATATGACCGGTACAAAGTTCAGTTGGAGAGGTTGACGCAGGAGATCAGAGGGTATCTTTGATGAATAGAGCGGTGTGAGTCTTAATTAAACCGCATTTGTTATAATATCCCTAATTAAAAGGGAACTATCATGGAACATTTTTTAGAAAAAGCAAAATCTGCCAGCCGCATTTTGGCGACGATGAGCGGAAACGAGCGTAACCGAATCCTTCGCGAGATGGCCGAAGCCCTCCGTGCCAACACGATGAACATCATTGAAGCCAATGCCCTCGATATGCGCAGTGCAGATGAGAGTAATTTAGCTTCGTCAATGAAAGAGCGATTACTGCTCGATGAAAAACGGATTGAGTCGATGGCGGTTGCAATTGAAGAGATCGCGGCACTCAAAGATCCGATCGGAAAAGTGATCGAGGGGTGGGTCACCGAAGCGGGGCTGAAAATCGAGAAAGTGAGCATCCCAATCGGGGTGATCGGGATCATATACGAATCCCGTCCGAATGTCACCTCCGATACGGCCGCACTTTGTTTTAAAAGTTCGAACGGTTGTGTCCTCAAAGGGGGAAAAGAGGCGGAACATTCTAACAAGGTCATTGCCGATGTCTTACAGCAGGTACTCCTGCGTAACAACCTCCCAAAAGAGCTGATCGCCCTCTTGCCCGATGCCTCCCGTGAGGGGGTAGCGAAACTCATTAAAATGGATCGCTACGTTGACTTGATCGTTCCGCGCGGCGGAGAGGCTTTGATCCGATTTGTGAGCCAAAATTCGAGTGTTCCCGTCGTCAAGCACGACAAAGGGTTGTGTCACACCTATATCGACAAAGATGCAAACGTTGAAAATGCGATAGCCATTGCACTCAATGCAAAAGTTCAGCGTCCCGGTGTGTGTAACTCAATGGAGACACTGTTAGTGGATGAACCGATTGCGCAACATATCCTTCCGATGCTAAAAGAGGCGTTTGATCGAGCCCATACAGAGCTCAAAGGGTGTGATCAGACCCGTGAAATTATCACCGTAACACCTGCTACAGAGGAGGATTTTGATACGGAGTATTTGGCCAATATCCTCAACATCCGTATCGTTGACGGAGTCGATGGGGCGATCAGTCATATAGTCCGTTTCGGCTCAGGGCACTCCGAAGCGATCATTACCGAAAACATCACGGCCTCTGAGCGGTTTATGGATGCCATTGATGCGGCGGCAGTCTACGTCAACGCTTCCACCCGATTTACCGACGGAGGTGCATTCGGATTCGGTGCGGAAGTGGGGATCAGTACCAATAAACTCCATGCGCGCGGACCGATGGGTGTTGAGGGGTTAACGACCTACAAATACAAAGTGTACGGCAAAGGGCAAATTCGTTGAAACCCATTTTAGATATCGAAAATATATCTTTTGGATATAGTAAAGATATAAAAATATTTGATAATTTTTCACTCTCCCTCAAAGAGGGGGAGATTAAAGCCATTGTAGGCCCCAGCGGTGTCGGAAAATCGACCCTGTTTGAGCTTATTTTAGGGCACTGTAAACCCTCATCCGGTTCTATTCGATCATTATCCTTCTCTCAGGTGTTTCAAGACCCTTACAGCTCGTTTCACCCTACCTATACGGTACGCGAACAAATTGCGGAAGTGACGTCGATGGAGGGAGTAGAGAAGCTTTTGGATCAGATGGGGTTGGAAGAGGCTCATTTGGATACGCTTCCTCATAAACTCTCCGGCGGACAATTGCAGCGATGCTCAATCTTGAGGGCATTGTTGATGAAGCCGAAACTCCTCCTTTTGGATGAGCCGACGTCGGCACTTGATAATCTCAATCAACTTGATATTATGAAACTGATTGTAAAGCATAGTGAGGGGATGGGTGTATTGTTGATTACTCACGATCATGATTTGGCAACGTGGTGTGCCGATGAAATCGTGACGTTAGGATAGAGTGTTTTTGATGAGATAATATCCCGAAGCGGCCATCAAAACCGTTCCGAAAGTATTGAGAGCCATATTGGCAACTGCCATTAATAAATGCCCTCCGCTTAGCAATAAAAACGTCTCCATGGCAAAGGTCGAATAGGTGGTGAGACCTCCCAGAAAACCGGTAGTAAGAAATGACTTCATTTGAACGCTAAAGAGGGTTGTATAGCTGAAATAGGCGAAGAGGGCACCGATGATAAAACTTCCGATGAGATTGACGGATAATGTTCCAAAAGGGAGTGAGTGGGGAAAGTGATGGTTAACAACACCGTTCATATAGGCACGAAGAACCGCACCTAAAAAGGCACCGCTACCGATAGCGAGGATGGTTTGCCAACTCATCATCATATACCTTTTGCATTAGATCACGGGTTTCGTTGAGCCACTCTGGGTTGCTTTTATCGGCGAGAAAAGAGTCCAAATAGATCGCGGTAATGGTTCCAGGGTTAAAGTCTTTGCGTTTATTGCTGAAATGCCATGCGGTGGCAATAAGGACAACGGGTTGCACTTTGAGGCTGAATTTATCGGCGACCATTTTAGCTCCTGCTTTAAACGGCTTCATTTTTCCGCTCTCGGTACGGGTCCCCTCCGGAAAAATCGTGATGACACGCCCATGATCGAGCCGATCCTTGCAATCTTTGATCAGTTTGACGAGGGCAGTTTTGCTTTCCCGCTCTAGTGCGATATCTTTAGGAAGGCGGACAACTAGACCGAAAAAAGGGACGTTGAAAAGCTCCTTTTTGGCAACCCAAGCCAAATCTTTGGTAGTGATCGTCTCCATAACACCGATATCGATATCACTTTGGTGATTGATTAAATACATTTGGGCATCCGGATCGGGAATCCCTTTGACACGGACGGGGACAAAGACGAGAAGACGGATAAACCATGCCGAAAATTTCACGGCATAAGGTTTTGGGAGAAGATAAAAAGTGGCAATCATCAGCGTCATACCGCTAAAGATGACGATTACCGCATAAAGCCACTTAATTCGAGCAAAGATCACGTTGATTCACCCATCCGACTTTATCATCACTCAGATGTACTTTTACGAATTCTCCCACCTCTTTTTCCGCTTCGAGGTGTTCTTCTTGGAGGGTCATTTCAAAAATGGTTCCGTTTTTGATCGGGAGCAAATAGATCGGAGCATCTTTTTTGACACAGATATTTTGGTTCGGAAGCAGTGCATAGACGATGTAGAACATCGGAACAGCAGAAAGATACAAATACCATTTTTCCCGTCTCCAGTAAAAGAGGGCAAATAAAATAAGGACGGCAACGGCAGATGCACCTACTTTGAGTTCTGTGTGGCGGGCATCGGTCGGAGAGAGGTCGCTTTGACCTGTTGAGACGGTATCATCGTCTACAACGATAGGGATCGTTACTGACTCATACCGCTGTTTTTTGAGATTGAAATAAGAGAAATTGAGATTTTGATCGGTGTTAGGGATAATGACGTAATAGGTCATTTGGGATTCGCCGACATTCGAGAGTTTGGATTCAAACCCTTGTTTTATCGCATTGGGAATAGTAAAGTCACTGATATTACATCGAGTCGCTTTTGCCGTAAAAATGAGAACATTGCTCTCATTGTTATACGGAGTCGTTTTGTAATTAATAATTTCAAATTTTTCGGCAAGAATATTAGTGTATCCCGAAGGCGGGCTCAGTGTTGTTGCCGTTAGTGTAGTACCGATTAAAGTTTCCGATGTTGCACCGCTTGAGGTGAGTGTTGCGGTAATATCGGGGAATCGTACGGATGGAGATTGGACTAAAAAATAAAACGTATCATAAACGCCGTCATCTTTGACACTGCGGCGGGGCGTATCGCTGAAAATCCGTATCCCTTCTTCATTTTGAAGGGTATATTCGATATTTCCGGAGGCTACATCGAGCGGAGTGAGTTTGACGTTGAGGGCGACGATTTCACCGACATAGGGACGTTCTGGGAGGTTGCTAAATTCAAGTGTGAGTCCGGATGAAGATACACCGGAGAAAAGGGCATCTATTTCTGACGTAGTGTTTGCCGTTGCAGGCGCTATCTCTTCGGCTGCAACAGGCTCTTGATCGGTCAGGACGGAGGGTTCAGCATAGAGAACCTGTGCTAAAAATAGAAAGAAAAAGGCTAGTGTTTTCAAGCGTTTATGAACCCTTCAAGCATTGCACGTCCATCATCTGAACCTAAAAGTGCTTCCATCGCACGCTCAGGATGGGGCATAAGGCCAAAGACATTTTTAGATTTATTGCAAATACCGGCAATCGAGTCAACCGATCCGTTAGGATTATCGATGTTTCCTGCGCCGTCGGTATATTTCAAGAGAACTTGATTGTTTGCATACAGCTCATTTAAGCCTGCGGCATCAATGTAAAAGTTCCCGTCATGGTGGGCAATAGGGATATTGACTACTTGATCAACTGCACAATGGCGGAGGAAGTCGTTATCGTTATTGACCACTTTTAGATGATGATGACGCGAGATAAAATGGAGCCCTTCGTTACGTTTCAACGCACCCGGAAGGAGACCGGTTTCGGTAAGTACTTGAAACCCGTTACAAATACCGAGTACTTTTCCTCCGTTTTCCGCGTATACTTTAAGCGCTTTCATAATCGGAGACATTTTTGCGATGGCACCGCTTCGGAGATAATCGCCGTAACTGAATCCCCCTGCGGCTACTACCAAATCCATGTCAGAGGGGATAGACTCTTCTTTGTGCCAAAGAATTTGTGTTTCACACCCTAATGCGGCAAACGCATGCTGGGTATCGTACTCACAGTTTGTCCCCGGAAATTGGATGATGCCGACTTTCATGCTTGGATCTCAATTTCATAATCTTCAATAACGGTGTTAGCAAGAAGCTCTTCACACATATGGGCAACTTTTTCTTTGGCAAGTGCTGCGTCTGATTCGTTCATCTCAATAATGATTTGTTTGCCGACACGGACATCTTTGACGCTGTCAAAACCGTGACCTGAGAGGGCGTGTTGTACCGCTTTACCCTGAGAGTCAAGAACTCCGTTTTTCAAAAATACATTTACGATTGCTTTCATAATTACCCCAATATTCTGTTTAAAACTTCTTCATAGGCGACTTTGAGTCCGCCAAGACCTTGACGGAAACGGTCTTTATCCATTTTTTCACCCGTCGCTAAATCCCAGAAACGGCAGTTGTCGGGACTGATCTCATCGGCAAGGATGATTTTTCCGCTTGCATCGCGACCGAATTCGAGTTTGAAATCGACTAGGTTAAGCCCTTTTTCGTGGAAGTAAGGACGTAAAATAGAATTCACTTCACGTGCCATAGCGCGCAGTTGATCGAGTTCCGCTTCATTTTTAACAAGCTCAAGAATGAGACAGTGTTGATCATTTAGTTTCGGATCGCCGAGGGCATCGTTTTTATAATCGAATTCGACCAACGTAAACGGAAGCACGGTTCCATCGGCAATGCCGAGATTCTTACTGAGACTTCCCGTTGCGATATTGCGGACGATCACTTCGATGAGGATAATGTCCACTTTTTTACAAAGCATGTGGGTATCATCCAACATCTCAACGAAATGAGATTCTACACCGCGTGAAGCAAGCATTTTAAACAATTCGGTTGAGATCTTATTGTTCAATGCCCCTTTACCCGATTCATTATCTTTTTTAGCTCCGTTGAATGCGGTCAGATCATCCTTAAATTCGGCAATGACTAAGTTGGCGTCGTCGGTGCTAAAGAGGCGTTTAGCCTTTCCTTCGTAGATGAGATCGCGTTTTTCCATGGTTATTTTCCTTTGACTATGATTAGGGCTTTAATAATATCGACACCCTCTTTGAGCTGAATATCTTTATTCATTTGCTCTGGGGTAATAACTGTTTTATTGGTTGCATTGGCTTCGGTTACATCGATCATTCCGCCCTCTTTTTCGAGTTCGGATTCGAGATGTTTTTTAAGATCGGCCTCTTTGATATTAAATGTTTTGTCATGATTTTTGACTTCGCCGGCAATCACTTCGATATCAGGTGCTACGCCGACGGCTTGGATCGTACGGCCACTTGGGAGATAATATCGGGCAACGGTAAGTTTGATCCCCTCTGTTTCGGTAATCGGCATAACGACTTGAACCGAACCTTTACCGAAAGTTTTTTCTCCGACGATGACACCCCGTTTCAAATCTTGAAGTGCTCCGCTGACGATCTCTGAGGCACTGGCCGAACCTTCGTTGACCAAAACAACGAGAGGGAGATCGGTGATCGTTGAACTTTTGGTAGCGCTGTAGGTGATATCATCGGCCTTATTGCGCCCTTTTTGGGAAACGATAACCCCTTCGCTTACGAACAAGTCAGTCAACTCAACCGCTTGATCCAGGAGCCCTCCGGGATTATTACGGAGATCGAGGATAATCCCTTTGGTTTTTGAGGCGTGTTTTTTAATCGCTTTTTTAACGTCGGCGGCTACTTTTTTATCGAAACTGGTGACACGGATATAAAGGATCTCTTTTCCGATAGTTCGGGTATAGACCGATTCAACGGTGATGATGTCACGGATGATGTGGAATTTGATCGGGTCAGCGGTCCCTTTACGAACAATCGTGATATCAATCGGTGTTTTAGGGGTTCCGCGCATTAAACCAACGGCATCGTCAATAGTCATACTGAGGGTCGATTTATCATTGATTTTAAGGATAATATCGCCTGCTTTAACACCCGCTTTGTCCGCAGGAGTACCTTCTATCGGGGCAATAACGGTGAGGGCGTTATCACGCATACCGACCGTTATCCCTAAGCCGCCGAATTCACCGTCCGTTTGGGTTTTAAGGTTGTCGTAGCTTTTTTTGTCCATATAGGTGGAGTGGGCATCAAGGTTGGAGAGCATTCCCTGCAGCGATTTATCGATAAGTTGATCGATGGTAAGACCGTCTACGTTGTACTGCTCAACGATTCCCAAAACTTTGGTAAATTTAGCGAGTGATTGGAGGCGTGAGGCTTCTACAGAGGCTTCAGCAGGAACATCGGTGTTGCTTTTTGCCAACAGCGATGTGGAGAGGGCGACACTAACCGCTACAGCACTGACAAAACCGACAACCATCATTTTTGTATTTTTCATACGTTTTTTGAACCTTGTGTAGAGCCGTTAAATAAGATCAGCAATTATAGTGAAAACTCCATTAAATAACAATGGATTAGATCACTTCGATGACGACGTCACCGATCGTGATCGTCTCCCCTTTTTTGATTTTTGCCCGTTTGCGAGTTTCAATTTCACCGTTGCGGAATACGTGAGCGTTTTCGATTAATACTTTGGCTTGACCGCCGGTATCGACAAGGTCTAAAAGTTTGATCAGTTTATGGAGTTCGATATAGGGTTCAGTGAGGGTATAGGTCATGGTATGTGTCTTTACGTATAAAATTTTTGAGAGGGTAAAAGGGGAAAACTAAAGAGGCATGAAAGCCCCTCGGGGCTTCATGGTTGTGATTACCAGCGGTCGCGTGGAGGGCGTGGAGCGCGTGGACGAGCTTCGTTAACACGAAGTGTACGTCCGCCGAAATCGTTACCTTCAAGAGCAGTGATCGCTTTGTTAGCTTCATCTTGGTTCGCCATTTCAACAAAACCGAAACCGCGAAAACGGCCTGTTTCTTTATCATTTACGAACTTAACTGAGCTAACTTCACCGTATTGTCCGAAAAGATCTTTAAGATCATTTTCGTCTTTGCCGTAGGGAATGTTCCCGACATAAATTTGTGTCACATTGTACTCCGTGGAAAAATCGAACTATAACCAGCATAATCCTTGGCACATTCTAGCAATTACAATCTTATGGGAATGTTAAAAATAATTGTACATTTACGATTAATCCAAACCCCCGCTCAAATCTTTACAAAAACGCTCCCGCCTCGTGCAATGTGGTGAAACACGGCTTAGCGTGTGAGCGTAAAAAGAGGAGTGCTTCACTCATCATAGCCCCTCCCAATAATATAGGAAAAATCGGCTTGCTCCATGGTTGGTCTAAAAGGCGGACGATATTGAGTGTATCGGTCATCATTTGAGGGGTGATAAGAAGATAGATTAAATCAACTCCCTCCATCGCATCGACACATCGCAGTGCGGCCTCAAATCGCTCGCTCCGTGCATCACCGATAATATCGATAGGGTTGTTACGCGACCAGTTGGAGGGGAGGAGTGCATCAAGCGCATTAAGATCCTCTTCACGCAGGGTATAGAGTTTTGATCCCCGTTCAATGATGACATCGGTGATAATCGTACCCGGTCCTCCGGCATTGGTGATAACGGCGATATTCTCAAAATTTTGGGCGTATAGGAGTGCTTCGATAGAATCGACCATTTTAACCCCGACGCTCTCTAAGAGACCTCGAAACATCGGGTAGTCACCACTGAGATTTCCCGTATGGGAAAAGGCCGCTTTTCGTGCTTGCGGGGATTTTCCCGCTTTATAGACACGGATCGGTTTTGTGCACGATCGCAGCGATTCTAAAAACGCTTTTCCCTCCTGTATCCCCTCGGCATACAGAGAGATCGCTTCACACTGCGGATCAGCGGAGAGCATCGTGATGATGTCGGCAAACCCCATATCGGCCATATTTCCCGCTGAGAGGATATGTGAGAATCCGATCCCCTCTTGGGTTGCCTTGTCCATAAGGGAGGAGAGAACGGCTCCCGATTGGGCGATGAGGGCCAGGGGCCCTTTTTTAATGGTGGGTGAGCCGAACGTGAGATTGAGACTCCGTGTTGATTCGTAGTACCCCAGACAATTCGGCCCAATGATGTTGAGGTTATATTCTTCCGCTAACTCTTTAAGCCGCTCTTCGCTGCGGGTATCCCCCACCTCTTTGAACCCTGCCGAGACGATAATGATATTTTTGGCTCCCTTGGGGATGAGGGCTTCTATCGTTTCGATGACATGAGAGGAGGGGATCGTAATAACGGCGGTATCAATCGTTTCGTCAATATCATCGAGTGAAGAATAGAGTGTATGCCCCTCCAGTGTCCCCCCTCTGGCATTGACCAAATAGAGTTTCCCTTTAAAAGAGAGGGCATTATGCGCGATTGCGTAGCCTACTTTATTGGGATCATTGGATGCGCCGATAACGGCAACGGTGCGGTTATCGAAAAAATTAGGGCGCACACGTATATCAGATACGGGGTTTTGGTTCTCTGTGTGATATGCGATTCGCGCATCCACGACGTGCAGCCCTTTAGGATTGAAAATGACGGGATTGAGGTCACATTCACGAATCGTAGGGTTGTTTTTGATAAAGCGTTGGAGGTTCTGAATAAATTCGACGATTGTCCGCATCATCGGCTTGGAACCCCGAAACCCTTCAAAAAGTTTGCTGATTTTAGTGGTGCGGATGGCGCGGAGGATTTCAGTTTCGTCGGCGTGGATATCGATGTAGCAGACATCGCGGTAGAGCTCCAGTAAAACGCCCCCTTTTCCGAAAAGGATGATTTGCCCGAAAATAGGATCATCGACTACTCCGGCAAAGAGCTCTTCCCCTTGGATCATAGCGGTAGCAATAAAGCCGTCATTAGAATCGAGTACGATATTGTGTTCACCGATTCGGCGTATCATTTGATCTCGTGCCGCTTCTACCGCATCTGGAGTGCTTAGTGAAATACTCACCCCTCCGACATCGCTTTTATGGATGATTTTAGGGGATTCAACTTTGAGCGCAACAGGGTAAAAATCGAGTTGTATGGGCTCACTCAGAGCAAAACGGCGGAAGGGGGGAACATTAAACCCCGATTGTGACAGTAACGGATAAAGTTCGGATTCGACCATAAACATCTCCTACGAATGGGGATAATGCTACCTCCTGAGAGGGCAATTCATTAGATAGTATAGCCTAAGGAGGGAGCAGGTGTAAAGTAGGGGTCCTTATCGTGAAGTTTTTGAATAATTTGATCCATCGGAAGAGGGCGGCAGAGGTGATATCCTTGGAGTGTATCGATTTGATTTTCAATTAAAAAATCATAGTGTTGAACCTCTTCTACCCCCTCTGCGGTGACGTTCATCCCCAACGCATGGGCGAGATTCGATATCGATTCAACGATGTGACGATTCGAATGTTCCGTAAAGAGAGCCAGAATAAATGATTTGTCAATTTTAAGGGTATCAATCGGGAGTTGTGCCAAGTAGGCGAACGAGGAATATCCGGTGCCGAAATCATCTAAGGAAATTCGTATTCCGCCTGCTTTAAGTTCCAGAAGCTGACGACTGACGACAGCGATATTTTCCATAACAGCACTTTCGGTCACCTCAACTTTTAGAAAAGAAGCGGGGATAGAGCGCTGTGCTAAGTATTCGAGTAACTCTTGGGCAAATTTAGGTTGATGAAGCTGTTTTGCCGAAACGTTGATCGCCACAAAAAACGGCTCATCCCGTAAAGTGCGAACGGTATCGATAAAATCACACGCCTGTGAAAGGACTTTTTTGCTGATGAGGTGAATATCGCCATTGGTTTCGGCGATGGGGATAAAAACATCCGGCGGTATAAACCCCTCTTGCGGATGAGGAAGTCTCAAAAGGGCTTCATACCCTTCCATTCGAAGCGTTTTTGAGTCGATCAGCGGTTGAAAATAGAGTTCGAAAAGATCCTCGGATAGCCCTTCTCGTATTAATGATTCGATATGTAAAAAATTATGAAGGGCCCGTTGCATCGACGTATGATAATACGCAAACCGGTTCTTCCCTTTGTTTTTTGCTTCATACATCGCGGTATCGGCATGTTTGATTAAATCTTCGCCGTTGAGGGCATCATCGGGATAGAGGACGATTCCGATGGAAGCGGAGAGGAAAAAATCGCTCTCATTTAAACGGCAAGGTTCTTTGAACGCTTGAATCAGCCGATTGGCGGTGAGATCAATACTGGTTGTGTCGGCATCTTGGAGCAAAATAACAAATTCATCTCCTCCGAAACGGGCGAAAAAATCGTATTTCCCTACTGTTTCACGAATCCGACGACTCACTTCAATGAGAATTTTGTCACCCACTTTATGTCCCATCGTATCGTTGATGTTTTTAAAATTGTCTAAATCCAAAAACATCAACGCAAAAGGGGAGTTGGGAGCATGTTCAAAACGGCTCTCTAGCTGCAGTTTGAGTTTCGCTCTGTTGGGGAGGTGGGTGAGGGGATCGTGATAGGCCAAAAAAGCGATCTCTTCACTTTGCGCTTTAGAACCGGTGATATCACTGGTAATCCCGATAAAGAGGTGAAGCTTCGGATGGTTATGGATACGGCTGTTGAGCCATCGAGTCTCTCCGCTTTGGGTTAGAATCCGGAATCGAATCGCCTGAGATTGGCCGGGCATAAGTGTTTCAAAAAACATTTGAACCAAAGCTCGGTCTTCGGGATGAATTTGTTGCTGCCAAAGTGTCGCATCGGATAAAAAAGCCTCTTTAGAAAAACCAAAAATAGTTTCGACGGCAGTATTGACATAACGGAGGGAGAGGGTCTCATTGTCGATATACCAGATCACTTCATCAATACTGCCGAGAACCTCTTCTACCTCCTGATTTTTGGAGTTTAGTACTACGGAGAGTTCATTGGCTTGTTGTTCGATCAACTCTTTTGAGATACGGAGTTCTTTATTGAGACGGTTTACATCGGTGAGATTCCGGACGTTGACAAAGAAATGGACAGTGTCGTTTTGGCGGATCATGCGTACACTTTTGATCGCCTGTACGATACTCCCGTCACGATGGAGAAAATCGGTATCGGCATCAAGTGATTTTCCCTCATTCATCACTTTGGTGATACATTCGGAAAAGACATCAACATCCGCTAAAAGGGTGAGCATATTCAGCCCCACTAAAATCGTCCCCTCATACCCTACCATGTCAGAAAAAGCGTTGTTGGCAAAGAGGATTACCCCCCTCTCATCCACCATAATAATACCATCGGGGAGGTAATTTAAAACATCATTGAGAGGGAAAATTGTTTGCATTGAATCCTAAAACGTGATTATTTTGTGATGGTGTTATTGTAATTTATTATAGTTTAAAGCTTGCTTCTTTGGGGACATTAGGATGGGATAATTTGAATTTGGATATAATCGCGTAATTTTAATATGTAAAGAGTTTTGCAATGGTACAAGTCACTAAGTTAACAATGCGCTTCGGAAGCCGAATTTTATTTGAGGGGATCAACCTCAAACTCGACCGTAATAAACGTTACGGCCTCATCGGTGCGAACGGTGCGGGGAAAACGACATTTTTGAAAATCCTCAGCGGTGAGATCAAAGAGTACGAAGGGGATGTCTCCATCGAACCGGGTCTCAAAGTAGGGATTTTAGGTCAAAATCAGTTTGCGTTTGAAGATTTCACGATTGCCGATGCGGTATTGTGGGGAAATAAACGTCTTTTTGATGCGATCAAAGAGAAAGAGCACCTTTATGCAACGGGCGATTTTGAGGATGATAAAGTCAATGACCGTCTGGCGGAGTTGGAGATGATCTGTTGTGAAGAAGATCCGACCTATGAGTACGACGTTCAAATTGCCAAGATTTTGGAAAACGTCGGGATTTCGGCAGAACATCATCAAGATTTGATGTCAAGCCTCCCATCATCAGAGAAATTTAAAGTCCTCCTTGCTCAGGTTCTGTATCCGAAACCGGATGTTTTGTTCCTCGATGAGCCGACGAATAACCTTGATATCGATACGATCGGATGGTTGGAGCGTGAGCTTCAACGTCATGAGGGGACATTGGTTATCATCTCGCATGACCGTCACTTCATTAATGCCGTCGTCACCAACATCCTCGACGTCGATTTCCAAAAGATTCGTGAGTTTACCGGAACCTATGATGACTGGTATCTCGCTTCGACCGTTATGGCAAACCAAGCACAGCTTGATCGCGATAAAAAAGTAAAAGAGAAAGAGCAGCTCGAAGCGTTTGTCCGTCGATTCTCGGCGAATGCGTCAAAAGCGAAACAAGCGACTTCTCGTCAGAAACAACTTGATAAACTCACGATTGAAGATATTAAGCCATCGTCTCGCCGTGACCCAAGTATCGTCTTTAAACCTAAACGTCCTATGGGGGATGAAGCGTTGCGTGTGGCGAATGTTTCGCACAGTTATGGTGATTTGAATGTTTTACGCGACTTTGATATTTTGGTCGCTCCGGGTGAAAAAATCGCTATTATCGGTCCCAACGGTGCCGGTAAATCAACTTTGTGTAAAATCCTCATGGAAGAGATGAAGCCGACAAGCGGAACGGTTACATGGGGTGCCACGATTGAATACAGTTATTTCCCGCAAGATACGACCGATAAAATCAAAGGGGACGGAACCTTGTACGATTGGCTTCGCGGGTTTGATCCGAAGCGTGAAATTTCCGAGATTCGTAACTGTTTAGGGCGTATGCTTTTCAACGGTGAACAGCAAGAGAAAAGCGTTGAGAAGATTTCAGGGGGAGAAAAACATCGTATGATGCTCTCTAAGATGATGTTGGAGGGGGGAAATTTTCTCGTACTCGATGAGCCTACCAATCACCTTGACCTTGAAGCGATTATTGCACTCGGTGAAGCATTACTCGATTTTGAAGGGAATGTTATTTGTGTGAGTCATGACCGTGAGTTACTCGATGCGTTTGCCGATCGTATTATTGAATTGCACCTCGATGGCACCTATATCGATTTCAAAGGTTCGTACGAAGAGTTTGCTGAGGCAAAAGCAAGTGGCACATTATAAAGAGTATGTCGGTTTCGGAGTAGCCGGTAATTTCGCCCTCCATCTCGAACAAGCGGGTGAGAGTGCCGATTTCAAAGATGTCATAACCGAAGACCCCAACGGACCCAAAGGGATGTTCCCTTTTTATATCCCCGTACGCGAGGGGAAACTTGGGCTCTATCCGATCAGTTCCGATACAATCCTCCTTCCGAGTGAAGCGTGCAATGTCCAGCCTGAACCCGAAGTGGCGCTTATCTGTAATCTTTCCTACGACGATGAGGGAAATGTCACCGAGATTACCCCTAAATTTTTCGGTGCTTATAATGACTGTTCTCTCCGCATCGAGGGAGCCGCAAAGATTAGCCACAAGAAAAACTGGGGTGAAGCTTCCAAGGGGCTATCCTCAACTCTAATTCCTATCGATACCTTTGAAAAAGGTGGCGTGATGGACAGTTATCGCATCGCTTCGTTTTTGAGACGTGAGGGGATGTTGATGCGCTATGGCGAAGATGTTGAACTGACGGGGTACAGCTATTTTCACACTAAACTGATCGACTGGCTCAAAAATCAAATCAATACCCAAGTTGATTTCGGCCCGTTGGAGCCGATCGGAAGCTATCTTAAAGATGCAGGATATCCGACACAGGCGATTATCAGCATCGGTGCGACCCGATATACCCATTTCGGTGAGACAAACTTCCTAAAAGAGGGAGATGAAGTGATCGTTGTCGTGTACGATAATGACAAATATTGTATGAATCCGATCCTCTCATTGGCGAATAAAGGGGAGTTGGCGGAAAAAGAGGGGATCAGTGTTTTGATTCAAAAGGTAGTACGTGGTTAAAGCCGGACTTTATCGCCATTACAAGGGGAAACATTACGAAGTGATCGGAGTGGCAAAACACTCTGAAACCTCTGAGAGCCTTGTCGTGTATCGTCCCCTTTACGGTGAGAGGGGATTATGGGTGCGTCCTCTGAAAATGTTTATTGAGATTCTCCCAAACGGGGTGAAACGATTTGAATACTGCGGAGAGGTGCAATGAGCCGAGGGACAAAACTCTCACTCGATCTAGGAGCTTCTTGGGGCGAGGGGTGGAGTATGGAAGAGGAAAAAACCGTAAAAGTTTTGACCATTCTTGAACCCTCTGCTCACCGTCTCGTCTTTCAAAAGGAAAAACGCAAAGGGAAAGCGGTAACTTTAGTGGGGCCATTCAGCCTGAGCGAAGAAGATGCTCACAAAACCCTCTCATCCCTTAAAAAGTCGTTGGCGTGCGGCGGTGCGTACAAAGAGCAATGGATGGAGTTTCAAGGCGATATTGCCCCTAAAGTACGTGAACACCTCGAAAAACTTTCATTCAAATTCAAAAATCCAAAATAATTTATAACGTGTTCGTGAACATCACTTGATTACGTCCCCGCTCTTTTGCCGCGTAGAGGTTCGTATCGGCAGTGTGAATGAGGGCATCTTCGCTCATATCAGCCGTAGGAACAATACATATTCCACCGATGGAGATAGTGAGAGTAGGTAAAATTTTAGACCCTTTATGCTCTATTTTTAGGCTCTCAATCCCCTCTCGTACTTTTTCCCCCATACTGCGAGCATTTTTACAATCGATATCGGTAAGGATAATGCCGAACTCTTCTCCCCCTAAACGAAATGGATAATCGCCCGGACGCTGGAGGGTAGTTTTGAGCACTTTGGCTACGGCTTGGAGGGCGACATCCCCTTGCAGGTGACCGTAGGTATCGTTGTACTGTTTGAAAAAATCGATATCGAGCATCATGAAAACAAAAGGGTTATTAGAGCGTAGGGAGCGTTTAAACTCCCGCTCATACACAATATTAAAGTAGCGTCGGTTGAACATACCCGTCAGTGAATCGGTATAAGAGGCTTGTTCCAGTTTGAGATTAAGATGCTTCAAGGTTTCACTCGACGCAATCAGCTGCTGCTGTTGAACTTCAATTCGGGCAAATATCGTCCAAGCCAATCCCATAACCAGCGCCAAAATAACCCCTAAAAAGAAAACCAGCTGTATAAGTGCATTCTCGTATTGTGTTAAGAGCATGGAATGTTCATATTTTGCTACGGCATTTTCATACGTTAT
>DLUI01000035.1 GCA_002742695.1 Sulfuricurvum kujiense | reverse complement strand
ATCGAAGATTTGATCCCGAATGAGCCGATGGTTGTCACCATCAGCCATCGCGGATACATCAAACGTGTACCGTTGGTAGCGTATGAGAAACAAATCCGAGGCGGAAAAGGTAAAATTGCCGTAACCACCTACGATGATGACTTTATCGAGAAATTCTATACCTGCAACACTCATGATACATTAATGTTCGTGACAGACCGCGGACAGCTCCACTGGCTCAAAGTGTACAAAATCCCTGAGGGATCACGTACGGCCAAAGGTAAAGCGGTCGTCAATCTCATCAACCTCGAAGCCGATGAGAAAATCCGCTCGATTATCCCGACAACCGATTTCAGTGAAACAAAATCGCTTGTATTCTTTACCCAAAACGGTGTCGTCAAACGTACCGCATTGAATGAATTCTCAAATATCCGTAGCAACGGTGTTCGTGCGATTGTCCTTGATGACGATGACGCATTGATCACCGCACACATTGCGACCGAAGAGACAAAATATCTCTTTATCGTCACCAAATACGCGCAATGTATCAAATTCGAAATCGAAAAAACTCGTGATCAGGGACGTAGCACCCGTGGTGTTCGCGGTATCAAGTTCAAAATAGAGGGTGATGTCGTCGTCGATGCCAATATCATCAAGTCTGATGAAGAAGAGATCCTCATGGTGAGTGAAAAAGGGATCGGAAAACGTACTACGGCAGAAGAGTATCGCCTTACTAACCGTGCCGGAACCGGTGTTATCGCGATGAAACTCAACGCGAAAACCGGAACGACCGTGGTAGGTTGTCTCATGGTTGATGAGACAATGGATATGATGGCACTCACCAAAGCGGGTAAAATGATCCGTGTCGATATGCAAACTATCGCTAAATCAGGACGTAATACCAGCGGCGTCTACATTATCAAAGGGGATGATGTTGCGAGCATCTCCCGTTGTCCGAAAAAAGAGGATGATGAAGACGAAAATGAAGAAGGCGAAGGAAGCGAACCGACAACATTAGAATTGGAATAGTATTTGCTCTATTTGGGTAATTATTCCAAACTTACCCGAAGGAACCCGAATGCGAATCTCTGCTCTTCTTGCACTGCTTCTCGCTGTTCCCGCACTTCACGCGGGATTTTTCAACAGTGATGATTCTTCTGAAACCAAAGTAAAATGTGTCTACAGCGGCACTGACGGTCATTGTGTTGAACCGATTTTAAAATCTCAAAATGAACTTATCATTACCGTTATCGGCCAAGGGGTTGCCCCTTCCGTTACCGCTTCGCCTGCACAAGCGTACGCACTCGCTAAACGTGCCGCTATGGTTGATGGGTATCGTCTTATCGCTGAGAGAGTTAAAGGGGTACAAGTTGAAGGGCAAGACACCATCAAAAATATGATGATGCAGCAATCAACGACCCGTACATCCGTTGAAGCACTCGTACGCGGTGCTAATGTTATGAATACTACGTTTAAAGAGGGTCTGTGCGAAGTCGAAATGGAAATTTCTCTTTCCTATTCACGAGTCTTACGCTAATCACGACTCTTTGCATTGGTGCCGATAACTACTATATAGGGTATCGGGTTACCGCCAAAAACACTCAAGCTATCAATGAAACGCTCTGGGTTTCTAAAGCGATGCAACCGTGTATGTCTCATCAAAACGGTCCCCTCATCGTATTCAAACGTACTCTTAATGAAACACTGGACAGTGTCCTTAAACGCGAACAGACACCATTTTTGGAGTTTGCCTCCACGGGTGAGTTTCGGGTTAAAAGCAATGATACGTTTGGCTCTTCCCACATACAAACCCTTAATTCCCTTACCCTCCCCTCGCGGTGCTATGCAGTCGAGTTTAATGATGAGTCTGTTACAATAACCGCAACTAAATAGCGGGTGGTTTTTTTATGAAAATTGCGATTGTTGAAGATGATATCAATATGCGAAAATCGCTTGAAATAGCGATGAGTGACTATGAAAAATATGAGATTCATACCTTCAAAAATGCCCGTGATGCCCTCAAAAAACTCGATGATACCTTTGACCTCGTTATCAGTGATATCAATATGCCGGGGATGGACGGGATCGAATTCGTTAAAACCCTCGGAGGCAAATACGAGGTGATTATTATCACCGGAAATGCCACCCTCACCCGTGCTATCGAATCGATTCAACTGGGGGTGAAAGATTTCCTCCTTAAACCGTTCGAAATTGAGACCTTGGTAACCGCTATCGAGAGGACGGCAGCAATTGCTAAAAAATCTCAAAAAACACCCTCTCAAGAACCTGCACGAGGTGAAAAGTTTTTAGGCTCTTCCCCTGCCCTCGATCAACTCCTTCTCCGTATTGGCAAAGCTGCCGTTACGGATGCGAGCATGATGCTTTTAGGGGAGAGCGGTGTCGGTAAAGAGGTCTTTGCCCGCCATATCCATGAAAGTTCACCGCGCGCATCCAAGCCCTTTATCGCTATCAACATGGCGGCAATCCCCGATAACCTGATAGAGAGCGAACTGTTCGGATTTGAAAAAGGCTCTTTCACCGATGCCACCGAAGCCAAAACAGGGCAGTTTGAGCTCGCAGAAGGGGGAACGCTGTTTTTGGACGAAATCGCCGAAATGCCTTATTCTCTACAAGCCAAATTACTACGGGTACTCCAAGAGCGTGAAATCCGCCGTTTGGGTGGTTCGAAAAATACGAAAATCGACGTACGGATCATTTGCGCCACCAATGCCGATTTGCATACTAAAATTAACGAAGGTAAGTTTCGAGAAGATCTTTATTATCGCCTCAACACCATCCCCCTCAATATCCCGCCGCTGCGTGAACGGCGCGAAGAGATCCTCTCGATAGCCGAAGCGGCTCTGGAGCGCTATTGCACTCAGTACAGTTACGAGTCCAAAGCCTTTACGACATCGGCACGCAACGCGTTAATGAACTACAACTGGCCGGGGAATATTCGTGAGCTTATCTCCGTCGTTGAGCGCTCGGCGATTTTAAGTGACGGAGAGGTAATTGATACCGAAGACCTCTTTTTAGAAGCGCGTGGATTAGGTCGAATATAAGTCGGTATTCGATATAATCGCGAAAAAATATT
>DLUI01000154.1 GCA_002742695.1 Sulfuricurvum kujiense | reverse complement strand
GAACTCTATTTTACAAAAAGCTTTGCGGAAGCAAAAAAACTGATTGGAGCCGACCCGCTGCGCAATGGTCCTAAAGCACAGGAACTTCTTAAACCCTTTTGTGTGGTCCCCGCAAAAAAAGAGATGATACACTCATTGCAAAAAAACTATGAGCTTTACCTCAAAGCGGATGCTCTCATCAAAGAAAAACAATTCAGAGAGTACTTCAATTTAACGGAAAAATATGATTTTTTAACATCTGAAGAGGTTTATAAAAAAATATGCGCCCTTGCCGAAGCCTCTATTGCCAAAATAAAAAAGCTCATTGAAGAGGGGAAATACGACGATGCGTTTTCAGGGATAAAACAGGTCGCTGTTTTTCTTCCTTACAAAGAGCAGTTGATGGAGCTGGCAAAAGAGATTCAGCTACGGCAAAAACTATTAGAAGCGATCCAAAGCAACGCTATCCAAACCGCATACGAACTTGTTGTAGCCTATCCCATACTCGAATCGATGGCTGAGTTCGTCGCATACGATGAAACATTTGATGAAGTGCTTTCAAATGCTATGCAATCGGTTGCCAACGGAGAGATAAAACAGGTACAGCAGATATTGCTCCCCTATGCGGGGATATCTATTTTTAAACCGAAAATAAGAGAGTGCATACGTCAAGCAACGTTCAATAAACTCGGACTCCTCCTCGCCGCAAAATCACTTGCTGTAGCGCAGAGTATTGCCGCTTATTACCTAAAAGAGTTTGGCAAAGATGACGAATATGAAAAACTTCTCAAACATTATGGTGTAGCTTCGTAATATCTCTTTGCGACATACTTGCAACACAGCAGAGCTATACTTTTGGTATGAAAGATTACTCTGAACAGCAAACCCTTGCCTATGTTTGTATGAATGCCATCGGCAACTCTCTTGTTCTTGAAAATATGCTGAGCGATGTTATCACGACATTTGTACATCATACCGGAGCGTTAGGAGGCCACTATTTTGCCTCAGCACCTAGTCGAAAAAAAATCGTTACTGTCGAAAAGGATTTTGATATCCCTGTGACTTTATGCACTGCAACTGAGGAATATTCTATTATTGCAGTAGCGTCTCTCGGATATATTCTCGATATTCCGATCGGAAACGAACATTTTTTGTTTGCATTTGAAAACAGCGATGGAACGGATGGTTATGGTCGGATGTTTGCTGGGTTTAAAACGAAACTGACGAATGCTATTGATGCTTGTCGGAGTACTGAGCGCTTGCATGAACTTAATGCTGCTCTTGAAAATCAAGTTGTTGAAGCAAAAAACAAGAATGAGATAACTGAGAAGATGATGATCACCCAATCACGAATGGCGATTATGGGAGAAATGATCGGTATGATCGCGCATCAATGGCGTCAGCCTATAACCGTTATCGGGATGATTACCAACAATACGATTCTGACACTGGAATTTGATGAGATAAACAAGCAACATCTTTTAGACGATTTAAATGTGATTGACAAACAGATTCACTACCTCTCAACCACTATTGACGATTTTCGCAACTTCTTTCGACCGAACAAATTGCCGCAGAGTGTTTCTATGCGTGAGATGTCGAATGATTTATTGACAATGCTGGGAAAAAATTACAAAAATTTTGGAATCAATCTAACGTTTACGGGAGATGTTGATGCCGCTTTTGTTACCTACAAAAATGAATTGATGCAGGTCTTTTTGAATATTTTAACCAATTCTAAAGATGCTTTTGAAGAGCGCCTTATTCCGGAACCTTTTATTCAATTTCATTCAGTGCATAATGAAGAGAATATTGTATTTTCCATTCGGGATAACGCCGGAGGGATTTCGGAAGAGATCATCGATAAGGTATTTGATCCCTATTTTTCAACGAAAGAAGAGAAAAACGGGACGGGTCTTGGTTTGTACATGTCCGCCATTATCATTGAAAAACATTTAAACGGTTCCATACAAGTCTGTAACGATACGGATGGGACTCTTTTTACCCTTACTATACCAACAAATTATACTAAGGATATAACCTATGTATTCTAATCCGTCAAACGAACACTATCGATTACTGCAAGACACTGCTAAAGGGATGCGTGTACTGTATGTGGAAGACGATCCGTTTATTCGACGAGAATATATCACTTTCCTGAGCCGTTTTTTCGAACAGATTGACAGTGAATCCAATGGCGAAGAGGGGCTTAAGGCTGCATTGGTGAACCGTTATGATCTAATCATTACCGATTATCAAATGCCGCTGCTTAACGGTTTGGAAATGATCGAAAAAATAAAAGAACATTATCCCACCCAAGCAACCTTGCTTGTTTCGGCACATAAAGAGAGCGACATACTTCACCGCTCTGTAGAATTAGGAATAGACGGCTATCTTTTTAAACCGATCGAGCGGATTCAAACGATCGATGTCCTTTATAAAATCGTTGCAAAAATATCGATGGAAAAAGAGAATGTAATCTATAAAGAGCATCTCGAAGAGCTTGTTATCGAAAAAAGCCGAGAAGCATTACTGACGTACACTGTCGATCGAATCAGCGGCCTTTTTTCTTTTGCAATGCTTGAAAATGATCTGCTAGAACACCGTAACAACTCTCTTTCATTGCTGAAAATAAACAATTTTAAAAATGTAAACGATTTTTACGGGTACTCGGTAGGAAACAGCATCCTGAAGCAAACAGCAGAGCTGCTCTCGAGATTTATTGAAGAGGAAGCTTTCCCTTTTCATGCCATTTATCGTGTCAGCGGTGCTCACTTTGCCGTTCTCTCTCCGTTGGATGCGAAAGAACTCTATCATTACATACAGCGTATTATCCATAAATTTGAAGCTACGGAGATACAAATCAATGGACAGATGATGTATTTGGAGATGGGAGCCGGTATTGTCGATCAAGGCGACGATGCCCCCCTCTCTCATGCCGATATTGCGCTGCGTCAAGCGGAAAAAGAGGGAACTATCATTATTTATCGTAATGATACGCGATCGGTACAGGAGCGCTCCACAAAACTACAGTATCAAGACATGATCAAACGTGCCCTTCAAGAAGATCGTTTTGTCCCCTATTTTCAGCCGATTATCGATAATAAAACGAAAAAAATTATGAAATACGAGGCATTGGCACGGCTGATATTACCTGATGGTGAAGTGATCTCTCCGGGACTTTTTTTACCGATAGCCAAAGAGACGAAGATGTATAACTCAATCACTAAAATGATCATACGAAAAACTCTCGAAAACTTTTCTCATTCGGAATGTTCCGTCAGTATGAATCTCTCAATCGATGATATTCGAGACCGCTCTACTCGCGAATTTTTGATCGAGCAAATAGCCCAGTTTCCGCAGCCTGAGCGTTTGATATTTGAACTTCTTGAATCAGAGGGGATCGGTTCGTATGAAGCGGTACAACACTTTTTTTCTGAAATTAAACATTATGGATG
>DLUI01000093.1 GCA_002742695.1 Sulfuricurvum kujiense | reverse complement strand
TTCAAATCCTGCTTCCGCAACCAACCCCCTTTAAATCTTCCCCTATTTTAAAAAACGCAATTCAATCTCACCACGATAAAAGTTTTTATCATTTGTTACAATCAGATCGCTACGACTACGAAGAGCGCAAACGTATTGAAGCATATCTTCAAAATCATCTTTATCACCCATTAAACCCATCGCTTCTTTGATAGTATCGATATCGATAGCAATCACATCGATAAAGGTCAATAACTTTTCAAGTTCGGCGATAATATTTTTAGAGGATAGTTTTTTGGACGCGACGTAATAAACCGTTGTAAAAATATCGCAACTGGTACATAATTCATTACCACTAATAATGGATTCTTTGATGAATTCACGCGTTAGTGTGATATTGCCACGATCACTATCGATCAGATCGAGGATAATATTGGCATCTAAAAAATACTTAGCCATTGCCCATCTCTGATTTTAAATCACTAAAATCTTTCCCACCCAATGAGAATGAACCAAGCCCTGACAATGCAGCGAGCTTATGCTCGATTTTTCCCGCTTCGGCTTCTTTGATAAGAGTTTTATATCTTTCGATATCGATTACGACGGCAAAAGGCTTCTCACGTTTGGTGATAACAATATCTTCTTCTTTCACATGATCAAGCAGATGGGATTGTTGTTTAAGTTGAGTTGCTGAAATGTTCATCTTAACTCCTTTTGTCTATTTGTACTATTATACCTTTTAAACTATTTTTAATCTACTACTATTTTATGTTGATGGGCTTTTAAGTCAAAAACACCACTTTTATAGATAACGTTTCAAACTACTTATAAGACGAAGGTCATAGCTACAAATTCTGCTTTCTCAACAAATAAAATTCTTTATTTTTAACTCATACTTCTACGATATATTCTGAATTTTAATCAATTAAATAATATTTTCATGATTTATTTTTTGAACAATCTGATTTTATTATCTCTAATATAACCGCTTAAAGTTAACATAGAAAATATATTTCCCTACTATTTCCACACCTAAAAGACTTTATTTTAGAAAAAAATTTAATTTTAATAAAAAATAAACATTAAATATCACATAATGTTTTAAAATAGTATATCAAAAATGAGGGTTGTATGAGTCATTATAGTTGGTTAGAAAAAAAAGTATTGAGATCTGTAGACCTACTAAGATTGTGGCCAGACAATCCTCGTTTAGATCCAGATGAAAAACATCTTAATATCATTGAATATACATCTGACTTACTTAGTGACAATGGTGAAAAAGACTCCTTTTTAAAATTAGTTGATTCAATATCATCCCAAGGTTATATTCCAGCAGATCCTGTTGTAATTTGGCAGAATGAAGAAAATGATAAATATTATGTAGCTGAAGGGAATCGAAGAATTTTAGCTTTAAAACTATTGAGAAATCCACAAAAAGCACCTAAATCTATTCGATCATTTATTCGTAAAAAAGCTGAATTACTTGATCGTGATAGTATTGAAAAAATTAAAGTTTGTGTTGCACCATCATTTGAAGAATGCGAATGGTATATCAATCAAAGACATGCATTAAGTTCTCTACAACGTCCATGGTCACGTCTTCAACAACAACGCTGGATTGCTGAACTTTATGATAAATATGAAGGAAATATAGAAAAAGTTATGTCCATAACCGGCCTAAATAAAGGTCAGTTGGAATATACATTACGTATTCTTACAATTCGCGATTTAGCATTAGACCCTGTTGTAATGAAGGAGTTGGATTCTCTAGAACAAGAAAAAGTGAAATCTCATCGTATTCCTATGACAATTTTAGAACGTTGGTTTATGAATCCTCAAGTTCGTGAAAAATGGGGATTTGAGTTTGAAGATGATAAATTTAGAATTATTTCAAATAGAAAAAGTTTTCTATTTGCATATGCAATTTGGCTTAAACATGTAATACATAGAGATGATTTAGATGTACAGATACAAATCAATACAAGAACTATCACAAGTAATTTGGATATCTTGATTGAACAATTACCTCAAGTTTCGTTTGAACAAGAAAATGAAGAGGTTACTAGTGAATCAATGGATACGGAACACCCTAATATAAATGAATCTAGAACGGAAAGTAATACAGTAGAACCCCCTTCCAAACGACCTATAAATAAAAATCCAGATAGAAATCAAATGATTTATGAAAATTATCAGTTAAATACATCGAATTATAAATTAGATGCATTATTTCGTGAATTAAAAGTACTTCCTATTGTAAAGTACAGAAATTGTGCTGCTATTTCTTTAAGAGTTTTTTTAGACTTGTCCATCAATGAATATATAAATGTAGAAAATTGTAAAGAAGAAGTATGTTCCCGTTATAATAACAAACCTTTTCAAGATATTACATTGAAACAAAGATTAGAATATATTAAACAAAATAAACTTGCTTCAAAAACACCAGCATATAAAGTTGTAGAAAAATTGCTAAATACGAATAATGATTATTGCTTAGATACCCTAAATGTCTATATACATGGAGTTGAAACGCATCATACTGGTAAACATTTTTTAAATGGATTTTGGGATTTTCTATCACCACTTCTAAAAGAAATTATTGATTTGAAAGAAGTTTAAAAATGTCCTACTCGCCATTAAGATACCCAGGTGGGAAATCTAAATTAACTGCTTATGTACTTGAAACGTTAAAAATAAATTCTCTTGTAGGCGGAACATATATTGAACCTTTTGCAGGAGGAGCCGCAATAGCATGGTATCTTTTATTAGAGGGGCATGTAACAAACATTTATATCAATGATTTAAATCCTTCTATTTATGCTTTTTGGCATAGTGTTTTAAAATCAACTGATAGTTTGTGTGACTTAATAGAAATAACCCCCGTTACTATAGAAGAATGGCATAAACAAAAAGCAATTCAATATTCTTCAGATGCCACATTACTAGAGCTTGGTTTTTCTACATTTTTTTTAAATCGTACTAATAGATCGGGAATTATTAAGGGTGGAGCAATCGGAGGATTGAAGCAAGAAGGTAACTATAAAATAGATTGCCGTTTTAATAAAAAAAGACTAATTGAACAAATTCAATATATTGCTTCCAAAAAAGATAATGTCACGTTGACTAATCTAGATGCTGTTGATTTTATTAATGAAATATTACCAACACTTAATAGCAAATGCTTAGTAAATATCGATCCACCTTATTATGTTAAAGGCAAAGGATTATATCAAAACTTTTTCAAACATGAAGATCACTGTAGACTCTATGAAAGCATTATAAATATCACGCAACCTTGGATTTTGACATATGATGATACACCTGAAATTTATGAAATATATAGTGAATATCATCCAAAACCATTTGGGCTATCATATACTGCACAAGAAAAAAGAAAAGGCACTGAAGTGATGGTTCATAATCCAAGCGTTCAAGTATGTGATTATAAACCAGATATAACTTTTAATGAAATTAAACTTCTTCAAAAAAATCAAAACAAATACTTAGTAAGCTAAAAATTCTAAGTATTTACAAATAACATACTCTATGTACGAAACTTTTCTAACTTTTGATTAATCTCTGCCGTACTTTGATCGAGGCGAAATGCCACGTCCGTAATCTCCTGAATACTGTCGGTATTGGACGATGCTATCGTATTGAGCGTATCGATTTTATCCGATATCAAACTCATCCCTCCTGTTAGATTTTTCAGATTATCATTTGATTTATGGACACTATCTGCGGCAATCGAAATAAGAGAGGATGAGTTGTTGATAATCCGTTGGACGGAATTCGAATCATTTGAAACACGCAGCACCGAACCGGTTGATTTGTCCATTTTATCGCTGGTGGTGATGATGGCATCAACGATGGTACTGATCGTGCTGTTGATCTGCGATAGGCTCTCTTGTGTTCGCTCCGCTAATTTACGAACTTCATCCGCGACCACGGCAAACCCTCGTCCGTGTTCACCTGCCCGTGCCGCTTCGATAGCGGCATTCAGTGCTAAAAGATTCGTTTGGTCGGCGATGTCTCCGATAATATTTAAGATACCTTTGACTTGCTGTGCTTGTGAAGATAGCTCTTGCAGTTCGGAAGAGAGGCTTTGTTGAATTTGGGCAACCGTTTGTATGTCGTTGTTCATTTTTGAAATCTGAGTGTTAGCCTCGTGCAGATTGGTGTTGGCTTCATCAATTTTACAGGTAGTATCATGCGCCGAAGAGGTTGATGCATGTACAATCGATTGTAGTTGGACGAGTTGTTCATGGGTGAGTGCCATATCAGTCGTACTGGTTTCGAGGCGTTGACGAATGGTATTGGCTACCGTGTTAAGCTCTTGGGCGGTAGCGATACTTTCAAACGATGTCGATTTGATATTGGCGAGGATTTTTTGCAGTTCTTCCATCGAACCGTTCATTTCATAGGCTGCGGTTGAGAGTTCATCTTTTCCCTCGACTTGGATTCGCTCTTGGAGATTTCCCGAACGCAGATGGTGGATGATGTGGGAAAGAAGGGTGATTTTTTGAATCAGCTCACGGGTAATGAGTCGGAGGACAATAAAGATCACGATCATACCAATCGGAAAAATAACCGCTATCAAAAGGAGGGTTTGATTGAACTGCGTTTGTGCCTGATTGTAAAGAATCTGTGTATTTTCGAGCTGAAGCGTGATGAGAGAATCAAAAAGATCCCCCAAAGGTGCAAAACTAAAAGGGAAATCGCTTTGAACCAAGTCATGAATCTCCATAATATCACGATTCGTGATTGCGAGCTCAAGCGCGCTCATAGAGCGATCAGCCCGTGCAACTTGCATTTGCGCCTCTTCGAGGTGTTGCTGTTCTTTCTCTGTTTTCGGGGATTTTAAATACGCACTCCATTGGGTATTAAACTGTTTATGTGCCTCTTTGATCGCTTTTAGATCGTTCTCGTAGTCCCCCTGCCCTTCAGATATCAATTGTGCTTTCGCTTGAATCACATTGATCATAGCATGTTTGCTCACTCTAAGCTGATCGAGAGGATGGAGGCTTTGATCATTAATCCGCTCCAAAGAGGCGTTTGAAAAAAACATTCCCAGGACGCCGATGGAGATGGCGATGATGGCAAAAAGTTGTGTCGTCGCCACAATAAACGTAATTTTTTGGCGTATGGTGAGACGGGAGATGAGTCGGATGGAGACCATGAATGAACCTTCATAAAAAGTGCAGAAGTGTAAAACCTAATGGTTACAGAAACGAAACATTCACCTTAGCCCTATATCCTTAAAAATCCTTCCTACCTTTAAATTCTCTCCCGCTCTTAATCCATTGAGTGCTAAAACTTAAATTGAAAATTCAGATAAGGAGAGTTTTCATGAAACGGATCATCAGTATCTACACCGAACACAAAAACAGTGTTCAATATTATCTCCGCACAACGATGGAAAGTTTTCATCCTATCTCTAACGATGCCAAAGATATGCGCCGTTTTTTCGAATCCGAAAAGGCAGCCGAAGTACTCTACAGCGTCAACGATTCATTTATCCAATACACTCCCAGTTTTGGGAGAAATTACATCGATGACGATCGTAACGGAACCGATAAATCTTTTTATTTCAAATGGGTCAGTTTTGCAGAAGAGGCAATCCATATCAGTAACCCCTATCTCCATCATGTGACGGGGCTCCCTACCCTTACCGCCGTCAAACGGGAAAACAATCACTATCTTGTTGCCGATTTCGATATGCTAAAGCTCCTCGAAGAGCTTCGTCTTATCGAACATAACAGTGCCTATGAGCAGATCAACCGATTTGTAATGGGTGCCGGCGGATTATTACTGGGGTTAGTCTCTATCTATTTAATCTTTTACGGTGCCTATATTTTTTATCATATGCTCATCTCTCCCTATTCGGGAGATGCAGTGATGCATGAGATTTTTACCTCGATTATTTCTATTACGATCGGGCTTGCCATCTACGATTTGGCCAAGACACTTATTGAAAATGAGGTGCTTTTCAAAACGTTTAATTACGGTAATGATCTCCAAAACAAAACGCTCAGTAAATTTTTAACCTCCATCATTATTGCCCTCTCGATTGAGTCCTTGATGGCGGTATTTAAAATTGTACTCGATGATTACGGTAAACTGATTAATGCTTTTTATCTGATCATCGGGGTGACGTTGCTTATTGTCGGAACCGGAATTTATAACCACTTATCCCGCCAAAACAAATAAACAAGAGAGTGAGATTATTTTCTGATTCTTTTCTGATATAATCGGTGAAATATTGAATATGAATTCACTACAAGGGAGAAAGGGCTAACAGTATGAAAACGTTAAAAAATTTGTTTAGCGATTACTTTGCTAGCAAACGTATACAACAAACCCCTTATTATCTCATTGCTCTGCTAACCTTGAATATGATCATTGTCGTAATGTTCACCATTATTCTCTTATATAATCTCGGATTTAATCGTCAAAAAGATCGCTTGAAAGAGCTTGTCTCGACTCAAGCGGTTATGATTCATGTGGTGGCAGAACAAGAATTTCTTCTTCACAAAAACCTCTCTAGCGAAATGAAAAAAAAGGTCGCCGAGAATATTATTCAAAAAGTATCCCAAGCCCATTACGGATATGCCGGATTTGGAAAAACAGGAGAGTTTACCCTAGGAAAGCGTGAAGGCGATCAAATTCAGTTTTTGATCCAACAGCGCCATTATAAAATGGACAAATCTCTTCCCGTGCTATGGAACTCTCACCTTGGCGAGCCGATGCGGCGCGCTCTCAAAGGGCAAAAAGGGGTTGACATCACCTATGATTATAGGGGAGCAACCGTTCTGGCCGCGTATGTGCCGATACAAGATCTCGGTTGGGGGTTAGTCGCAAAAATAGATCTCGTTGAAATACGCGCTCCCTATATCGAAGCAGCGCAATATGCATTAGAATTAACGATTTTGTTAGCCTTGGTCGGCAGTGTCGTCTTTTGGTATTTTCTCCATCCTTTAGTACAAAACATCGAAGATTCACGCCGCTTTAACCGTATTCTGATTGAGAATTCATCTACCGGATTGGCTTTGTGTACCTTTGAGGGGGAAATTGTCGATGCCAATAGCAGCTTTTTGGACATTATCGGTTTGATGGACGACGAAGCGAACCATCTCAATTATTTTAATCTGATCGCAGACGAGCTCCGTGATCAAGAAAATAAATATATCAATACCCTTAAAAAAACAGGCTGCCTCACTCCGTATGAGAGTCTCTTTATCAATGCACATCACGAACGTATTGCTGTGAAAGTTGCGGGTAAGCTTATTTCGATGAAAGGATTATCCTATATCTGGCTGAGTGTCGACAATATTCAAGAGTATAAAATCAGAGAAGCGGAGCTTCTATTGTCCGATGCGGTATTTCACAATACCTCCGAAGTGATTTTTATAACGGATGCTTCCAGAAATATCATCAAAGTTAATGAAGCCTTTAGCAGTGTAACAGGGTTTAGCTTTGAAGAAGTCATGGGTAAAAATCCCAGAATTTTCAAATCGGGAAAACACGACTCTAAATTTTATGAAGAGATGTTTAGTGAGGTAAATACGACCGGAAAATGGCGCGGTGAAATATGGAATAAACGAAAAAATGGAGAAATTTACCCCTCATTACAAAGCATTTCAGCAGTTCATGACGAACATGGAAAGCTGATACGGTATGTGGCCCTGCTGAGTGACATTTCAATCCAAAAAGCATATGAAGAACAACTGCTCATCGATTCTCATCATGATGTTTTAACGGGCTTACCAAACCGCCTCTTTTTCAACCAAATGCTCACTCAGACACTCTCTCGGTCTGAGCGAAGAAATAAGACATTTGCCCTCTTTTTTATCGATCTTAATCAATTCAAAGAGGTCAACGATACCTACGGGCATGAATGCGGAGATATGCTCTTGAAGGCCGTAGCGGAACGGTTACAGGCAAATATACGCGCAGATGACTTTGTCTCTCGTTTGGGGGGAGATGAATTTACCATTATTTTTGAATCCATCCAGCACAATGAAGAAGCGATCAGCGTTGCCAAAACCCTTATTGACAAAACAAAACAGCCTCTTATCCTTGAGGAGTGTACTATCATCCCCTCCATCAGTATCGGAATTGCTTTTTATCCCGGACACGGCAAAGATGATTCAACACTGCTCAAATGTGCCGACCAAGCAATGTATCATGCGAAGCATCAAACAAGCGAACATTACTTTATCTACGGTACATAACCGATACCTTTACAGTTCTCCGCCGCCGCGCACGATATCCATCCCGTATTTATCCCTCATCTTCGTCACCGCATCGGTAAGGCTGCGCATTTTGGTATCGTTTTGGATTTCAAGCAGATCAAAACTTTTCGGATCATGATGGGTAAACTTGGTCGCACTCATCGCGATATAGCGGACACGGATATGGGGATGGATATCCAACTCTTTAAACTTTTCCACGGCAAAAGCGTGTAAAAACGTTTCGTTGAACAGACGATAGAGGGTGTATTGTTTTTTGGAACTTCCCCAATTCTCATACCCCAAGGAAAAAGAGTAGGTGGTGGGATTCACCCCCAGCTTCATAATCGTATGGCTCCAATGACGCACCAAAATATGGATACGCCGATACAGTTCACTCCTCTCTTGGATAGGGTGATCCATCGAGCGCGATATCCCTATCCCTTTGCGGGAACGGCTGGGCTGAATCGGCTCGTTGTCCTCGCCTCTGAGGCGTGCGTAAAGATCCCTTCCCTGATTTCCCCACGATTGTATCAATGTATCCGATTTCCATGCATCTCCGATCGTTTTGATGGCATAGCGCTCCATTTTGAGAGAGAACGCTTTTCCGACACCGGGGAAATCGCCTATGGGGATATCTCGGACGAACGATTCGATCTCATTTCGACGAACGACCCGAACACCGTAGGGTTTGGCCGCAGAGGTGGCAAGTTTGGCGATCCATTTGGAACTGCTCGCACCGATAGAGACGGGAAGCTTGAACTCCATGGTAATCCGGTTTCGAAGGTCTCGAATAAACTCATAGGTATCGGCGTCATCGATCCATCCGCCCAGATCGCCGAACATCTCGTCAATGCTGTACTGCTCCATTGCGGGGATTACGGTAGAGAGGTACTCCATCAGTTCATGACTCATCGTATGATAAAGGAGATGGTTGGGAGGGAGGACAATCAAATGGGGACAAAGGCGGAGGGCTTCATGGACGCTCATAGCCGTTTTGATCCCGTAAGCACGCGCCTCATAGCTTGCCGTCGTAATAATCCCCCGTATCGTATCCCCGTCTTTAAAATAGTTACGGCTGTCATGGTCGGCGTGAAACAAGGAGGGGACAAACGCTCCGGAATTAAGGGTCATCAATTTTTTATCGCGGGAGGGTTTTTTGTCAAAAATAAACGGATCACCCCGCCCCCCGACGGCGACACATTTACCGTTTAAAGAGGGGTTACGAACCCGCTCGCACGAAGCAAAAAAGCAATCTAAATCTAAATGGATAATCATAACAGAGATAATAGAGTGATTTTAGAGAAAACCTCTATTACCTGTCAGATTGACATAGAATTAGAGTAATTCGAGTTTGTACAAAAACAATCGCTCTTTATACGAGGGGATATCGAGTTCCTGACGGTATTTGGCGATGACACGGCGTACCATCTTCACCCCGAAACGCTCTTCGATCATCTCGTGAAGGGTTTTGTCGCTGAACGGATCATCTTTGTTCTCGCTGGAGACAAGCCGTTTGAGAAAATGTTTGATCTCAGAGGTCGATACCTCGCCGATCGAGTTGGAGAAAAAATCTTTGAACGCGTACAATCCCCGTTCCGTTTGGATGTATTTATCGGCAATCGCACGGGAGATCGTCGATTCGTTGAATCCCAGCTCATCGGCGACATCTTGAAGACGCAAAGGCTTCAACTCTCCCCCCATAAAAAAAGCGTATTGCTTTTCAAGGAGCACCAAGGCTACGTTATAGAGAGTCGCTTTGCGAAGATCGAGGAGCTTGACCAGTTCGCGAGCCTCTTTGAATTTTTGTTTCGCAAAATTATCGTATTTATCGATCATATTGACCTGTAAATCGGGATAAAAGGCATGATTGATCCGAATGTTCAGTTCCGATCCCGAAAACTCGACAAAAAGATCGGGAGTGATCTGCGCTTCCGGCTCCATATACTCCAATGCGGGAGGATTGCGAAGATGCTGTAATACCGCTTTGGCATCATGCAGTCTCGGGTGTTTGATAAATTTTTCCATCTTGTCAAACTGTAAAATCATCGCTCCGAGCAAAATACTGAGTTCATCATCCAAATCATAATCGCTGAGCTGAAATAAAAAAGACTCTTTGTAATCGACCGCTCCTACACCCGAAGGCTCCAAATGGGCAAACCGCTGACGTACCCGCTCGACTGTATAGGTATCGGTATCGCACTGTCGTGCCACCTCTTCGATAGAGCCGTCAAAATACCCCTCATCATTGATGTAATAGACGATCTGGCGTGCAATTTTTTGGGAAATCGGTGTCGGAAACAGCGGGGCTACGATCTGCTCATCGAGTTTTTCATACAACGACGTTGATGAGATACTAAGCCATTCGATTTGCTCGCTCGAAGAGTTTGAAACATAATTCTGAAATGCGCCGTAGGCCGCAGTCCCTCCGGCTACGGCGTTGGACTCTTCGAATCCCGATTTAACCTCTAAACATGGGTTTTCATTCGTAATAACCTGCAAATGTTTTTCGAGATCGTTTAGGGAACATTGCAAGAGCGGTAGCCACGTCTGCATCGAGAGTCTTGGCAGTTGCTTTTGTTTATAAGAGAGTGAGGTTTGCATAATAATCCGCCTAAAAAAATACACATTTACGCAATCAAATGCATATTTTGTTCTTATGAAAAGTATAGGCTTTTTTTAAGCAGTTATATGATTAAAAAAGAGGCAGTTTCCGTTCGTGGTGAGCGAGTCGAACCATGAACGGAAGTTTAAACTTAGTATTTGATGCGAACCAATCCGTTTGGTGCAACGACTTTCATTTGACAAGCAAGACGGGCTTTTGGATTACTTTCGTTAAGCGTTTTAAGTACCGCTTTCTCTTTATCCGTTGTAGGGCTCATATACTCCATACCGGATTCGATCATTACGACACAAGTACCGCACTCACCGTCACGGCATCCGAACGGCAAC
The DNA here is from genome assembly GCA_002742695.1 of Sulfuricurvum kujiense. Classification (GTDB taxonomy): domain Bacteria; phylum Campylobacterota; class Campylobacteria; order Campylobacterales; family Sulfurimonadaceae; genus Sulfuricurvum; species Sulfuricurvum kujiense_A. The sequence goes on along the minus strand of DLUI01000093.1, from coordinate 3,594 downwards.
GCACTTCCTGAAGCTTCAACGATATCTTGAATCGTTTTGCCCGGTATGACGTTGATCGCCAAAAAGTCATTCATAATTTCTACACGTGTTGTCATCCCAACTCCTTTGTTGATTACGATTATTTAGCCGCGAGGGCACCAATTCCGCTTGATACGGTATGCAAAAATCTCAGAAGATGTTGATATTACTCCCCCTCTTCTTGAGATTGCGCCGCTTTTTCAGCGGCTCTTTGGGCACGGTGTTCTTTGATCCATCGAAGCTCTTCGGCGACTTCGTCGTATCCGTCATCTTCGAGGGCACTCTCCAGTTCCGCTTCGCGGCATCCGAAAACCAATCCCTCTTCGATAAAGTTCACTTCGTACACCCGTATCGTCTGCAAAAAATCGCCGATGGCTCTCACATACCCTTCGGCTCCCGCTTCGACGAGCGTCTCACCGACCCCAGCATGAGGATAGGTTCCATCATTGCGGATCGCTTTTATGAGACGTACCCGCTGACCGACCCGATACAAAGAGAGGATTTCGTCTTTTGTCGACATTTTATAAAGATTGGTTCGACGTGCCTCATCATTAATCGGCATATCTTCTTCAGAAACTGATACTGTGGTTTGTGGTACAGGCGTGGACTCCATTACTCACCTCCTCTATAGTACTACAGCTGCTCGATGTGGAACAGGTACCGCAGGCACTCGGTTTATCAAACATTTCCCAAACATCTGCCGCTGAGGGACTGTAGCCATTTTCAAAATTTTTATAGACAGTGATCAGGGCAAATCGGTAATACTCGAGCAGTTTCTCGTCATTTCCAAAATCGTGCCCCTTGGCTTTTTCTACCAACTCACCAAATTTTTTCATCATATGGAACCGTTTGACTTGAACCAAACGTTCATCATATTCAAGATCAAAAAAATCAAAGAAATCTTCCGTATCGCTTATTTGTTCAAATTCAGCTAACGTTCCCATAATAATCTCCTTATAATCCCATCTCACTTTTGAGTTGGCTTGCCCATGTTTGGACACGTTCTTCGGTCAAATCTTTTTGGTTGACATCATCGATCCCGAGACCGCAGAATTTTCCCTCACGTTCCGCCAGTGAAAATTCATAGTCGTATCCGCTGGTCGGAATAAATCCGTGTGCTTCAGATCCGAGAGAGACAAACAGATCGTGCATTTTTCCCAAGGCGCTCAAAAAGTGTTCGCCGTGAGTCTTTTGATCGCCCGCACCGAAAAATGCCACTTTTTTACCACTCAAATCGGGACGTTCGTTATCCAGTTCATAGAGGGGATCAACCCAGTCACGCTGTGGATCACCCTGCCCCCACGTAGACGAACCGAGGATCAATACATCGTAATCCTCAAACTGATCGATCCCGTCAAAATCTTCTTCCATATCGATGAGTTCAGCACCTTTGATCTCATCTGCCAATAGTTCTGCCGCACCCCGTGTGACACCGCTGCTGCTACCGAAAAAAATTCCTACTTTTGCCATCTTAAGACTCCTTATCCTTGTTTATTGCATGGTTTGTATTGTTCGTAAATCGCGATTGCATTAGAGAGGTGTTTATCACCGTCTTCAAACAGTGCTTCGTATGTTCTAAACCCGAAGCGGTGTGCATCTTTAAAATACTTATCGACGATACAGATACGATCGGCGATGATGGCACATCGTCCGAACCCCTCATGACTCATCTCCATAATAACATTGCACACGACACCCGTTTGTCGCTCAAATGCCAAAGCGATCGCTTTATAGATCATTTTGATATCGTTGGTGAGCATCTCATCAATGTCAGCGATCAAAGGGATAGATTTAAGATCCTCTTTGGTTTTGACGTATTTTTTCATTAACAACTCTTCATCACTCGTTTTTGCCCAGTTACCGAACTGATCGAGTGCACGGATTTGACGTATCAACTCCACTCCGAACGCATTCATTTTCTTTTCCGCTTCCATTTATTCTCCCTCTGCCCATCGGTCTTGTCGCACATCGTGCTCGGTCTGCATATGCATGATATTTTTAATCCATGGCGGAGGATTAGAGTTGATCATTTGCACTAAACTTTTGAGGACATCTTCGATCCGTGTAGACTCATTGGCCTTCATCGGATGGATTCCCGCTCGGATCACTTTTGCCGCAGCCGTTCCCCCGATACTCTCGCTGTACATGATATTGACACCCTTGAGGGCACGGACACGATAATCGGTCTTGTCGTCATCTTCGGGAGCGACGCTGTCGGTTTTAATCACCTCGGAGAGTTCAAACCCCTCTTTGGAAACGTTGTAAACGACGAACTCTTTCGCACCCCCGAAGTGGGCATTGATCTCTTCCATATCTTTGGTCGCAAAAGCAACTTTGATCGCGTTTTCCATTGTTTTATCCCCTTCGACTATGATTTTAGTGTTCATGTTTGACCTTTCTCAATGTGTTGGCTATCTCAAACAAAAAGTACGTACTACCTTCATACAGCTGATCGTTTTTGAGCTGGTTCCCTAACTCTTCATAGTTCGGGAATCCTCGGAGTACGAGCGCAGTATTCTCTACCGTATGCAAGATTCGTTCTGCATGGAAATTACTGATAACCATATCCGCACGATCAAAGAAACGGCGCGCATCTTCTAAATCACCGACGAAAACATTTTCCGCTTCGATCGTGTGAAGAGCATCGCTAAACGTCGTCGATACCGCCGCAATAACAGTTCCCCCGACACTGCGCAAGAGTGCGCATATGCCGACAAGCATATCAGGCTCTCCCGTTACGACGAAATGGGACGTTCCGATAAGAAAATGGCTGTCCAGCATCGTATCTTGCAGCCGTGAACGCCACCGTTTAATCATCGGTTTTGGCTCAGAGTGTCGTATTTTCATCAGTGCACTAACAAAATTGTCACACCCCTCCAATCCCATCAGATGATCGAAATGGATATGCTCTATTGCAGGGTTCTTTTTTTGCAGAGCAAGTGCCGATTTTTTCATCGATGCTCCGATCGAAATTACGACTGAAGATGTGGCTAAATCTCGGATTTGATCCACTGTGATTCCGCCGTTTGCTAATTTTCCCTGCCCCGCTTCCCAATATCCGTCCAGTGAGGTAGAGAGATCGGGGAGTGCATAAGTCTCAAATCCGAAATCCTCACAGAGAGATTTGATCTTCTCCACCTCGATAGGCTGCATACTCAAATGGGGGAGAAAAACAAGTTTATTCGGTTTTGTCTCGGTCGCGGCCTCGGTGAGCTGTTCAATCATCGCTGTGACTGTGAGCGCCCATCCGCTCTCCATCCCCCCCTCATAATCGGGAGTGTTGACGAATACATAAGGAATCTCGATATGCATCCCCACACCCCGCACATCATCCCCTTTGGTCTCGGTCAGACCCGTCGTGTGCAAACCGATCATAGAGGGTTTGAGATTTTTATCTTTGTTTTGGATATTCTCTATCGCCATCAAAATTGAATAATCCCCACCATCAAGCACGGCGGTGATGTCGCTCACGGAGGTGTTGTTGATCGCGATAGGTTCGTTGAAATGGCGGGTAAAAAAAACCTTGGTATACGAAGCACACCCTTGCGCCCCGTGCATGAGAGGCATACAATCTTT
>DLUI01000162.1:3024-7803 GCA_002742695.1 Sulfuricurvum kujiense | reverse complement strand
GTCAATGTCAAAGGTATCGGTCCTAAAACATTCCAGAAATTAAAACCTCAGGTGAGTGTCCGTTAAGGGATATATATTTTATCTAGCATCTCTTTGTATTCACCCTCGCAAATACTATCGGCGGTAATGCCGCCACCGCTTTTATAGATAAGATTTCCATCTTTATTTTCAATGAAACGGATAGCTACGGCACTGTAAAGGTTCTTGCCGTCAAAATGACCGAAAACACCTGTAAAATAGCCTCTCTTGTATCCTTCGACCTCTTCGATAATCTCAACGGTTTTTCGTTTCGGTGTACCGCTGATACTTCCAGCAGGTAATAAGGCTAGCACCAACTCTCCAATATTATCTTTCCAATTGTTATGTAATAAACCGGATATATGAGAACTTACTTGATGAAGTTTTTTGTCTCCGGTATCAATAGTCGTTATGTATCGGAATGTCTCTACTTTGATATTTTTAGCAACGATTCCTAAATCATTACGTAAAAGATCGACGATCATCGTGTGTTCTGCGAACTCTTTTGGATCGTTGAGTATAGTTTCGATCGCATTAGGAATCGATGCATCAATAGTACCCTTCATCGGATAGGTATGAATGGTGTTTTCTTCAATCGTAATAAACGGCTCGGGTGAGAAGCAGACAAATTGATCTTTAACACGGAGCTTATAGGGGGCATGCGCCATAGTATAGATCTCTTTGAGTGTGTAGGGAGACTCAAGGGGAGTTGGTTGGGTCAAATTAAGCAGATAGCTATTGCCGCGGCGGATATGTTCTTGAACGGCATCGAATTTTTGGCGATAATTTTCTAAGCAGATAGGAAAAAAGGAGGGCTTGTGCGGGGAATTAGTACGATTAGAATCGCTGTTAAATGCAAATTCAATATCTTCGTCTTTGAGTTCATCCAAGGTATAACAATGGATATGTTCTCCGGTGAAGTCGGTATAAAAAAAGCAAGGTACCCCCGAAGAGACGAGAGAACTGAACCGTTGAATCATTAGGCGATTAGTGCTTTAAGGACAGCCATCCGAATTGCTACGCCGTTTCGTACTTGTTCCAATACTTTACATCTCGGGTCGCCGAGCATCATATCGTCGATATCGATATTACGGTGTACCGGTCCCGGATGGAGAAGGATCAGGTCGCGGTTCCCGACAAGCTCATGGGTGATACAGAAATCCGATCCGTAGTCTTTAAGTGAACCGTAGGTTTGGTGGGAATGGCGCTCCGTTTGGGTACGCAGAGACATAATAGCATCGACATCATCGATGACGTCGTGAAGATTATGGGTCATTTTAAGATGGGAGTCAGGGAGAAAATGAGGCGGTGCCACAAGGGTGATATCCATCCCGAAGCGGGTTAGGAGTTCGATATTGCTGTTCGCGACACGGGAGTTTTTGATATCACCGACAATAGCGATTTTTTTACCCTTCACATCCCCAAAATGACGGCGAAGAGTGAAGAGATCAAGAAGTGCCTGAGTCGGATGGGCATGGGCACCGTCTCCTGCATTGATAATCGAAGCATGGGTGTGTTCGGCAAGGATATTGGGAACTCCGGCATGGGGATGACGGACGATCATGGCATGCGGTCCCATAGCATCCAGATTAGCCGCCGTATCGACAAGGCTCTCCCCTTTTTGAGTCGAGCTTTTTTGAACATCCAGATGAACGACTTCCGCACCGAGCCGTTTAGCGGCTATTTCAAACGAACTTTTGGTACGGGTGGAGTTTTCAAAAAAGAGGGTAATAATGATTTTTTCTTTGAGAATAGGATCAAACTGACCTCCCAAATAGTGTTCTGCATCGTGTAAAACCTGTAAAACTTCTTCAGTCGTAAAATTGTCTGTCCGAATAAGATGTTTCATACTTTCCCCCGTATTTATAGTGTAATTGTATCTAAAAGTGCTTGCGCTATGGCATCGATATCTTTATCAATTCGGTAGACTCGATCAAACCGATGTTGAAAATAGGGGAGGGAAGTGGCTTCAAAGGAGGTATCATCGGATTGACAGTTGAGTCCCCAAACAAAAGGGAGAGCGGCATCTTGGAGAGCTTTAATGCTGAGGAGGGTGTCATTAATACATCCGAGACGGCAGTGGGAAACCAAAAGGGTCGTTGCATTGAAACATCGGGGGAGATCAATCATCATGTTTTTTTCATCGATCGGAACCATTAATCCGCCGGCCCCTTCGATAATAACGATATCGCATAAGGCTTCGATTTTTTCCAAAGCTTTTTCCAAGAGATTAAAATCGATCGTTTTGCCTCCGTTGGCAACAAAGGGGGCGGCGGGAAGAGGGTATTGCAAGGTGACAATATCGTTTATCGATAGTGCGGCAAGTGAAGGATTATAGCTTAATGCACTTTGATAGAGGAGATTTCCATCCGAGGGAATGGAGGTTACTCCGGTTTCGATCGGTTTGTAAACGCCGACTCGCAACCCTAGATGGCTGAGGGCTTTAATCAGTAATTGGGAGGTATAAGTTTTGCCGATATTGGTATTGGTTGCGGTGATGAAAATGCGTTTAGTCAATGGAACTTCTTTTTCGTTATAATTGCCCTATTTTAATATAGGTTTGATGATGAATCGCTTTGAAGAGTTTACAACACGCATTGTTCAGCAAGTGGGGAAAAAAGAGGGACCGGTTAGTCCCGTTATGGTTAATTCCGCATCATTTGGATACGGCAACAGTGAGAGTGGCGAGGGGATCTTTGAGGGATCGGTGAAAAAACCTTTGTATGCCCGTGTCGGAAATCCGACATCGGCACAGTTGGAACAGATCTTGGCCTCTATGGACGGTGGAATCGGAGCAGTGGCTGCATCCTCTGGAATGGGTGCCACGGCTATGGCAACGCTCAGTCTTTTACGCGCAGGTGATGAGATTATCAGCATCGGGGGACTTTTCGGAGGAACCTATTCCTATTTTTCCGAAACATTAGAGCGTTTTGGGATTACCACCCATTTTTTTGATGTGGATGAGCTCTCTGCTATCGAGGAAGCGATCAATACGGCGACAAAAATACTCTTTTTAGAGAGCGTCGGCAATCCCAATATGCGTTTACCCGATATTGCTAAAATCGCCGAGATTGCGAATCGGCATGGGGTGGTGTTGATGGTGGACAATACGATTACCCCGCTGAGTGTAGCTCCCTTAGCATTGGGTGCCGATATCGTGGTCTATTCGACGACGAAAATTATTACCGGAAATGCTTCCTCACTAGGCGGTGCCGTTATTTTCCGCGCTATTTCTGAGGGTGAGGATAAGTTTAAAGGGGAGCGTTATAAAGATTTACATCCGTTTATCAAAAAAATGGGGTCCATGGCACTGATAGCCAATGCCAAAAAACGGGCACTGCGTGATTTCGGAATGTCGGCAAACGGGTTTGGAAGTTATCTTACCATGTTGGGATTGGAAACATTGCCGTTGCGTATGGATCGAATCGTAACAACGGTAGAAATTGTTGCCAAAACACTGTATGATAAAGGGTTTAATGTTAACCACCCCTGTTTAGCGCATCATCCTCATCATGAACGGTATGTGAACCAATTTTCAAACGGATGCGGAACGGTTCTTACGATCGATTTGGGGAGCAAAGAGAAAGCTTTTGAATTCCTCAATCATTCAAAACTGATTACGATCACAGCCAACATCGGAGATAGCCGTACTTTAGGGCTTCATATGGCTTCAACAATTTATCGCGATTTTGATACACAAACACAGGAATTTTTAGGGATAACAGCGGGGCTTGTCCGTATTTCGATCGGCTTGGAAAGTGCTGAAGCGATTATCGATGATTTTTGTAACGCGGCAAAAATTTAAAAAGATTCGGTATAGTTCAATTATGGCTACGAAACATGAACACTCGACACAATTAAATATTTTAGTAGAGCATCCGAAGCAGTATAATGTTTTTTTGCTCAATGACGATTACACATCCATGGATTTTGTGGTGGATATTTTAATGAAACTATTTCGTCGCAATTTTCAGGAAGCTCACGCGATTATGATTGAAGTGCATCGAAGCGGTCGCGGTTTATGCGGTGTCTATCCCTATGAGGTGGCGGAAACAAAAGTACATCAAGTGGGGACATTGGCTCGTGAAAACGGATTTCCCCTTAAAGCGGTAATGGAGGAGGCATAATCATGGTAAGTACAGAACTCAATGCGATTTTTCAAAAAGCGATTGCATTTGCGAGGCATCAGCGTCATGAATATCTTACTATCGAACATGTTATGTTTGCTCTACTTAATTCGTCTGATGGAGAAGCGATTATCCGTTCGTGCGGTGCAGATATAGAGATTATTCGAGAATCGTTGGGTGCCTATCTAATGCAGACGATGGAACCGTTGCCCGATGAGCAGGAACCTTTTGAGACGGTCGCGCTGGCTCGAATGATTGATGGGATGATGCACCATGTACGAAGTGCCCAAAAAGAGGCCGCCGATGTAGGTGATTTAATCGCTGCGGTATATGAAGAACATCACACCTATGCGTGTATGCTCCTCGAAGAGTACGGTATCAGCCGTGTCGATGTCCTTGAAGCGATATCCCACCGTGATCTAGGGAATACACAAGAGGATACGCGTAGCGAGGGAGCACTTCAAAAGTATGCGATCAATCTGATTGAACAGGCTAAAAAAGGGAAAATTGATCCCGTTATCGGCCGTCTTAACGAGATTGAGAGAGCGATTCAGACACTATGCCGACGTAAGAAAAATAATCCTCTCCTTATCGGTGAACCGGGTGTCGGTAAAACAGCGATTGCTGAGGGGTT
>DLUI01000162.1:0-3015 GCA_002742695.1 Sulfuricurvum kujiense | reverse complement strand
GATGAAATACATACTATCGTCGGAGCAGGGGCTGTAGGGGGCGGGAGTATGGATGCGTCTAATCAGCTCAAACCCGCTCTTGCCTCGGGAGTACTCAAATGTATGGGGGCAACGACCCATGCCGAATATCGAAGCGTGTTTGAGAAAGATCGAGCTCTCAGCCGCCGTTTTGCCCGTATCGAGGTGGGTGAACCGAGTGAGGAGGAGAGCTTCTTGATCCTAAAAGGGTTACGTGCACGGTATGAAAAGCATCATGGGGTGAAATATACCGATAAAGCATTGCGCTCTGCCGTCGAGCTCTCTAAAAAATACATTACCGATCGCTTTTTACCCGATGTCGCTATCGATCTGATCGATGAAGCGGGGGCGTCGTTTCATCTCAAAACCCATAAGCGAACCACGATTACGCCACACGATATTGAGAATGTAATCGCTAAAATGACGGGAATCCCTCCTTCTAAAATGGGGACGGATGAGCGTGAAAAACTCGCTTCGTTAGAATCCGATCTTAAAGCACTGGTCATCGGTCAAGATAGTGCGGTTTCAGAGGTGGTTAAATCGATTAAACGCTCCTACGCAGGTCTCAGTGCACCGCAAAAACCGATAGCCTCTTTTTTATTTTCCGGTCCTACCGGGGTAGGAAAAACAGAATTGGCAAGATCGTTGGCAGAAACGATGGGGATCTATTTTGAGCGGTTCGATATGTCTGAATATATGGAAAAACATGCCCTTAGCCGTCTCATCGGTGCCCCTCCGGGATATGTGGGATTTGAGCAGGGGGGATTGTTGGTCGAGACAGTACGAAAGCATCCGTATATGGTTTTATTACTGGATGAGATCGAAAAAGCCCATCCTGATTTGATCAATGTACTGCTGCAGGTGATGGACAGCGCAACCTTGACCGACAATACGGGGTTTAAAGCAAACTTTGCGAATGTCGTTCTTGTTATGACCTCCAATATTGGAGCGAGTGAGAGGAGTGTAATGGGCTTCAATGCCGACAGCTCAATTTCCCGTCATGAAGCCCTTAAATCGTTTTTTACCCCGGAGTTTCGTAACCGCCTTGATGGGGTAATCGAATTTGCCGCATTACCGATGAACGTGGTAGAGGGAATCGTCGATAAATTCATTCGACAACTCAATGTACAGCTCAAACCTAAAAAAGTGACGGTAACCCTGAGTGATACAGCAAAAGGGTACATCGCGAAAATCGGATACGACAAAGCGATGGGGGCACGCCCCCTCTCTCGTGTTATCTCGGATAAAATTAAAGATCCTTTGGTGGATGAGATGCTTTTTGGGCGTTTGGCCGGTGGGGGAAACGTATCGGTTGATTATACCGATAGACTCATTTTTGATTATGCTGAATGATCCCCAAACTCACCTATCACCTCTCGTTTCCTAATCCGCTTATTCATACATCAGAGGAGGGGATTGTTGCCTACGGCGGTGATCTCTCCCCCTCACGCCTTATGTTGGCGTATCGCTCGGGGATATTTCCGTGGTACAGCGCTAAAGATCCGATTCTCTGGTGGTCACCTGATCCGAGGCTTATTTTGGAGTTAGACGATTTTAAGCTTAGTCGATCATTACGAAAAAAAATTCCTCAGTTTGAGATCCGATTTGATACCGCATTTTCGTCAGTAATCCGTGAATGCTCTATTGCACCGCGCACTGGTCAGAGTGGGAGCTGGATTGTCCCTGAAATGATCGAGGCATACGAAGCTCTTCACGCCCTCGGATATGCTCACAGTGTTGAGGCATATCAAAACGGTAGTTTGGTTGGTGGACTTTACGGTGTGAGCGTCGGGGGGGTATTTTGCGGTGAATCGATGTTTGCCAAAGTATCCGATGCCTCCAAGGTTGCTTTTGCCGTTTTAGTGGACTATCTTAGAGAATGGGGATTCGATTTCATCGATTGTCAGGTTCCGACGCCTCATTTGAAAAGTCTTGGGGCAAAAGAGGTATCAAGAGAATTCTTTTTACGACGACTTGATAAAGCTATGAACATTAGCGCGGGTGAAAATCATTGGAAAATGAGAAATTTTTAAGGTTAATTCCTTTATACTCTCTGTTAATTCTTATGAAAAAGGGGTATAAATGAAAAAAGTTCTTATCAGTATCGCAGCTATCGCGGCACTCTCTACCGCAGGTTTTGCAACCGTAAATAGTCAAACAGGGTGCGGTCTCGGATCACAAATTATCAAAGATGACAGTTCTGCGGTAATGTTGGCGCTACAAGCAACAACAAATAGCACATTGGGTAACCAAACGTTTGGTGTGACTTCAGGGACATCAGGATGTAAAAAAGCACGTTTTGTTATGAATGAGCGTGCGGCAGAGTTCGTTGCGTCGAATATGGATCAACTCTCTCGTGAGATCGCTATCGGTCAAGGCGAAAGCGTTTCCACTCTTGCTGAGCTTTTGAATGTTCAAGACAAAGCGGAATTTGCATCAGCACTTCAAGCAAACTACAATGCTATCTACACAAGTGAAAAAGCCGATATGGCTACGGTTCTCGATAACGTTTCTACTATCGCTGGTTAATTATTTTCTCGGAGCGCATTTTATGCATTCCGAGAGATTTTGAGGTTTTATTTGCCCTTTCTTTTATTATTATGCGCACTGAGTTTAGCGGTTTATGCGACAACTACCGATGAACTGATTGCACATGCTCATACCAAACATCTTTCCGATACACGCTACTGGCATCTTTTGATGCACTCCCCTGATGGTGAAAGTGAAATTGACGATCCCGCTTTCTTTCTCTCATTGGAAGGGAAAACAAATCTCACCTCTGAACTGGATGAAACGATCCGTCACTTAAATGAGGATACCAACCGAAGCAATGAATCTGTCTTTTGCCGTTTTCCGGCTCGAAGAGCGTGGCTGGAACACGAGCTTAACACCTCTTTCGGTGAGGGGGAGTGCCGTGAGTATGAAGCCCTTGTTGCGAAGATGGATCCACAGAGTGTGACACTGGTATTTCCGAGTGCCCATATCAACTCCCCCGCA
>DLUI01000149.1 GCA_002742695.1 Sulfuricurvum kujiense | reverse complement strand
GGATGTTATTGATAAGCTAAAAGCGAATGATACTGCCAACATGATTACTCCTATTGACAACAAAATTACATCTCAAGCTCAAAAAAAGAGTGCGTTGGATTTATTGAGTAGCCTTTTGAGCTCTTTCAAAGCTAACGCCAGCACTTTGTCTGACGATACTCTCTATCAAAAAAGATCCGTATCGGGGAATACCGATGCCGTAAGTGTAACGGCTCTTTCAGGAAGTGATATTCAGAGTTTTTCGATTTCGAATACGGTGTTGGCAAAAAAAAGCATTTTAGAATCAGGCTCGTTTTTATCTGAAACAGCAACCGTATCAAGCGGTTCTGGAACGATGAGTGTATCCGTTGACGGTTCGAGTTATGATATTAACTACACCAGTACGACCTCTTTACTTGATCTTAAAGAGTCGATCAATACTGTGGCAGGGACAAAAGTAACGGCATCGATTTTACAAACGGGGGCAAATGAATATCATCTTGTTTTGACGTCCAAAGAGACGGGTGCTAGTCAGAATATTTCTATTTCAGATTCTGTAGGCGGAACACTTAACAATGAATTAAAAACATATGACGTATCAACTAATCCGACGGGTACGCAGAGTATTCAAACTGCGAGTGACGCTTCATTTAAGTACAATGGAATTACTATTACAAGAGCTTCTAACTCAGTGGATGATCTGATTGTCGGCGTTACTATCAATCTACTTCAAGACGGAGGAAGTACCAATATCGGTATTGCTCAAAATACGACTGCTATTAGTGATGAAATAAAAAATTTAGCTACCAGTTACAACACCCTTATCAAGCAACTTGATGATATGACTTTGACGGATTTAGCAAACGGCAAAGTCGGTATTTTTAATGGGGACAACACTATTAAGGCGATCAAGCGCGAAGTGACGAAGATGATGACGTCTGTTGATTCTAATGGGCAGTCATTGGCACAATATGGGATTGGATTGACCGAAGCCGGAGTTATGACATTTACCCAAAGTGAATTTGATGCGAAAATGAGTGCAGATCCGACTGGGCTTGAGGCATTTTTTAGTGGCTCGACAAATGCATCCGGTGAGTATACGGAAGGGGTATTTGGGAATCTTGATGCACTTCTTAATTCGTATACCGATTCTACTGGTCTTATGAGCACATTGATAGACGCTTCTAAAAAAGAGACAAAATCGTTGAATACGGAGAGAGAACGGTCTACTGCCCTTCTTACTGCACGCTATGATACGATGACAGCCCGTTTTGCAATGTATGATTCCATTATCAGTAAACTCAATAACCAGTTTTCATCGTTGCAGCAGCAAATTTCTGCGATGATTAATGCAGATGGCTAAAGCGAAAAGGCAAATTTCTTTTTTGGCATTAAAATTGCTTTATTCTTAGAAGGATGATTCATAAATAAGTGACTCCAATTCTATTTATTGTGTCTAGATTAAAATGCTAAAAATTGATGCTTGAGGATAATAGTTTGAATGTTTTATCTTTAATCGGGCGCGACAAACAGCTGTTTACACAAGACATTACCTCGAATGAATCGAAACTACAACAGATGGTTTCATCTTCAACTTTTTTGGTGATTGGCGGAGCCGGATCTATCGGTCAAGCCGTCACCAAAGAGATTTTCAAACGCAATCCGTTCAAACTCCATGTTGTCGACATCAGTGAAAATAATATGGTCGAACTGGTACGGGACATTCGCAGTTCTTTCGGATACATCGATGGGGACTTTCAAACATTTGCCCTTGATATCGGATCGGTTGAATACGATGCCTTTATCGAAGCCGACGGTCAATACGACTACATCCTCAACCTCTCTGCTCTCAAACATGTGCGAAGTGAAAAAGACCCTTTTACTCTGATGCGGATGATTGACGTGAATATATTCAATACCGATAAAACACTGCGTCAATCGATCGCTAAGGGTGCGAAAAAATATTTTTGCGTCTCCACCGACAAAGCGGCCAATCCCGTCAATATGATGGGTGCCAGTAAACGGATTATGGAGATGTTCTTGATGCGTCGAAGCCGCGACATCACCATTTCTACTGCTCGTTTTGCGAATGTCGCGTTCAGTGACGGCTCACTCTTGCACGGGTTTAACCAACGGATTCAAAAACGTCAGCCGATCGTTGCCCCCAACGATATCAAACGCTATTTTGTTACCCCGCAAGAGTCGGGAGAACTGTGTCTTATGTCGTGTATTTTCGGCGAAAACCGCGATATCTTTTTCCCGAAACTCAGTGAAGCACTTCACCTGATCACGTTTGCCGATATTGCGATCAAATATCTCAACAATTTGGGGTATGAACCTTATCTGTGCGATAGTGAAGAGGAAGCCAGAGAACTTTCCAAAACGCTCCCCGATCAAGGTCAATGGCCATGTCTCTTTACCAGTAGCGATACAACGGGAGAAAAAGATTTCGAAGAGTTTTTTACCGATAATGAAACCCTCGATATGGAGCGATTTCAGAATCTCGGTATCATCAAAAATGATCCCCTTTACGATGAGTCGCAACTCAACCGTTTTACCGAAGCAATCGATCAAATGAAAGCCGAGAAACAATGGACAAAAGATCAAATCGTCGAATTATTTTTTGAGATGATCCCTGATTTCGGTCATAAAGAGACCGGCAAATATCTCGACGGAAAAATGTGATGGACTTTGAAGCCGTAACAAACTTTATACAAAAAACATTTCAAACCGAAACGTTTTTACCGCTTCATGAACCGCGCTTTATCGGCAATGAAAAAGCCTATCTCAATGAATGTATCGACTCCACGTTTGTATCCAGTGTCGGAGTGTTTGTGGATCGGTTCGAAAAAGAGTTCGCAGCGTATGTAGGATCAAAATACGCTGTTGCTACCATGAACGGAACCGCAGCACTGCACATCGCACTCCTTTTGGCAGATGTTCAACAAGACGATGAAGTGATCACTCAACCCCTTACCTTTATTGCAACTGCCAACGCCATTAGCTACATCGGAGCAAATCCCATTTTTGTCGATGTTGACCGAGACACGATGGGGTTATCACCAGATGCACTGAAAACTTTTTTAGAGACCCACTGCAAAATAGTGGATGACCGATGTATCAATACAATGAGCGGTAAAACAATCAAAGCGTGTGTTCCGATGCACACGTTCGGACATCCGTGCCGAATTGATGAGATCAAAGCACTTTGCGATCAGTGGCGTTTAGCTTTGGTCGAAGATGCCGCCGAATCGCTTGGAAGCACCTATGACAACCGCCACACGGGTACCTTTGGAGTTTTAGGGGTGTTCAGTTTCAACGGTAATAAAATCATCACCAGCGGCGGCGGCGGGGTTATCGTCACCGATGATGAAGAGTTGGCAAAGAGGGCTAAACACATCACCACCACCGCTAAAATCCCCCATCGATGGGAATATGTCCATGATGAGATCGCTTATAATTACCGCCTCCCGAATCTCAATGCTGCATTGTTGTGTGCCCAAATGGAAAACTTAGACCTCTTTTTAGAAAATAAGCGGCTTCTAACGAGTGAATATGGATCGTTTTTTGATGCGGCTTCGATCACCCTAGTACGCGAACCCGACCATGCACGATCAAACTATTGGCTCCAGACACTGATCTTAAATAATAAAGAGGAGCAAGAAGCTTTTTTGAGTTATACGAACGATCGCGGAGTTATGACTCGTCCGATCTGGAGATTGATGAATAAGCTGGAGATGTTTAAAGGGTGTCTATGCAGCGATTTAAGCAATGCTTTATGGCTCGAAGAACGGGTTGTTAACATCCCAAGCGGAGTACGTCTATGAAACCAAAACTTCTCCTTATCGGCGGCGGCGGACATTGTAGGTCTTTAATCGATGTCATTGAAGCCGAAGGGAAATTTGAGATCAGCGGAATTATTGATATTCCTGAAAAAATTGGAGAGTTCGTACTCGGTTACGAGATAATCGGTTCTAATGAAGATTTAGAGCGGTTGAGGGGTGAATGTAGCTATGCATTGATCGCCTTTGGTCAAATCAAATCTCCCGATGGTCGTATTCATATGTTTGAACACTTAAAAGCAACAGGGTATTCACTTCCTACTATTATCTCTCCTAGGGCGTATGTTTCCAAACACGCCCGTATCGGTGAGGGAACCGTCATCTTTCATGATGCCCTTATCAATGCCAATGCCGCTGTCGGCAATAACTGTATCATCAACACAAAAGCACTCATCGAGCACGATTGTACTATCGGGGATCATTGCCATATTTCGACGGGTGCTATTGTCAACGGGGAAACAGTTATCAAGCGGGGGAGTTTTTTCGGAAGCAACGCCGTATCCAAAGAGGTATCCCTTATTGAAGAGCGCTCCTTTATTAAAGCGGGAAGTGTGGCAAAATGAGTATTTTCATCATTGCCGAAGCGGGTGTCAATCACAACGGTTCCATCGAACTTGCCAAAGCGCTGATCGATGTGGCCGCGCAATCGGGTGCGGACGCGGTGAAATTTCAAACGTTCAAAGCCGATAGACTTGTCTCCAAAACAGCGCAAAAAGCGACGTATCAAAAACTGACGACGGATGTTGCTGAAACACAGTATGAAATGATCAAAAAACTGGAGCTTGACGAGGCAGCACATCATAAGCTCATCACTTACTGCAAAACGAAAAAAATTCTTTTTTTATCTACCCCATTTGATCATGAGAGTATCGATCTTCTCGATCGTTTAGGTATGCAAATCTTTAAAATTCCAAGCGGTGAAATCACTAATCTCCCCTATCTTCGGCACATTGGATCGTTAGGTAAAAAGGTGATTCTCTCTACGGGGATGGCGAATCTTGGGGAAATTAGAGATGCCTTAGATATTCTTATTGGATCAGGAACGCTGAAAGAGAATATCACCGTACTCCATGCGACCACCGAATACCCCTGTCCGATAGAAGAGGTAAACCTGCGTGCCATGCACACCATACGAGAAACCTTTGATATACGTGTAGGATACTCCGATCATACGCGCGGTATTGAAGTCCCTATAGCCGCCGCAGCGATGGGGGCGAGTGTGATCGAGAAACATTTTACCCTCGATAGAGAGATGGAAGGACCGGATCATAAAGCAAGTCTTGAACCCGATGAACTGATCGCGATGATCCAAGCAATCCGAAATATCGAAAAAGCATTAGGAGACGGTATTAAACAACCCTCGCCGAGCGAGATGAAAAACATCCCGATTGCCCGAAAAAGCATTGTCGCGTCACGACCGATTCAAAAAGGGGAACGTTTAAGTGCCGAAAATATCACCGTAAAGCGTCCCGCATTAGGAATTAGTCCTATGTTGTGGGATGAGATGATTGGAACTATCGCGTCTAAAAACTATTATAAAGATGAGGCAATATGAGAAAAATATGCGTCATTACCGGAACCCGTTCGGAATATGGGCTTCTCTATTGGTTAATGAAAGAGATCGAAGCCGATTTTGATTTGGAACTTCAAATCATCGTAACGGGGATGCATCTCAGCCCCGAATTCGGACTCACCTATAAAGAGATCGAGAAAGATTTTACGATCACTAAAAAAATCGAGATGCTCCTCTCCAGCGACACTCCGGTGGGAATTTCAAAATCAATGGGACTAGCACAAATCTCGTTTGCGGAGAGCTTTGAGGAGCTCAAACCCGATCTTGTCGTTGTACTAGGGGATCGGTATGAGATATTTAGTGCCGCCAGCGCCGCGATGATCGCACGTATCCCTATTGCCCATCTGCACGGCGGTGAAACGACGGAGGGAGCATTTGATGAATCGATCCGTCACAGCATTACTAAAATGGCCCATCTCCATTTCACTGCGGCAGAAGAGTACCGAAATCGGGTTATACAGTTAGGAGAACGCCCTGAACGTGTTTATAATGTCGGTGGCATGGGAATAGAAAATATCAAACGACTTAAACTTTTAGAGAGAGACGCGTTTGAAGATAATATTGATTTCAAATTGAATAAAAAAAATATTTTAGTGACCTTTCATCCTGTTACTTTAGAAAATAATACGGCAAAAAAACAATTTCAAGCGTTACTAAATGCTATTGATTCATTAGAAGATACCAATATTATTTTTACTAAAGCCAATAGCGATACAGGCGGTCGTATTATTAATCAAATGATTGATGAATATGTCGCTAAAAATAAAGAAAAATCAATAGCATTTATATCATTGGGACACCTACGATACCTTAGTGCACTTCAATTTATAGATGCTGTTGTTGGAAATAGCTCAAGTGGATTGCTAGAAGCCCCTAGTTTCAAGATAGGGACAATCAATATAGGAGATCGTCAGCGTGGCAGGATTAAAGCGGCAAGTGTTATTGATTGCGGAACCACACAAAAAGATATATATTTGGCTTTACAACAATTGTATTCAGCACCGTTTCAAGAAAGTCTAAAAAAGGTGAAAAATCCGTATGGAGAGGGAATCGCCAGTCACCAAATTATTAAAGTTTTGAAGAATACGCCGCTCAATGCGTTATTAAAAAAAACGTTCTATACTATTACTTTTGAGGAGAATAAATGAGGACAAGGATTATTGCCAAACTCGATGTCAAACCACCATTTGTTGTTAAACCAGTCCATTTTGAAGGGTTACGAAAAATCGGATTGCCTGCTAATCTGGCAAAAAAATATTATGAACAAGGTGCTGATGAAGTGATGTATATTGATATCGTTGCTTCGTTATATCAAAGAGAAATACTTTTTAGCGAGATAGAGCAAACGGCGAATGAACTTTTTATCCCTTTTGGTGTAGGGGGCGGGGTTAAAACCATCGACGATTTTTCGAGACTTTTTCATGCCGGAGCCGATAAAGTTGTCATAAATACTTATGCCGTTCAAGAAAATCCGAATATCATTAATCAAGCGGCAGAAATTTTTGGAAATCAGGCTATTGTCGTCAATATTGAAGCTAAACGTTGGGACAATGGGTGGGAATGTTATACTGACTGCGGAAGAATTCAATCAGGTAAAGATGTTATTGCATGGGCAAAAGAAGTTGAACAAAGGGGTGCAGGAGAGATACTACTTCAATCTGTGGATTACGACGGTAGACAAAGAGGTTTTGATTTAGAGTTAGCCAAATGTGTAGTTGAAGCGGTAACAATTCCGGTTGTCGTGACCAGCGGTGCAGGTAAACTTGAAGAGATCAAAGAACTTATCGATTATGCAGCACCTAGCGGAGTGGCTATAGCTAGTCTACTCCATTACGACAAATATACTATTCAAGATATTAAAGCATATCTCAGAAATAATGGAATTGAGGTTTCAAAATGAGTCAACTCATCGGGTTAATTAACTATGGAATCGCAGGCAATATTCATAGCATTAAAAAAGCAATCGAAAAAGCCGGAGGAACAGTCAAAATCGTCCATTCAAAAGAAGAGTTAGAGAGTGTCGAGAAGATTGTTATCCCCGGTGTAGGAAGCTTTAAAGATGCGATGAAAGAGCTAGAAAATGCTGGGCTGCTTGAGGCGTTAAAAGATGCAATGGGAACAAAACCGACATTGGGAATATGTCTTGGTATGCAGATCCTTTCATCTCTTGGATTTGAATATGGTAAAACTGCGGGGTTAAATGTTATTAATGCTGAAGTCAAGCCGATGCTGGTAAATGCAAAAGTTCCTCATATGGGATTTAATGCAATAAAAATCATAAAACCTAATCGATTACTATTTGGATTAGAAAACGAAGAATTTTATTTTATGCATTCCTACGAAGTGGTGAACTATACAGATATTACCGCATTAACTGATTATGCCGGACATCAATTTGTATCTGCAATCCAAAAAGATAATCTTTACGGGGTTCAGTTTCATCCAGAGAAAAGCCGCGATGCCGGTATTCAACTTTTTAAAAATTTCATAGCACTGTAGGAGCACAGATGAGTGAACTGTTTGGAAGATATGGTCTCCCTTTGGAGGTGAAATATTGTAAAAAATGTACTATGAGTAACCAAAGACCCTCCTCGGTAGCGGAATTTCAGAATAAACCGGAAGCTTTGAAGCGGGCGATTTCTTTCGGTGAAGATGGGATATGTGAAGCATGCCGATATGCAGAAAAGAAAAAAAAGATTAATTGGGATGAGAGAGAAAAAGAATTAATCGAATTATGTAATAAATACAGACGAAATGATGGACGCTATGATGTTGTTGTTCCTGGAAGCGGGGGGAAAGATAGCGTTCAAGCTGCCCATATGCTCAAATATAAATACAATATGAACCCGATTCTTATCACATGGCCCCCCGCACTCTACACAGATATAGGCCGACGTAATTTTGAAAGCTGGCTTAATACAGGATTTGCCAACTATACTTACAATCAGAATAGAAAATTGCATCGATTTTTAACGAAAAGTGCTTTTGAAAATTTAGGGCACCCTTTTCAGCCTTTTATCTTGGGTCAAAAAAATCTAGCACCTCGATTATCTATATTGCTTGATATTCCATTAGTGATTTTCGGGGAGAATGAAGCCGAATATGGTAACGCGATTGAAGATAATGAAAAACCCACAAGAGATCCAAAATATTACAGCGCCGAACTAAGCATTTCTGATTTGGTTTTAGGGGGAGTACCGGCAAAGGACCTAATACACGATTTTGGGTTTAAACTATCAGACTTGGAAGCCTATTTTCCTGTTAATCCATATGATTTGCAAAAAACAGGTACGACTGTACACTACCTTGGGTATTATGTAAAATGGCATCCACAAGAAACGTACTATTATTCGATTGAGAATAGTGATTTTATGCCGAATGATCATCGAACAGAAGGTAGTTTTAGCAAATACAGCTCTCTTGATGATAAAATCGATTGGCTACATTACCATACGACAACCATTAAATTCGGGATTGGCAGAGCCACTTATGATTCGGCACAAGAGATTAGAAACGGTGACATCACCCGCGACGAAGGGATATCCTTAATCAAACGTTTTGACGGAGAGTTTCCCGAACAATATATTAAAGATTGTTGCGACTATATGGATATTACTTTAGATAGATATCATGAAGTGATTGAAAAATTCAGATCTCCGCATTTATGGGAAAAAAATTATGGTAAATGGGAATTAAAGCATCCTATTTGGAAAGAAAAACACTAATGTTTACTTTACAAGATATTACGGTTCGACCTCATATTACCATCAGAGAAACGTTGCAAATTATTGATAAAAGTTCTAAACAAATTGCCCTTGTTGTTGATGAGGATAATAAACTGATCGGGACATTAAATGACGGAGATATCCGAAGAGGACTCCTTAAAGGTTTCACTCTTAGCGATACTATTGAAAACATCTATTTTAGAACTCCGACGGTCGCTAATATTAATGAGTCCAAAGAAACAATTATAAAATTGGCCACTACCAAAAAAATTCTACAAATCCCTCTGATTGATAATGACGGGATACTTGTTGGCCTAAAAAATCTAGACGAACTTATTGATCAACAAAAAAAACCGAATAAAGTCATTTTAATGGTAGGTGGGCTAGGGACACGTTTAAGACCATTAACCGAGAATACCCCAAAACCGATGCTTCAGGTCGGTAATAAGCCCATTTTACAGACGATCGTCGAAAAATTCTCTGAATATGGCTATGACAATATTATTATGTGTGTAAACTATAAATCACAAATCATTCAGGATTATTTCGGAGATGGGAGTCAATTCGGTGTTTCCATTGAGTACATAATGGAAAATAAACGTATGGGGACAGCAGGAGCATTAAGCCTATTGCCGGAACTTCCGACAGAGCCATTTTTTGTCATGAATGGAGATTTATTGACAAATGTAAATTTTGAGCATCTTTGTGATTATCACCTTGCACATCAATCAAAAGCTACCATGTGTGTACGTGAATATGATTTTCAAGTTCCTTATGGTGTTGTTAATATTGATAATGGAAAAATCACATCTATAGTCGAAAAACCATTGCATAAATTTTTTGTTAGCGCAGGCATCTATATGCTAAGTCCCGATATAATTCAATATATTCCTAAAAATCAGTTTTATGATATGCCGACTCTTTTTGAGCAACTTATCGAGAATAAAGAGAATGTATTATCATTTCCAATACATGAGTATTGGTTGGATATCGGTCGTGTTAATGATTATGAACGTGCTAACAATGAGTATGATAAGGCTTTTGATGTATAACGGTAAAACTTTTCTTGCTATCATTCCTGCCCGAGGGGGGAGTAAGCGTCTGCCAAGAAAAAATATGCTTGAATTAGCCGGAAAGCCACTAGTTGCTTGGAGTATTGAAGCTGCTCTTCATAGCAACTACATTGATAATGTTATTGTTTCAAGTGATGATGATGAGATATTGAGTATTTCAACAATGTTTGGTGCGGAAACAATTAAGCGACCCGATTGTTTAGCCGGTGACATGGCTACAACGTTTGATACAATCAAACACACCATTGATCATTCCACAAATTATGACTATATTATTCTACTGCAACCAACCAGTCCTTTACGAAAAACAAATCATATTGATGAAGCAATCGAACTTTTAATAGCAAAAAAAGCCGATGCAGTCATCTCTGTATGTGAAATGGAACATAGCCCACTGTGGAGCAATACCCTATCAGAAGATGGAGATATGAGCAATTTTATATGTGATGAAATAAAAAATAAACGAAGTCAAGATTTAGAAAAGTATTATCGGTTAAACGGTGCGATTTATATTTCTAAAACAAGTCGCTTACTTGAAGAAAAAAGCTTTATGCTGAAAGATAATATTTTTGCTTACATTATGGCGAGAGAATCGTCAATTGATATAGATACCCTTACCGATTTTAGGGTGGCAGAATATTTTATGGAACAATTCTCTTCTATCAATTTAAGTAAGAAGGAGATCTAATGTATTTAAAAATGCTCGAAGCAAATTATCAAAAAAATTTACAGGCGCTACAAACTAAAAATCCGTCTCTTCATGACCGTTTAGTTCTATGTACAGAAAATAAAGAGTTTAATTTTGATATATCCTCTTCCGGAGTGGTTACTATTTTAGACAATCAAAATAGACGGCGCGTAAATTTGACACTAGAAGAACTTTCTAATATTTTAGAAACTTTTGACTCACTAACAAACCACCCTTATCTCTACTTTTTTGGAATAAGTGATGGAATGCTTCAAAAAGCTCTTTTAAATACCAAAAAGCATGCACTCATTGTAATAGAACCAAAACTCGAATTAATTTTTATTGCACTGCACTGTCAAGATTTTTCAAATGAAATTCTTTCTGATAAACTTTATCTATTTCTTGCGGAAGATTTATCTTTTCCTTTTCTTGTCCTTTTCCTTCATCAGAATGATTTTATTTACTATGTAAAATCGTATATTCTCCATTTTCCTTCTCCATATTATGAAGAAAGCTTTGATGATGAAATCATGGCGTTAAATCAACTTATGCTGAAGACGATGGAATATATCATTTCCAATGCAGGTAATGACATCATAGATGGTCTTACCGGGTTAAAAAACCATATCGCCAACCTCCCGCATATGGTTGCAGGTCCTCAGTTACAAAAATTTTGTATGCACAAAAATACAGATATAGCGGTTATGGTCTCTACCGGTCCAAGTTTGTCCAAGCAGCTCCCTTTATTGCGTTCGATACAAGAGAACGTAACTATTATATGTGCTGATTCCGCATTACGAATATTGTATCAAAATGGGATTACAGCTGATATTTGTACCTCAATGGAACGGGATGAACTGATAACCAGACTCTTTGAAGACATTCCGTCTGAGTATAAACAAAAAGTTATTTTTGTTAGAGCTTCTTTACAAAATCCTTCTATGTTTTCTGTTCTTGAGGGTTGCACCGATATTTTGGCAATGCGTCCCTTTGGTTATAATGATTCCTTTAATCTGCATCCGTATGGCTATATTTGCTCTGGGATGAGTGTAGCCAATATGTCGCATGATTTGATTGCTTTAATGCGCTTTCGTGCCTGTATTATTATTGGGCAGGATTTGGCCTATGGAAAAGACGGGACGACTCACAGCAAGGGGTATACATTTGGAGAAACTTTTGACGCCGTGTATGAAGAGACCGGAAGATCAATAATTACTTTGCCGGCATATGGAGGGGAAGGAACCGTTGAATCTAACACCATATGGGAACTTTTTCTTAATGGTTTACGACAAGGGATTGCATCCACTAAAAATATTTTCCCAACCATTAATGCAACGGAAGGGGGCGCGCGAATTGAGGGGTCTCTTGAAATGTCTTTTGCAGATTCCGTCAAAGAATATGTTGATAGTAGCTTTTGCAAGCAACCTATTAATGTACCGTGCACATCACATGAAGAGGCAAAAGAATACTTTATTTCTGTTTCTTCTACTATAGATAATCTTATTTCAGAAGGGGAAAAGCTTCAGGGTATTCTTGAATCAACCTTTATGGCGATTGCTGAGCCTTGTAAAAAACTCGAAAATAAATCAGAGGAAGAACAGCTAGAAACTTTCAATGATCAAGAAATCATTGGAATGCTAAATATTATTTCTGAGACCAGAGAAGCATTGTTAAATAGCACTGAATATAAAAACTTTTATTGGGACATTATCCAAACGATAGCTATTCACCATGAGATCGAATTAGGTACTATTAAAACTTTAAATGTGACAAATCCATCTGAAAATAAGAATAAGGCAATACGCTGGATATTTAACCATATCCCTTATTTTTACACTTTGGCGGGAAGTATTGATAATGTTATCAATATTATGCGTGAGGAAAGAGAAGAAAGTCTTCAAAAACTTCCAGAAGAGTTGAAGTTTTTAGTAAAGAATTAAATAAGGGTTGCCCTCAGTTGCTATTGAAGCAACTTGAGGACGTTCTGTTGAACTGCATTTGCTTGACTCATAGCATAAGAGCCAGATTGAGCAAGAATGTTGTATTTAGAGAAGTTAGCTGATTCAGCCGCGAAGTCAACATCACGGATTTGAGATTCTGCTGCTCTAACGTTTACTTGTGTTACAGAGATGTTGTTAACTGTAACAACCAATTGGTTTTGAACCGAACCGAGGTCAGCACGGATACTGTCAAGCTGAGTAATCGCTGCTTCGACGATATCCATCGCTTTAGATGCGCCGGCACGTGTTCGTAAAAGACCGACGGTATCACTGGTATTAACTAGCCCATCATTATTGTCATCTACTTTACCAAAAACAAGATCACTTAATTTAGAGCTAACTGGGATATCGGTGAGCGTTGTTGCTGATGCATTGGCAGTGGTAAGCCCTGAATTCGAGTAATGTACCGATGATACGTCTATGACTCCTGATCCTTGCTTTGTAAGCTGTAGGGTACCGGAATGAATACCGTCATTTAAGCCTGTCAATGTAGTAAAGCCGCTAAGATTCATAGCACGACCGTCTGATTTAAGGGTTAACGTACCATCTGATTCAAGACTCGCTGTTACACCGGTATCCGCCGTATTAGCATTGATCGCATTGACCAGTTTGTTATTGCTATCAGCTGCTAGCAACGAATCCCCCGCATTCAAAATAGTAATACCGTTGATTGTCATATTAGTACTTAGATTGCCAGCGGCGATACGGATTGTACTGTTATACTCAGTATCCGCAACGGCTTTGATACCGGTTGATGATGAAGTAGAATTGATCAAATCGGCAACACGTCCAAGACCGCTTTGTGCAACACCGTTGCCGCTGCTATCGGTCATTTGAACACCTTCGAGTTTAACACCCTCAACGGTATATTGTTGATAATCGGCTCCTGTATAAGCAGTACCGAGTGTATCACGGCTGGATAAAGCTATTGTCTGTCCTGCTGTAGACAATATTAAACCGGTAGCTGCCGAAATCCCAATTTGACCGAGTGATGTGCTGACAGAAGTTATGGTTCTTGTGACCGATCCGGTTGAATTGGTTATAGTAAGACTATCCCCAACCGCAAATCCACTTACATCACTTGCTGAAATTACTACAGCAAGGGAGGTTACCGTACCAAGCTTAGAAAGATCTTCTGCCGCATTGGCAACGATTGAAATGGTTGCACCGGCGGTGATTGATTTGGTTAATGGTGTATTAATTGTTAATTCACCTGTTGCGGTATTCATCGCGGTAATTTGAACATTTCCGATTCCGTCAATCCGAATCGTATCGCCAACACCAATAGCTGCCGTATTACCCAGCGAAATAGCTACCGAAAGAGCTGCTACCGAAAGAGTTGTTGCTCCAAGGACATTAGTCGTACCTGCTGTTACTGCAAGCGTATTCCCTAATTGAGAGATATCATGACGCTGAGAGATTGCACCGACTGCAAGACTTTGGGTATTGGCAATAGAAGCTTTAATTGATTGGTTGCTATATGCTCCAACTTGGAACTCTTTGTTAGAGAAAGTACCTGACAAAAGAGCCTGACCGTTAAACGTCGTTGTTTTAGCAATATTGTCCAATTGCTCGATAAGACGGTTAATATCTTTTTGAATCGCTTCGCGAGATGATGCCGTTTGAGAGTCAGAAGCAGATTGAATCGCTTTGGTTTTGATGGTATCGAGAATTTTTATCTGCTCATCCATCGCTTTATCAGCCGTTTGAACAATTCCTACCGCATCATTGGCATTGGCAATTGCTTGGGCTAATGAGTTGGCTTGAGAACGGAGTGAATCGGCAATTGCCATTCCAGAAGCATCGTCTGCCGCTTTGTTAATACGAAGACCCGAACTGAGTTTAGAGAGGGAATCGTCCAAACTACGATTATTCATAGTTGCATTTGTATGCGCGCTCATCGCCGCAATGTTAGTATTAATTCTAAAACCCATAATTAAATCCTTAATGTGGTTTTGCGACGATGCGCATATTTAACCGACCTAAAGCAAAAAGAGTTCCAAAACTAAAAAGAGAAAATGGAAGAGGGTGATCGAGCGTAAGCTC